>NZ_JAUOQO010000074.1:0-369 GCF_030547725.1 Staphylococcus pasteuri | reverse complement strand
CACCGTTGGCCAACAACTGCGTTTTGGCGCTGTTTTCCGTCAACATATTAAAGCTTGAATTTATTTTTTGGCCGAGTAACAACGCGCCGCCGCCACCAAGTGCAATCACTATAGTGAGTACGGCAAATCCAATGTATAGCCGATGAACAACCGAGATCTGACTGATATTTTTTCCAAACATGCCTTGCTACCTTTCCCAAAGTTCGACATTACACCCACTAGTAATCCTAGTAAGGTTTTCGTTGATTAGCTTTTTTAGTAATTATTGTGAGATATCCTGCACAATTAATGGGCTAAGCCATTATTAGATTTAGCTTTTTGGCTCACTTGTTATGCAAATTCATACGTAATAAAAGAATAATCTAATGG
>NZ_JAUOQO010000073.1:0-371 GCF_030547725.1 Staphylococcus pasteuri | reverse complement strand
CCGCTATTTTAGTAGTTTACGGATGGGAAACGATATACGAAAATGCACAAAAGATAGCATCAAGAAATGAACTTTTTTCAAGAAAAACCGCGCTGATAGTAGAAATACAGTCTTTAGCTATATCTTCAATAGAATTTTGGGAGACAGAGCATGACTATTCTGATAAGAATAAATGCTTACTCAAAAGCTCTATCTTTACATACAAAGCCGAGTCAATTAACAAAAGATTGAAACGCTTGAAAAGCTTTGGGCTAGAAGCCGACCTTAGCAATGAAATGCGGATGTTCAGGAAAAATATAACTCTAGATGCTGAAAGAGCATTCGATATCAGCTCAGAGGCTAAACGTGAAAAAATATCCTGCATATTCAGC
>NZ_JAUOQO010000072.1:0-371 GCF_030547725.1 Staphylococcus pasteuri | reverse complement strand
ATTCAAGTGGATCACTTTGAATCTGGCGTATTAGAAGCTAAAAATGCACCGATTGAATCCGAAGTTAACGTAGCTTAGCTTTACAGCAATTTATAGAAAAAGGATGCCTTAAGCGTCCTTTTTTATTGCCTGTGTACCTTGCTAAATATGGTTGCCAAGTATCTAATTTGAAATTGGAGAGTGTTTTGTAAACAACTAGTCTACGTATTTAAAAAGACTATTCTGTGCCTCTAAATTGGCAGTTTCTAATTAAGCCGATAAATGCAAGATGACTTATCGACAAGCTTAAGAGCATTTCAAAGCCGTGATTTGTTGGATGCAATGAAGCAAGGTTCTAGTCTCGTTTTGACGTTTGGTTATGGGTACAATAC
>NZ_JAUOQO010000071.1:0-372 GCF_030547725.1 Staphylococcus pasteuri | reverse complement strand
GTAACACTGCGCCACGCTTTAGCGACGCTAAGTTATCACTATTAATTAGCCCTGTGGTATTTTTGTTTGCAGGTACATGAATGGTGACGTAATCGCTCAGCGCTAATAAATCTTTTAATTCATCAGCACACTCAACATCTGATGACAAACGCCAAGCAGCTTGAACACTAAGTGCCGGATCAAAGCCAACGACCTTCATCCCTAAAGCTAAAGCAGCATGTGCAACTTCAGCGCCAATAGCCCCTAGGCCAATGACACCGAGGGTTTTCCCGGTTAGCTCAGAGCCCACAAAACGCTTCTTTTCACCTTCAACAGTCAGTTGCAAGGCACTGGCATCTAATTCGCTATCAAGGCTATTGATAAAACTAAGGC
>NZ_JAUOQO010000070.1:0-372 GCF_030547725.1 Staphylococcus pasteuri | reverse complement strand
GTGTTTAGCAACAATCTCTTTGTTGTCTATCATCCATTTGCCCATAAAGCCGGAAGTGCGGCCACCTGACATGCTGATCACAATCGTTGTGATTTGATTGTCATTAGTTGTGGTTTGATTGTCATTAGCGGGTTTAAAAAAATCAAACTGCGCTTGTGTTTCTTTATTTGTATCTAGCATGATTGTTTTATTCCTAATAGGTAAATGGTGTGTGTTAACTTAAAACAGGAGGACATAATACATCAAAATTGATGTATTACAAAGGTATTTACATCATTTGTGATGTATTTTGGTGTATTTACATCAAATTTGATTTATTTCCTTATACTGCGTAAACTGCCGCCAGATAATTTTTTATGGGGTGTTGTATGC
>NZ_JAUOQO010000069.1:0-373 GCF_030547725.1 Staphylococcus pasteuri | reverse complement strand
GAACACGGCAATCAGCTGACTCAATCCGCCACCTCTGAAATAAAGCAGCTAGTGGGGCAGGTGGATAGCGCGTCTGAAGATATGCGAGAGCTGGCGCAAAATAGTAAAGATGCCAGTAAGATCTTAGAAGTGATTAATGGCATTGCAGAGCAAACTAATTTGCTGGCGTTAAATGCCGCCATTGAATCGGCTCGAGCGGGAGAGCATGGTCGCGGCTTTGCGGTAGTGGCTGATGAAGTAAGGAACTTAGCCAAGCAAACCCGTGGTTCTACCGATCAAATTGAGCAAATGATGGGAGAATTAGTCAAAGGTGCAGAAAAAACCGAAGGGCAAATGCGCCAAGGGCGCAGCCAAGCTAGCGCTAGTTTTGAAC
>NZ_JAUOQO010001182.1:0-201 GCF_030547725.1 Staphylococcus pasteuri | reverse complement strand
AAAACGGAGGAAGAGGGATTCGAACCCCCGCGGCCCGTTAAGGCCCTGTCGGTTTTCAAGACCGATCCCTTCAGCCGGACTTGGGTATTCCTCCATGATTATAGGTAAAATGCTATTAAAATAAAATGGCGGTCTCGACGGGAATCGAACCCGCGATCTCCTGCGTGACAGGCAGGCGTGTTAACCGCTACACTACGAGAC
>NZ_JAUOQO010001181.1:0-202 GCF_030547725.1 Staphylococcus pasteuri | reverse complement strand
ACACAGAAGTTAAGCTCCTTAGCGCCGATGGTAGTCGGACTAACGTTCCGCTAGAGTAGGACGTTGCCAGGCAAATACTCACATATTGGCCGTTAGGTCATTTTTTTGTGGAGTATATACGATTTAAAATTAATTATAAAAAGTTGTTGACTTTAAAGTTAATAAAGCGTATAATTAATTCTTGTCGGTAAAGAAATGAACA
>NZ_JAUOQO010001180.1:0-214 GCF_030547725.1 Staphylococcus pasteuri | reverse complement strand
AGCAGCTCACTCCTGGGCAGCGGCCTAGGGTCCATTAGTCATCAGAATGAGGCGTAAGAGGGTGCGTTGGAAAGCTCTTGGCATCCTCTATCTGATAATGCAGTCAAATTGGGATTTGACATGACTTCGGGTCGGAAAGCAGCTCACTCCTGGGCAGCGGCCTAGGGTCCATTAGTCATCAGAATGAGGTGTAAGAGGGTGCGTTGGAAAGCTC
>NZ_JAUOQO010001179.1:0-218 GCF_030547725.1 Staphylococcus pasteuri | reverse complement strand
GCCTATAGCTCAGCTGGTTAGAGCGCACGCCTGATAAGCGTGAGGTCGGTGGTTCGAGTCCACTTAGGCCCACCATTTCATTATTGTACATTGAAAACTAGATAAGTAAGTAAAATATAGATTTTACCAAGCAAAACCGAATGAATTAGAGTTTTAAAGCTTGAATTCATAAGAAATAATCGCTAGTGTTCGAAAGAACACTCACAAGATTAATAACG
>NZ_JAUOQO010001178.1:0-220 GCF_030547725.1 Staphylococcus pasteuri | reverse complement strand
GAATAACATTGACATATTGTATTCAGTTTTGAATGTTTATACAACATTCAAATCAGCCTTTTTCAAAGAAAGCGATTGGCAGGCAATGCGTTGAGTCATTTTAAAACGGAGTTTACTTTTGTAAATGAGTATTTAAAATGATTAAAACAAAGCCGAATGCAAACGCTTGACTGAAAATAGGATATTGTACATTGAAAACTAGATAAGTAAGTAAAATATA
>NZ_JAUOQO010001177.1:0-220 GCF_030547725.1 Staphylococcus pasteuri | reverse complement strand
GAATAACATTGACATATTGTATTCAGTTTTGAATGTTTATACAACATTCAAATCAGCCTTTTTCAAAGAAAGCGATTCGCAGGCAATGCGTTGAGTTATTTTAAAACGGAGTTTACTTTTGTAAATGAGTATTTAAAATGATGAAAACAAAGCCGAATGCAAACGCTTGACTGAAAATAGGATATTGTACATTGAAAACTAGATAAGTAAGTAAAATATA
>NZ_JAUOQO010001176.1:0-228 GCF_030547725.1 Staphylococcus pasteuri | reverse complement strand
CAATAGGGTTGCCCCTCTAAGTCTGGATGAAAGTTCCCTTTACTATGAGAACGGTCAATTTGGTTTTTCACCACAATAACAGAGCTATCGATAGTGTTATCAGTCACCAAATCTAACCAATAACGAAGTGTGTGTTGGTGTTCGTGTTCTTCTTCATCAGTATCTTCGGCCCAAAGAACGCAATAGATTCCACTTTGAGACTGAAACAAACGATGGGTAGCATGGTAG
>NZ_JAUOQO010001175.1:0-228 GCF_030547725.1 Staphylococcus pasteuri | reverse complement strand
ATATCGTGAGGCAACATTAGCTGAAAAATACCTGGCCTACGCTGCCTATCACCATAAAAAAAATCGTGCATTTCTCAGCCATATAATGAAAGTACCAAGTCCTGCTCAAGTGGCTTCAGTACCTAATATTCAGCCAAAATTTACACCGCCAACAACTAAGTTAGGTGCGAGGTATTTTCCAGAAGATGCAATTGATAAGTTGATAGAGGGGTTTCGTCTCCATGGGGC
>NZ_JAUOQO010001174.1:0-228 GCF_030547725.1 Staphylococcus pasteuri | reverse complement strand
GGTCCATCTTGTTGACGGCCAGGACGACGCCGCCCACCCGCATCAGCGCGGCCACCAGCGCGTGGCGCCGCGTCTGCTGGCGGATGCCGCGCGCGGCAACGACGAGCAGGATGGCGAGATCCGCGGTGGAGGCGGCGGTGACGGTGTTGCGGAGATAGCCCTCATGGCCCGGCGCATCGGCGAGGAGGATGCGGCGGCCCCCCAGGTTCAGGGCGCGGTAGGCGACAT
>NZ_JAUOQO010001173.1:0-228 GCF_030547725.1 Staphylococcus pasteuri | reverse complement strand
GCACTCAAGTTATCTCGTCTACTTTTTTTGTTTACTCCTCCCAGCCTTGCTGTGAGGAGCTTTTTTGTCTGCGGCTATGAATAATATAGTGCGTTTAATTCGCGTGTTAATTACTCACTCGAATGGTGCGACTATAACTATCGTGATCATTAGACTGGTCGCTAACCCTCAGCGTGACTTGATATGTGCCGGCAGCAAATTGATGGAGCGGATTAGCGAGCTCTGAAC
>NZ_JAUOQO010001172.1:0-228 GCF_030547725.1 Staphylococcus pasteuri | reverse complement strand
AAGTGCCCATCAAAGTTCTCCTTTTTAAATGTTTACTCTGATAGGTACTTATTAAAATTGACTCTCATTAATTTTGATTAATAATTGTTAACTTATTATATTTAAGAAATCATAATCATTTCGTCTGCAAGTTCTATGGCTTCTTCATTCGAATGTGTAACAAATATAATAGGAAATTGCCACACATTAAAAAACTATCGAACTAATGCAATGCTTTCACGTTTAGTC
>NZ_JAUOQO010001171.1:0-228 GCF_030547725.1 Staphylococcus pasteuri | reverse complement strand
AGATATGGCTAACCGATTATTATCAACAATCAGCTTAGCTTCATAATTATCTATACTATGGAACAGATTTTATTTACTAGAATTTAAAATCTGTTCCAATAAAAGTTGCATGTCTTCATCCGAAGCTAGCAGGCTTGATATATTACCGCTAAGTTTAATAATATCATTTTCAGTCAGCTTTTCTGCTAAAGGATGCTTACTAATAATATTCTGGTTCAACTTAAAAAT
>NZ_JAUOQO010001170.1:0-228 GCF_030547725.1 Staphylococcus pasteuri | reverse complement strand
GCACTAAGGTGATTAACATGAAATCATCTTAGTGCTTTTTTGTGTGCGATATTAAAAATGTATAACTTGGATTTCCAACTAAAATTACTAATACAATCTATTAGAAATCCATATCAATTTATTTAGTGTCACTATTAGGAATGATAACAACACACAAACGAGCAAACGCATTGAGCAATACAAAGTTATCATGTATGATATATATAAATAAAAAAATAATATTCAATT
>NZ_JAUOQO010001169.1:0-228 GCF_030547725.1 Staphylococcus pasteuri | reverse complement strand
AAGATATTGTGTACGCGCTTCACAATGTCTTGGTCGGTAAGCTCAGTTGAGTAGCGGAAGTTAAATTGTACGTCTAATTCGCCTGGAATAACGTTTGAAGCACCGGTACCCGAGTGAATGTTGGCAATTTGAAAACTGGTGGGCGGGAAAAATTGGTTACCGTTATCCCAGTGCATTGCCGCAAGCTCGGCTAAAGCTGGCGCCGCATCATGAATCGGATTTCTAGCC
>NZ_JAUOQO010001168.1:0-228 GCF_030547725.1 Staphylococcus pasteuri | reverse complement strand
AAAATGGCCAGTTTGTGGCGATTCAAGTGAATGCTTCGGCTAATCCTGATTTAGCCTCGGCCACTTCCTTAGAAGTATTTGATGCAATGATCGCTGCTGCCAAGGCCAGTGGCATGAAAATCCTACTAGATGTGCACGGCGCTGAAGCGGATAACATGGGGCACATCGCGCCGCTTTGGTACAAAGGCGACATTACCTCAGAAGACTTCTTCTCTACTTGGGAGTGGG
>NZ_JAUOQO010001167.1:0-228 GCF_030547725.1 Staphylococcus pasteuri | reverse complement strand
CTTCAGGCTTTAATTAATGTGTGTAAAGCAGAATTCAACAACGAGTCCTCGGCTTAAGTCGCTAGTTTGTGAACAAGTATTTATTCACACATTTAAAAAGGGATCACTATTGTCTTTGCTGGATTAGATTCAATATTGGAATAGTTCCACGTGAAACTATCAACAACTAAATCACAGCTAACACGCAGCTAGTTAATTCAGTCATGATCACGTTACAATGGTTAAAAC
>NZ_JAUOQO010001166.1:0-228 GCF_030547725.1 Staphylococcus pasteuri | reverse complement strand
GACATGTAGTTACCGTGTTCGGGTAACGCCACCAACTGTGCTTGTTGGTCCTGCATGATGCCTACGGCACAGTTAGATGTTCCAAAGTCGAAACCAGCGATAGATTGACTCAAGGTAGGCGCCTCGTACTGACAAAAAGGCCGCGCAGGGTAGCAAATTTACTGTTGCGGGTACAGCAGCCTAAGCGGCTTTATTGTAGCCGTTTATAAGGCGAGATCTGCATCGACC
>NZ_JAUOQO010001165.1:0-228 GCF_030547725.1 Staphylococcus pasteuri | reverse complement strand
ATGTTAGCGATAATCAGCTAAATAGCTTACCGGACACCCTAGAACAGTTACCAAACTTGCGCATCGTGTTTGCTTCAAATAATCGTTTTGAGGTGCTACCGAAAGTACTGGGGCGTTGCGCTAAGTTAGAAATGGTAGGTTTTAAATCAAACCTTATTCGCGAAGTACCGGCTGCCGCATTACCTAAAAATTTGCGCTGGTTGATTCTTACCGATAATCAGATTGAGG
>NZ_JAUOQO010001164.1:0-228 GCF_030547725.1 Staphylococcus pasteuri | reverse complement strand
ACTCAAAGGCGCGAGCTATCAATGCCGCACCTGCAGACAGGTTCTTCAAATAAGTCAGTGAAGAGAGATACCTTATCCTTCCCAGATTCATAGAGTTGCTGGGAATAAACCAGCAATAGGTTTATTCTTTAGCAGTAAAACCAACCATTTTTCTTGCTAGATTACGGAGCCACCTTTTTACCATGCGCATTCCTCGTATTTATCAGTCTCAATCGCTCGCGCTACATC
>NZ_JAUOQO010001163.1:0-228 GCF_030547725.1 Staphylococcus pasteuri | reverse complement strand
GAGCAATGCGACCGAATAGAGGCACGAACCTAAGCGTGGGTCGCTTCCGATCTCGGAAAAAAGAGACTTGTATGTCCATGGCAGAGGAGATGTCCAAGCAGCGTTTCCTTTTGCGTCCAAATCTATCTGCCATCGAAACAAACCAAGAAGCCTCGGGATCATTCCGCTTAGAACGAAGATAAAGAGAGGATTCTTGCCGAACGGCTAGAAGATTGCTCGAAGCATGAA
>NZ_JAUOQO010001162.1:0-228 GCF_030547725.1 Staphylococcus pasteuri | reverse complement strand
ATAGGGGAGATTACGCGTTCTTTTTTAATCTCTGGAGCACTAGCGTTGTTCAAGTTGTTTATCCCATATAATTCTTGTGTCGAATGACTTAGCAGCAAATAATGTTAACAAAACAACTGCACCAAATGCTGTAGCACCGGGCCCGGCTTCTACTCCGACTAAGTTGTTACGTTCAAAAACCGCTATCATAATTGACAGTACAAACAGATCAAGCATCGACCATTTGCC
>NZ_JAUOQO010001161.1:0-228 GCF_030547725.1 Staphylococcus pasteuri | reverse complement strand
CTCTTGGGCAATCGCCGCATGAGTACCTTTTCCCGTAGCTCGTAAGGCCATTAAGGCATCGACTCTAATCGATGCGCTAGGGTCGTTAAGTAAGGGCTGGATTAACGGTACCGCCAAATAATTATTGGTTTGTGAAAGGGCATATAAGGCTAGGCTTCGCTGGTGATCTTGGTTGCTGTTAATGGCTTCTGATTGCTCGGCTACGTAGTCTTCAAGCAAACTATAGTC
>NZ_JAUOQO010001160.1:0-228 GCF_030547725.1 Staphylococcus pasteuri | reverse complement strand
CATTTTACTTTTTTGGTTAAGTAAAATGATTGAAAAGTGGATTATTTCCCTTTAGCCGAAAAAAATACCCAATAGAAATGGTTTAAAACCGATCCAAAGTAACCACTATTGCTGCACTCTGGCCTTATAAGTAGTATCCTTCAATGATCTTTAAATTTATGCTGAAAAGAAACATTTAACCATGTTCAAGAGCTAGGTTAAAAATCGCCCTAATCGATTTGGCAGATC
>NZ_JAUOQO010001159.1:0-228 GCF_030547725.1 Staphylococcus pasteuri | reverse complement strand
ACAGCTACCAATGACATTAAAACAAGTACTTCAAGTTAAAATAAATCAACTTCACCAGACTCTCAATCTCAAGCTTCAAAGAAAAATACCGACAGTCAATCATCTGCAGGTGCTACATCAAGTGAATCCACAAAACAAAATACATTAAATACTGAAGCGATTACGAATAAAACATCATATAATAATGAAAGAATGACACATACTGCTTCTGAGAGTGTTGTCACTACA
>NZ_JAUOQO010001158.1:0-228 GCF_030547725.1 Staphylococcus pasteuri | reverse complement strand
ACAGATAAAGAGTTGGCTGAAGAGCTTGGGATGACTGTAGATGATTTGCATTCAAGATACACAGAAGCAAACTGGATGTCTTTTGTAACATTAAGTGACAATGACAATATGGAGCAACTGTGTACAAATGCAGAGCTTGTTACAGATCAAATCAATAAAGAGCAATTATTAAAAATTATAGGTTCGTCTATTAAGCACCTGAGTGAGCAAGAGCAATTGGTCTTGTCG
>NZ_JAUOQO010001157.1:0-228 GCF_030547725.1 Staphylococcus pasteuri | reverse complement strand
AATCAGGCGAGATACAAGGTAGCCGCCAGCTTAATAGAAGGCAGCGCATTACTATTTGAAAAAGAGAATATTGAATAAAAGGAAGCAAACCATGATTTATGCCGTAGCAAATGACCAAGCTTTAGTCGCTAATCACTTTTCTAAAGCAGAGCAATTTTCATTTTTTACCCACAACAATAGCTTAATCGCCAACTGGGAGAACCCAGCGGCCAACGCAGAAGCCTCTTG
>NZ_JAUOQO010001156.1:0-228 GCF_030547725.1 Staphylococcus pasteuri | reverse complement strand
GCCATAGCCGACGAAGGCGTGACCCATTTTGGCGGTGCACCGATTGTGCTGAACCTGCTGATCAACGCAGTCGAATCAGACCGGCGCGAATTTGATCACACTGTAGAAGTTTTCACCGCAGGCGCCCCGCCAGCCCCGGCAATTCTGGCCAAGATCGAACCAATGGGTTTCAATATCACCCAAGTTTATGGCCTGACCGAAACCTATGGACCCGCAACGGAATGCACC
>NZ_JAUOQO010001155.1:0-228 GCF_030547725.1 Staphylococcus pasteuri | reverse complement strand
TCCTAAAGCCAAAAAAGCAATAAAAGATAAAATAGATACTATAAAATATTAACCAGACACTACTTCACTGAACTTAAGAAAAGCAATTGGCGTTACTTTAAATATAGATGAATATCGTATTTTATTAGGTGCAGGATTAGATGATATTATTACTATAATTTCTAGAGCAATTATTAAACCAGGAGATAAGCTAATATCTAGCAATTTAACTTTTGGCCAATATTATCA
>NZ_JAUOQO010001154.1:0-228 GCF_030547725.1 Staphylococcus pasteuri | reverse complement strand
ACCAAGTATTTGTTATTGCAGTCTTATAAGAGGTGGTATTATTGGACAAAAACATATTTCTCTCATATTAATTATATTAGTAGGGGTTGCCCTAATTTGTAGTCCTTGGACAGATACCTATGAAATAATAAGACGATATTTAATGTTGTCATTAGCTATACTAATACCTTTATATTTTTTATCACCAACTAAAAAAGATAAAAAATAAAAAAATAAGATAGACTATTC
>NZ_JAUOQO010001153.1:0-228 GCF_030547725.1 Staphylococcus pasteuri | reverse complement strand
GGCTGGCCTAAACCCTTCACCCCAATCATTGAGGCAATCACCACCATCGATAAGGCCATCATAATGGTTTGGTTTATTCCCGCCATAATGGTGGGCATCGCCAAGGGGATCTGCACCCCAAACAAACGTTGTGTGGTACTCGCGCCATAGGCTGTAGCGGCTTCTAACACTTCTTTATCCACCAAGCGAATACCTAAATTAGTTAAACGAATTACCGGAGGAATACCG
>NZ_JAUOQO010001152.1:0-228 GCF_030547725.1 Staphylococcus pasteuri | reverse complement strand
GCGATAACGCCGCCAAATGCTCTGGCACATAATCTAAATGCCCTGCTAATAAATTAGATAGCGCTCCAACTTCGCGCCCTCCCATGGCATTAGGCTGGCCCGTAATAGAGAATGCACTAGCACCCAACTTGCCTATTTTTCCGGTTGCTAAGTGGTTGTTAATAATCGCGTTAACTTTATCTACGCCTTGGCTACTTTGATTCACCCCTTGGCTAAATACGGTTACAC
>NZ_JAUOQO010001151.1:0-228 GCF_030547725.1 Staphylococcus pasteuri | reverse complement strand
GGCCCTTCTTCTTTATGTCATAGCGTAACCACTTTTACTATTAGTATTACCGTAGCTGTCATTGCTAATAGTATATAAGATATTCCCCCTAAAACTTTTAATAGTCTGCTTCCATTTACATAATTCACGCCGCCTTCATCCATGAATATCTTGGTACTACGATCAATGACAAGTAGTAATCCATACATAAACGTTATGGACGTCACTATGCACTACATGACGATTTGA
>NZ_JAUOQO010001150.1:0-228 GCF_030547725.1 Staphylococcus pasteuri | reverse complement strand
AGCTAGATGAGCTTGTTAAAGAATCGACCGTTATCTATACCGTATCGGTGGTTACGCACTTAGCTGAGTTGCGCAAGGAATTGATATGGCGTTATAGCCTGATAGCGCTAGTCATATTAATTGCCGTCACGTTTTTGGCCTTTGCGCTTGCAAAAGCCACCACTGCCTTGGATAAAAAATCGAAAGAGCTAAACGCCAGCAATAAAGAGCTTGAGCGTGTTATTGAGC
>NZ_JAUOQO010001149.1:0-229 GCF_030547725.1 Staphylococcus pasteuri | reverse complement strand
GCGTCAAACTCCACTAAAAAGTGATTGGGATGTTCATCTTTTAGAATTTTCTCTAGTAACATAGCAAAGACATATACTTCATTTGTATGTATGCATGCCTTATTTGAAAGTAATCTCAAAGCATAGAATGATATTAAACTTAAACTATTTGAATCTATTAATACTAATTTATTCACTATCTAAAACTCCAGCTAATATTTTAATATATTTTATCATATACAAGGTAGTG
>NZ_JAUOQO010001148.1:0-229 GCF_030547725.1 Staphylococcus pasteuri | reverse complement strand
GTGGTAACTCACCGCATACTACCTCTAAGTGTTCAGGAAGCTGAGCACGGCCAGGCGGTTGTTTGCGGGTGTCACATACCAACGGTGATACGGCATGCTTGAGTAAAAAGCGCACGCTACTATGGCCGCTGGCGCCAAGGCCAACAACTGCGTAACGTTTATCTAGCTGCAATCTACTCACTGTATTCACTCGTTCCTAACTCTATCTAACTTTTAATGTTGCCAAGCC
>NZ_JAUOQO010001147.1:0-229 GCF_030547725.1 Staphylococcus pasteuri | reverse complement strand
GTCTTGGTATGGTTCGCGCCATGGAGCGCAATGGTGTAAACGTTAATTTCTTTAAGCCCATTGCGCAGCCAAAAAGCCGCGAAAAAGGCGCTGAACGTTCTACCGCAATTATTCGTCAAGCGTCAAACATTATTCCTCCAGAGCCCTTCACTCAGGCTTATGCTGAAAACCTAATTAGTGCCAATCAAATCGACGACTTGCTAGAAGGTATTGTTGCACGCTTCAACTC
>NZ_JAUOQO010001146.1:0-229 GCF_030547725.1 Staphylococcus pasteuri | reverse complement strand
CTTGATATATGACTACTTCTTCATAGATATTTTCTCAAACTCTTCCAATTTGCTTTTATAAATTAGTAATGCCCCTTCAACCATGTCTTCAAATAGTTTCTGGACAGAAGGAATAGAATTGACTATCCCACTTAATTGTCCTCCATTAATAAATCCATCTCCAAGTCGTCCTTCTACTGCTCCTATCCGATGTTTCTCTTCATCAGTCATCGCCGCAAAGTCTTCAGGC
>NZ_JAUOQO010001145.1:0-229 GCF_030547725.1 Staphylococcus pasteuri | reverse complement strand
TACACCTGGTCTAACTGTTGCAGTATTTAATATTCCTGATGATAAAGTAAGTTTTGCCACTGGTTTATATAAAATGGGAGCAACGCTTTGTAAGGCATTTGGTGTTGCAATTAACACCACAATATTTACTGTTTGTTCGCAATTTTATCCAGTTGCCACTGCTGCAACGATTACATTCTTAACAGGTGCAGTAATGATGGTATTAGGTGTTATTTCTGCGTTCATACTT
>NZ_JAUOQO010001144.1:0-229 GCF_030547725.1 Staphylococcus pasteuri | reverse complement strand
GTTGATCACAAAGATTGGCTTAAGGCCTTGAGCAAACGATTTTTGTGTTACAAAGAGTGTTTGCGGCATTGGGCCTTCTTGGGCATAAACAATTAACAACACTGAGTCAGCCATAGACATAACACGCTCTACTTCTCCACCGAAGTCGGCGTGTCCAGGAGTATCAACAATGTTGATATGGTAGTCGTTCCATTCAATAGCAGTATTTTTTGCAAGAATGGTAATACCA
>NZ_JAUOQO010001143.1:0-229 GCF_030547725.1 Staphylococcus pasteuri | reverse complement strand
CGGCCTAGCTTCGCCAGTGGTTTAAAACGTGTGAACATTGCTTACCCTATTTTTCGCTAAAACGCAGCTTAGCAGCATCTTGTAGGTTATTAATGATACGAAATGCGTCTTTTAAGTGCTCTCGTTCAAAGTTACCAAAACTTTTAGGGGCAATATAGTTATCTGGCGCAGAACCTTCTTTTAATGCTTTAAGTTGATGGCGGAATCTAAGTTGTGTAATAAACCGATA
>NZ_JAUOQO010001142.1:0-229 GCF_030547725.1 Staphylococcus pasteuri | reverse complement strand
CACTGGGGCTTAGTTAAGGCAATGCCGAGTGATTGATAGACCGATTCAATGGCCGAAAATCCAGAATGTTTGCCTAATACCACGGTGTGGTTACGGCCCAATAACGCGGGCGAAAAACCTTGGTAGTTTTGCGGATCTTTTAGCAGACCGTCTACGTGTATTCCTGACTCGTGGGTAAAAACATGTTGACCAATAATGCTTTTGCTTACCGCCACACTGCGCCCAGAGG
>NZ_JAUOQO010001141.1:0-229 GCF_030547725.1 Staphylococcus pasteuri | reverse complement strand
CGCCTTTACTGTTGATGAACACACCCATCGCTTGGTAAGAAAGATTCACTCTTTTAAAGACCCCGCGACAAAAGAAGTCCACCCGCTTTGTTGTCAAGTTTATCCACGTTTAGAACGACCAGACATTCTGGTATTGGCTGCCATTTTTCATGACATAGCCAAAGGCCGCAAAGGCGACCACTCCACTCTAGGTGCGGTAGACGCCGAGGAATTTTGTTTAGCCCATGGA
>NZ_JAUOQO010000068.1:0-375 GCF_030547725.1 Staphylococcus pasteuri | reverse complement strand
GCTTAAAAGTTTTGATTTAGCAGCAGTTTTTAAAGAGAAAACGCTAGCTGATGAGTTCCATGAAGCTAAGTTCCATTTGGTTAGAGACGTGGCTGGAGTAACTGAAGGTGCAATAAGGGCGATAGCATTCGATCAAAAATCAAAATTAAAAGTAGTAGAAAGCCTGACCTTTGGGAAGCAAGGCTTGAGAGCCTTACCAAAAGCGGCGTAGTCGACGCAGACAAAATATTAATCACCATCGCGTATCCTAACTTACCAGATAAAAAAGCTAGGCTGTATATCGATAAGTTTAGTCATAATTTAGCTTTATTGGGCATCCATGACGCTGTAATTAACGACAAGGCTGCTATCGAAAGGTTCGTTTCAAATCAAGCT
>NZ_JAUOQO010001140.1:0-229 GCF_030547725.1 Staphylococcus pasteuri | reverse complement strand
CGAGAAGCCTCCACGCCGCGTCGAAAAACTGCGATGAACCAATGTGTAAATTCATGTGATGCCCCGGCGTAAGTATCTTCGCGAATTGTCACCGCTAAACGCACATCGTAAGAAAACTCAGTGCGTGCGTTGAGCGGTTAGCCGCGATTTCTCTTTGCGGTTCTCCAATCTCAACTGCTTCACCATCAAATGAACCAGCTTGCGTTCAAGAACTACTCGCCGCTGGCTC
>NZ_JAUOQO010001139.1:0-229 GCF_030547725.1 Staphylococcus pasteuri | reverse complement strand
CGCCAATACCGTATTTCTAAAGAGCTCGATAAGCAGTTAAAGCGAGTAAGTACAGTTTTGGGTGTGCCATTCACTCACCATTGTTTGCATCTAGACAATCAGCATGATCAGCTGCGTTTACATGGTTGGTTGGGTTTACCTGAAGTGGCTCGCGCCCAAAACGACCAGCAGTACTTTTATGTAAATGGTCGAATGATGCGTGACAAGCTACTACAACACGCAATTCGAC
>NZ_JAUOQO010001138.1:0-229 GCF_030547725.1 Staphylococcus pasteuri | reverse complement strand
CCATTTGCCCGATTGGTTGGGGCGCGCACCATGGGTCAGGTGGCCACCCGCGTCGAGCGACATGCCAAGGATGGTGTCACCCGGTTGGATCAACGCCTGATAGACGCCCTGGTTGGCCTGCGATCCCGAGTTGGGCTGAACATTGGCGAATTCACAGCCAAACAGTTCCTTGGCGCGGGCAATTGCCAGATTTTCGGCCACATCCACCCAGTCGCACCCGCCATAATAG
>NZ_JAUOQO010001137.1:0-229 GCF_030547725.1 Staphylococcus pasteuri | reverse complement strand
CCCGTGTCCAGACCTGAGAGCTGCACAACAGCCCGCCGGCCACACATCCCGAAAGTTTGAGCGAGCTGCCGCTTATCTGCATCTTGCCGACATAAACCTTGTTGTTGGATGGCCGCCAGACGTTGCCAGTGTATTTGCCACCGCCCTTTGGCTCCATGCCGCGCACCAATTGCTTGCCTTTGTTGGGGGAATTGTATTCCCCGCTGTTGTTGAAGGTGCGGCTGATGAC
>NZ_JAUOQO010001136.1:0-229 GCF_030547725.1 Staphylococcus pasteuri | reverse complement strand
GCGCCATGTAAACCGGTATAAGCCACTTCGCCAATCGCGTATAAGTTGGCTAAATCGGTTTCGCCTTGCAGGTTGGTGACCACACCACCACATGTATAGTGGGCTGCGGGCACTACCGGGATTGATTGTTTGCGAATATCAATGCCTAGCTCTAAGCAGCGCTTGAGAATAGTAGGGAAGTGAAGCTCAATAAATTCATCGTCACGATGGCTAATATCAAGGTATACAC
>NZ_JAUOQO010001135.1:0-229 GCF_030547725.1 Staphylococcus pasteuri | reverse complement strand
ACTTTGGACAAGTGTTTGGAGGGCTTAGCCTGCCCTTAATCTACTTAGAGCTCGCCATGCTAGCACTAGTTTTTTTAATGAACCTAGCCCGTATAGAAACCTCTGCTAAAGTACAGTCTCTGCTAAGCCTTGCCTTAATTGGCACCATTTTGTTTATTTGCTTTAAGGTGATGATCAAGCAGCCTTTCCCGCAACAACAATTTACTCAAACTAACTTTTCTTTAGACGC
>NZ_JAUOQO010001134.1:0-229 GCF_030547725.1 Staphylococcus pasteuri | reverse complement strand
GACCGGCGTCGTGCTCGCGACGTTGCTCGGCATGGCGTTCGGCGATGCGTCCTGGGTGGTCCTCGTTGCGGTCACGGCGGCGCTCGTCCTGTCGTGGGCGTTGCGGCTGACGACGGGCTCGGCCAACCAGATCGCGATCAGCGCGCTGCTCGTCCTCGCCCTGGGTGCGTCCACCCCTGACTACGCCTTCTTCCGGGTCATCGAGACGGGGATCGGCGCCGTCATCGGC
>NZ_JAUOQO010001133.1:0-229 GCF_030547725.1 Staphylococcus pasteuri | reverse complement strand
CTGTTTGCTCTGATCATCACCTTGGGGATCGTGGTGGATGATGCCATCGTGGTCGGCGAACATGCTGATTTCCGGTATCGGCGATTGGGCGAAAACCCTGTGCAGGCAGCAGAAAACGCTGCCCGGCGCATGGCCTTGCCCGTCTTTGCCTCTACGCTGACAACCGTGATTGCCTTTTTCGGCCTGACGGCCATTGGCGGGCGGTTTGGTGATCTGATCTCGGATATTC
>NZ_JAUOQO010001132.1:0-229 GCF_030547725.1 Staphylococcus pasteuri | reverse complement strand
GCCCCAATAGCACAATAATAATGGCGCCCACTAGCTGGAAGCTATAGCGCACCATAAAGTCGACAATAGTTTGATATACCGATTCGAGCTGGGCGAGTTCTTGGTCAATCATTTAGCATTCCTTGCAGGCAGTACAAACAGTGAGCAGACTTGCTGATTAATCATGCTCTTAGTCAAGTTTACTCGTTAAATATTAGCTTGATAGGATAATTTTTGCATGTGACTTAAC
>NZ_JAUOQO010001131.1:0-229 GCF_030547725.1 Staphylococcus pasteuri | reverse complement strand
CCCTCTAGCATTCCTGTGCTGACATCCTAAACTCATCTACCTTGATAAGCCGCTCATCCTGAGCCTTGCGTCCTATATACCTTGGCGTCCTGCCTAATTCTTCCTGAATCCTTGCTCTTCCTGATGGTTAGTACTTTACCGTAGTCACTATAAAAGCCTAGCCACCCCAAAATAAAAAACACCAAACAAAACTATTACTTAAGGGGTAAAAAAAAGCTAAGTATTTGAA
>NZ_JAUOQO010001130.1:0-229 GCF_030547725.1 Staphylococcus pasteuri | reverse complement strand
GATCAGTGTTACAGCAACTGTGCAGGCTAGGCGCATGGTTGGCTCAGTCTTCGTTGTGGACTCATCAGGCACTGCGTCACAGTGCGACAGGCTTTGCAGCCTGTTTCGTCCTGTTAGTAAGCAGACTTGACGCCGCAGTCCCTCAGTCGGGCTTGGTCGTCAATGATAATCTTCAGGGTCTTGCCTTGAGCGAGGACACCGCCTTCGCCGTAGTGGTTCAGTGCCCGCC
>NZ_JAUOQO010001129.1:0-229 GCF_030547725.1 Staphylococcus pasteuri | reverse complement strand
GGCAAATAGGCTTAATATTATTTACTATTCGCTCAATTAACTCATAACCAACTGTAAAAATAGAATTGTGGTTAAGATGTAGAGTTTTTGCTCTTTTGATGATGTAGCCATCACGGTGGTTTACATTTGACAAAAACGAGAAAGCAACATGATTTTTTATTCTAGATTTACGCATATAAGTGACTAACCGACACGTCACCTTCTGAGCGTTTTTCAGCAAAAATATATA
>NZ_JAUOQO010001128.1:0-229 GCF_030547725.1 Staphylococcus pasteuri | reverse complement strand
TTTTTAATTTTAATAATTGATCTGTATCTGAACAGATAGCATCTAAATAAGTAAAGACAGTTTTTACTTCTATTTGTCCAGGATCATTGATTTGAACATGGTTAGGGTCCGTATACATTGACATAATTTTCTTTCTAATAGTATCTGGAGAGTCCGATAAATAAATCGAATTGTATAAAGACTTACTCATCTTAGCTTTCCCGTCAGTTCCTGGAAGTCTACCTAAACC
>NZ_JAUOQO010001127.1:0-229 GCF_030547725.1 Staphylococcus pasteuri | reverse complement strand
AAGTGTTGATGTTAATGCTTTTGATGAGCAGGTTAATACTTTAATAGAGAATTATGGATACAACCGTTCTGCGATTATTGAGTTTAGCCATCGGTATTCATGGAGCAGTGTCTCGTTAACCTTTACTCGGTGGTATCAAAAACTTATACCTGAGACTTACCGAGTTATTCAGGGTGTTAAGGTCGTTAATGCTACTAAGGCAGATGCATTGGCGCTTATAGAGTCTAAG
>NZ_JAUOQO010000067.1:0-377 GCF_030547725.1 Staphylococcus pasteuri | reverse complement strand
ACTTTGAATATCATCAAGAAAGTCAAAATAGAAATTTAAGATACTGGGTGAATAGCGCGGCCGCCATACTTGATCTCTCCCTACAACAAAAGCATCAAAGCTTTTAGATCGGTAGTATTCACGAAGTTCAGCTTCGCTAAATATTGTCGGCGACATCGCTAACCGATTACCACGAAAATCAGCTAATTCGCGCTGAATATATAACTCTTTTTTAGAAGTAGGTATTGCTTTAATACGGCCGAGCAACAGCTTGATTAAATTTTTAATATAAGCTTTGTACGCGATTATATTACTACCTTTCGGCATAGGTCTATCGAGCGTTTCAACGCCACAACCAATTTTTTTTCAAGTAAGTCTGCACAGCATAAGCTTGAAGC
>NZ_JAUOQO010001126.1:0-229 GCF_030547725.1 Staphylococcus pasteuri | reverse complement strand
GTCACTGGCTTGTTCACTTAGCTTCACTTTGATTTGAGCAATACTGCGCTGGCTGTGAGGCGTGGCTACTATGCCTTCGCTACTGCCTAGCCATTGATGTACTGCTTCGCCAGATACCTGTTGCTTACCAAATTTGTCGGCAAAGGCTTCTTGAATGAGTTGTCTAGACAAGGCCGCCGAACACGGGCAGGTGGATGAATAAGGAACTTCTACTGATAACTCAATATCC
>NZ_JAUOQO010001125.1:0-229 GCF_030547725.1 Staphylococcus pasteuri | reverse complement strand
ATTTCCGGGATGGCAAAGATGCCAAGACCGACAATCACCAGCTTCAGCCCGTCGGTCATATAAGGGTAATCATAAGACGCCATGCGCAAATCACCCGAAGACGCGCCTTCGCCGATGGTGCCGACCAACATGCCAAGACCGGCCGCGACAATGCCCTTGATCGCAACACGCCCGGCAAGGATGCCAACCATCGACAGGCCAAAGATGGTGATCATCAAAAGCTCTGGCG
>NZ_JAUOQO010001124.1:0-230 GCF_030547725.1 Staphylococcus pasteuri | reverse complement strand
TAAACACACATATTTAACACACAAAAATGGTTAATATAAAAATAAGTTACGATGTTTTTATATGAACATGATCTCTATCAATAAATTACTTCATTAAAAATGATTTAAGTGTCTGCGGTTTATCATTTACAAGCATTTCAAAATCATTAGACTGATTATCTAAAAGTCCTCTTGCTCCAGAATCAAACATTGATGCTAAAAAATCACCAAATCCTAGTGGTTCATCATAC
>NZ_JAUOQO010000066.1:0-377 GCF_030547725.1 Staphylococcus pasteuri | reverse complement strand
ATCGACCAGTGGCTCAGTTGACGTTGAGGCTTGGCGTTGTCTCGCTTGATCGATGCTAGTCCAATAAAGAGCATCGTTAAGCTCTGGCCATGCTGGAACTATTTGGCTCAAGTTATCTTTGTAGTCATTGAAATCAGAACCATGCCAGACTCTTAAAGCAGGTACCATAAGTAGTATGGATAAGGTATCAGTGCTGAGGGACTCAGAACTGCGATGTTTTATCAATCTTTCCGCCGTATGTATGGCCGGTCCTAATAACCAAGCATACTGTTTAGAAACATGGCATTCTCCTCTCTCGATATATGGCTCTGTTTCCAGATAACTACGCAAACCGTTAATTAATTGAGTTGCGGTGTTTGGTTTGAGGGCTATTGCTA
>NZ_JAUOQO010001123.1:0-230 GCF_030547725.1 Staphylococcus pasteuri | reverse complement strand
ATAGTCAGGCGATCACGCGACATGGTGTTGCGTTCTGCCTCACCAGCAAGGAAACCGTCCAGCTTGGCTTTCTCGGCGTCCCAATTGCGCATGGACTCGGCGTCACCTTCGCGGAAAACCTGCTTTGGTGATTTCGCGGGGTCCATTCCGGCAGCGTCAGCAAGGGTTTCTTTAAGAGACGACGCCAGATCGATACCTGTCTGCAAAACGCCACCCAGCCGGGTCACTTC
>NZ_JAUOQO010001122.1:0-230 GCF_030547725.1 Staphylococcus pasteuri | reverse complement strand
CCCTTAAACAGCGCCAAAGTGAAGCGCGCGAGCAGCAGACCAAACTTAAAAGCTACCTGCAAAACGCGCAGTCTCAGCATCAAGAGTATCTCGAAGAGATCCGCGAACAACATCAAGAAGCCAAGTTAGAGAAAATGGCTTGGTGGGAAGAAAAAGTAGACGCCCTGGCCGAGCAACTAAGCCAAGCACAAGATGCCGTAAGCCAGCGCCAAGCTCAGGCTAAACAAGCC
>NZ_JAUOQO010001121.1:0-230 GCF_030547725.1 Staphylococcus pasteuri | reverse complement strand
GGGTAACGCATTTGTAGATGAACATGGCGAATATAGAACACGTACCGACTTTGACAAAACAGCACGGCCATTAACTCAGTCAAGCCCTGCATTAAAAAAATTGGCGCTATATGCATGTCAAAACCAACCTCAAGCCACTGGCTGGCACTTCCCACTGGTCGGTGGCTCAGAGGTACTTATTGGGTGTATTAATAACGACCCCAACAACGCATTTATAATGGGTTTTGCAC
>NZ_JAUOQO010001120.1:0-230 GCF_030547725.1 Staphylococcus pasteuri | reverse complement strand
GGCATTGCCTTTGTCATCGGGGTGTTTTTTGGCGTGATCGCGGGCTTTACCGGCGGATGGATCGACACGCTGATCATGCGCTTTGTCGATGCGATGCTGTCTTTCCCGGCGCTGGTTCTGGCGATTGCGCTGGCGGCCGCCTTTGGGCCCAGCCTTGAAAACGCGATGATTGCCGTGGCCATCACCCTTGCACCGCAATTCGCCCGCGTTGCGCGATCCCAGGCCCTGGC
>NZ_JAUOQO010001119.1:0-230 GCF_030547725.1 Staphylococcus pasteuri | reverse complement strand
GCTTAACCTCATTCAGATATCAGAGTTTACCCCAGATTTAGGGGTACGGCTTGCGCAATATGTAGAAGATGGTGAGTTAGTTGCTATTGCTGCGGATCGAACGCCTGCCGACAGTTATGGCAGGGTGAATTACCACACATTTTTGGGTGAGTTGGCTCCGTTCCCTCAAGGGCCTTTTTTAATAGCCGCTTTGTTACGATGCCCGGTGTTCAGTCTGTTCTGTATGCAGC
>NZ_JAUOQO010001118.1:0-230 GCF_030547725.1 Staphylococcus pasteuri | reverse complement strand
ATCTAAAGTTAATGAAGTAAGAGTCAAAGACAATTTAAGAAAAGCAAGAATAGAAAAATTGACTAAAGATGTAATTCAACAACAACAAACTATCGCTTCACAATCTAGTAATAAAATGGACACCGACCAAGACTCATCATCACATAATGAATCAAAATTAACGTTACCTGAAGAACAAAAATTAAAGCGATCCAAAAATCAATTAAAAGATAACACGAACGATTTAAAAC
>NZ_JAUOQO010001117.1:0-230 GCF_030547725.1 Staphylococcus pasteuri | reverse complement strand
ATATGTATCTTCATTGTACCATAACTTAATTCTAACCATATTAATGAACATAGATATTGAGTTGGGTTATTGAACACTAAAATATGTATACTAGCTATATATAGAAACAAAAAGAGAGTGTACAGAAAATGGTTATTTTCTGTACACTCTTTTATACAACTTATTTTTTTATATATCCTTGATTATTTAATTAATCAAGCATATTAGGATCATAGCTTCTAGCTAAGTGC
>NZ_JAUOQO010001116.1:0-230 GCF_030547725.1 Staphylococcus pasteuri | reverse complement strand
AGTTTGGGTAGAGCGTAAGGGAGAAATCCTGCATCACTTAAGTGATTCGCCGTTAGCGGGTGGTGAGATAAAGGCTAACTCTACGCCTGTTAACAAGGCTGAGTTTGTATTGCCGGTTGAACCTGCCACGGTATTTGCAGTAGGTTTGAACTACCGCAGCCATGCCGGTAATGCTGGCGCTAGTAAACCTGAGATATTTTATAAATCAGCTAGCTCGTTGAGCATAGGGG
>NZ_JAUOQO010001115.1:0-230 GCF_030547725.1 Staphylococcus pasteuri | reverse complement strand
GGAAGCTGCTGCCGCTGCCGCAGCTGAAACTCAAGCTGCCGACGCTGCTAAAGGTGGAGCTAAATCGTAAATTAGCAAAAGCAACATTATATGATAATGCAACTTTTAATATCGTTTAGAAATGATTTTTATTTGCGTTGCCTCGTAAATATTCAATGCGTTGTAAAAACATCAGCAGGAAACATTCATTTTAATTATTTCAGTTTTTCTTTAGTAATGATACCTTTCAC
>NZ_JAUOQO010001114.1:0-230 GCF_030547725.1 Staphylococcus pasteuri | reverse complement strand
GCCGGGGGCGTGCCGGCCATCGGCACACCGGAATACGGGTCGGCGCTGAACTGGTTTGTCGCCTCGGTGGTGATCCTGGTCACTCTGGGCCTCAAGTTCTTTGCCCGGGGCATGATTTCGATCTCTGCCGTGCTGTTGGGTTTGATTGCGGGCTATGTCGTGGCCTGGGTGTTCGGGATGGTGAGCTTTGGCAATGTCGGCAATGCCGCCAGCTTTGCGCTGCCAAACCC
>NZ_JAUOQO010001113.1:0-230 GCF_030547725.1 Staphylococcus pasteuri | reverse complement strand
CATTATGCTATTGCTACTTCCTAAAAAATCCACACTTTATCCTTAATGATCGTTTAACAATTCGTTGAGTTTGCTGGCGGTCCAATATTTTTTATGGCGCTCTAGTAGAACAATGGTGGTGCCCATAGGAAACGAGTCATCGCTATCTATAGGTTGCACCATTAAATAGTGTTTTTGCCCATGCTGGTCTACACACACTGCTTCGGCTGGGCTGCCAATGGTAGCAGTAC
>NZ_JAUOQO010001112.1:0-230 GCF_030547725.1 Staphylococcus pasteuri | reverse complement strand
CCCATGTCCCGGCCGCAATGATCGAATAGCCAGACAGCAGCAGATAAAGAAGCACCACCAGCGGCAAGAGCAAGAAAGCATCGCGACCAAGTTCGCTCATTTTCGGCAGTTCACTGCGCGGAACGCCGTGCAGGCCAAGGTGCTTTGCCTGCAAATCAACGGTCAGAAAGATCGCAAGATAAAACAAAAGACACGGCAACACGGCTGCCATCACGATTTCGGAATACGGG
>NZ_JAUOQO010001111.1:0-230 GCF_030547725.1 Staphylococcus pasteuri | reverse complement strand
GGATCATGCTGCGGTCGCGGAACTACATGATCTCTATGAGCGGGCGATGGTGCGCGACCGCGACGATACCGACGAGATGCTGAAATACATCCCGAACTATGTGCGCCAGGTGCCACGGTGGTAAAAACAGCCGCCGAGGCAACTGGATATTAAGGCGAAACATGGCTATCTAGCCGTTATCAGGAGGAATCGAGATGGCACAGGTCAATCACGTGGGTGAACGCAGAACC
>NZ_JAUOQO010001110.1:0-230 GCF_030547725.1 Staphylococcus pasteuri | reverse complement strand
GAGAATAATAGATGGCCCTAAATTAGACCAATTAGCAGTGTAAATATCGCAGATAAGTCATTCTTATTTATTAGCTTAGGCTAATCGTTAAATAAGCATTGGTTATATATAAAGGGTTTTTATTGGCTTCCACTTTCAGAAAGTAATTGTTTAATCACACTGTTAACCCAAGTAATGGTCTTCTTCCTACGGTTTTTTTGGTGGTAGTAGCTACATAAAGAGTACTTAGC
>NZ_JAUOQO010001109.1:0-230 GCF_030547725.1 Staphylococcus pasteuri | reverse complement strand
AATACCAATTTTTGTAACATTTGAATATATTATACTATCTCCTAAAGTATTTGAATTAAGCCATCTAGGAATATAGTTTGTAGTTCCGCCTCCTTGAATTGTTCCCCCAGTACTAACAGAACCGTCAGCCATTAAATATTGAGTATTAGTCCCTCCAGCTATTACAAATGCGTCTGCAATTATATATGAAGCGAAAGTTTTAATCCCAGATGTAATTGTTTGGTCTCCTG
>NZ_JAUOQO010001108.1:0-230 GCF_030547725.1 Staphylococcus pasteuri | reverse complement strand
GCGTTGGCATTGCTTGGGATTCGATAAACTCCTTAACCGCCAATGAAACCAGTAACCCTGGGGCATTAGCCTTAGCGGCTGCATTGGTGTCGATAGTTGTAAAAGAAGTGTTGTACCGCTGGACACTAATTCAAGCTAAACGTGTTAACAGCCGCGCTTTGCATGCCAACGCTTGGCACCTCCGCAGTGATGCCTTAAGTTCGTTACCGGTTGCAGTAGCGGTATTGGCC
>NZ_JAUOQO010001107.1:0-230 GCF_030547725.1 Staphylococcus pasteuri | reverse complement strand
GCTTCGATCCGCCAACAACTGTCGGCGCAATCTCATCCGCGCCGTCGCGCCATTTGGCCGCGCCGCGCCAGCCGCGTTCGCCCATCAGATCAAACAGCGTTTGCCCAACCGTCCTGGGCGAGGTTTCAAGCGACACCGGCCAGGTGAAATTCTCGGCCAGATCCTTGCGAATGGCGACAATCACCACCCGCGGCCGCAATTGCGGCACGCCAAAATCCGACGCGTTGAAC
>NZ_JAUOQO010001106.1:0-230 GCF_030547725.1 Staphylococcus pasteuri | reverse complement strand
ATACCACGGTATTTCAGACCAATCTAGGAACACCATAAAGTCGGGTAACTCTGGGTTGGCATACACACCACGGTCGCCAATTTGGCGCATCAAATACATGCCCATGGCGTAACCACCTAAGGCAAAAAATGCCCCGTGTCCCAAACTCAAAATACCGCAATACCCCCAGACCAAATCTACCGCTATCGCCAGTAAGGCATAACACAGGTATTTACCCAGTAAGGTTACCC
>NZ_JAUOQO010001105.1:0-230 GCF_030547725.1 Staphylococcus pasteuri | reverse complement strand
CTAACATGACTTAATAAACCCGCGTTAGGCTGGAAATCTTTATTAGGATCTTCGGCATACAAACGCACTTGAATTGCGTGACCTGTGGGTTGTAAGCCCTCGGCTTTGTCACTTAGCGGATAGTTTTTGTTACACGACTGAGCAAAACCCAGCTCAATCATCCATTTGACTAAATCTACGCCAAATACCATCTCGGTAACGCCATGCTCTACCTGCAGGCGGGTGTTCAC
>NZ_JAUOQO010001104.1:0-230 GCF_030547725.1 Staphylococcus pasteuri | reverse complement strand
GGTATTTATTTTGAATTGAGCATGTATGAAAGCAAAAAGGGCAATCACGACAAAGCGAATATGCTACTTAGTAAGGAATATGCGCTTTACCCTGAAGCCAAAATATACATAGACAATATGAAAGCAGGGAATCAAAATGAATAAATACATCATTGTAACTACATTTATCCTGTTTCTATCAGGCTGTGTCACCACAGAAAACATTGGGAAAATGGAAGCTTATCCTAAAA
>NZ_JAUOQO010001103.1:0-230 GCF_030547725.1 Staphylococcus pasteuri | reverse complement strand
TCTCTGGCCCGAGACGTCATGGTAGAGCTTTGATTTTCAAAAGGAAAATGGTGGGTCGTGAGAGGCTCGAACTCCCGACATCTTCGGTGTAAACAACTCGCCCCTCACACAAGTTATTGTAATCTATTGAAAGGAACACTTTTTATAAGGGCTTAGACAGGCGTTTTCGCAGTCTGTTCCGGTTCACACAGGTTCAGTGAACTAGGGAACACTTTGTAGAAATCGGATCA
>NZ_JAUOQO010001102.1:0-230 GCF_030547725.1 Staphylococcus pasteuri | reverse complement strand
GAGCAGGGCGAAGTATTAAGTGAACAGTTAGACCAACTGGCGAGTCACTTGCAACCACTACAAATAGCCTTACAACAATTTGTGCTTAGCAGTGAGCAGCAAGCTCAGCCTGAATCGGCTGTTCAATCGAATGTTAGCGATGAAGAAATACTCTCTGATTTACAAACATTGTCCCAATTGCTGGATGACTTTGATAGCGAAAGTAATGATTTTCTTGATCAACATGAGGC
>NZ_JAUOQO010001101.1:0-230 GCF_030547725.1 Staphylococcus pasteuri | reverse complement strand
GAAAATGCAGCGTCAACAGACAGGTCGCGACGTCAAACGGCCAGAACGGGGCCTCGTCGATCCGGCCTTTGATCAATTCCACCTGCGCGCGTTCGGGTTCCAGGATCCTTGCGGCGAGATCAAGCATCGGCTGCGATGGGTCGACGCCGACAAAGGACCAATCCGGTCGTGCCCGGGCAAAGGCCCGAAGCTCAAGCCCGCCGCCCGCCCCCAGCACAAGGATGCAGGCC
>NZ_JAUOQO010001100.1:0-230 GCF_030547725.1 Staphylococcus pasteuri | reverse complement strand
GGTATGGGAAGGGATAACTGGAGCGTGATGATTAGATTGGCAGACATTTTCGGCCAACCGCAAACCGTTGACCAACTCAGCCCGTGAGTCAGATACTCGCAGGTAAGTTTGATGACTTAACTGTGCCAATGCGGCTAAATAACAGGCCATAAATCGCGGCAGAGTAAAGCTAAAACCAGCCACTAAAAAGTACTGACTTAAACAACGCACAGCGACCACATCACTTAAAT
>NZ_JAUOQO010001099.1:0-230 GCF_030547725.1 Staphylococcus pasteuri | reverse complement strand
ATGTTTGTTCGTCTTTTCCCATATTGTTATAAATAAGGTTCACATTGTGTGGTTGAAAAGCAGTATGTAAGGTTTCGAGTGGTGAAAGTTTTCTAGGGATGTCTAAAAATGGTTGGATTTCATAAATTTTCACTTTAGTAATATGATTTAAGGTATTCATAATAGCTCCTTTAAAATATATGATTTGTGATGGATTTAGACTAGAACACAGTTTACGTCATAATGTAAAA
>NZ_JAUOQO010001098.1:0-230 GCF_030547725.1 Staphylococcus pasteuri | reverse complement strand
CAAGAAGCCTTTCTGAGTGTGCTCGTCTTGTGTACCCCTTCCGGTCCATCGCCTCCTGCGGCAAGAAGCGCCATATGCTGGGTGTGAACAGCTCAGCGTCCATCATCAAAGTGTCTTTCGCGTCGAACAGCCAGCCCACGATCATCCCAACTGCGAGCGTAGCGAAGAGACCCAGAGGCGCTATCCAGTGGTACGATAACCGGAATAGTGGGAACACTGTTTCTGGGTAC
>NZ_JAUOQO010001097.1:0-230 GCF_030547725.1 Staphylococcus pasteuri | reverse complement strand
CCGAATGCCTCCAAAAAAGACAAATGGCAGTCGGAATAAAGCCGAATATTCACTCGGTTGACGAAGACTGGGCAGACCTCATCGCAGCAAAGTCAATGAAGAGCGGCGACACCAACTTTGGTTGCTCCATGTTAGACCAGAAAAATGACCGTTTCGCCGAGTTGAGCCTTACACAAAAAGAGTCTACCGATCCGCACTCCTCTGGAATGTTTCGCGCAATACACATCCAC
>NZ_JAUOQO010001096.1:0-230 GCF_030547725.1 Staphylococcus pasteuri | reverse complement strand
GGCCCATCATTTAACCATGAGATAAACCAGCCCGTGCCAAATAGGGCAGCAATCAGTGGCGAGCCAATAATGCCAAATAAAGTCACAATGGTCACCGCCAAGCCAAGCGTACCGCTCACTTTGGCAACTAATTCTCTTATTTCATCTTCGGCGCTTTTTTGTTTGTACTCGGTAAGCACTGGCACAAAAGCTTGGGCGAACGCGCCTTCGGCAAATAAGCGACGTAAGAA
>NZ_JAUOQO010001095.1:0-230 GCF_030547725.1 Staphylococcus pasteuri | reverse complement strand
GCACCAAGCTACCGTAGTAGCTCAGTTGGAAGGGAACTGGCTAGCCAGCAGTGGTTACCAACTAACCCGAGAGGCTTTAGCTAATGGCGCAAACATAAACGGAGTACTGGTAGCCAGTGACCAAATGGCGTTAGGAGTGTTGCGCGCCTTACACGAACAAGGCTTAAACGTGCCTCAACAAGTGGCGGTAATAGGCTTTGATGACAGTGCCGACAGCGCCTATTTTTACC
>NZ_JAUOQO010001094.1:0-231 GCF_030547725.1 Staphylococcus pasteuri | reverse complement strand
CAACAAGACCGCCTAGGATTGGTTCCTTCAGAACGAAACATTTGCACCGCATGAGCCGTTTTTTGCACCCAAGCGGTTCCGCGACATTGCCGGCGCGCGCGCCGATGGTCCGGCGCTGGATTGGTCGGAATATGGCCACAGCGACCGCCCGCTAGAGGAAAAGGACGAGCTGCGCGCCAGCTATCATGCCTCGCTTGCGATGTGTGACGAGCTTCTGGGGCAGGTTCTTGA
>NZ_JAUOQO010001093.1:0-231 GCF_030547725.1 Staphylococcus pasteuri | reverse complement strand
ATTTAAACGTAGAATTACCCGAATATGGAAAAAGTTATTTAAAAGAAAATGTATTGGAACACTAAAGAAATTATTAAGATGGACATTAGTTTTAGTATTTGGATCAGCAGGTGTACTACATTTTACACATGAAATAAATTTTAGAACGATAGTTCCTGATTATTTACCATTACAAAAGACAGCGGTTCTTTTCACTTGTGTATTTGAAATATTCTTTGTTGTAGATTTATT
>NZ_JAUOQO010001092.1:0-231 GCF_030547725.1 Staphylococcus pasteuri | reverse complement strand
TGCCATTACAGATATTATCTCTGGGGATTTAATTCAAGGTAGTGAGCTAGGTTTAGGGTTGAGTTACAAGTCCAATCGCCGTAAATGGATAGATCTAAGCGCTCGAGCGGGTGCAAGTTTATATCGTTACGAAGATGAAAGTGGTAACAATAATGATTTTGACGGCTCTTTTCTGTTTAAGAATGGACTAAATGTTAATACTGTTTTCTGGTTAGTGGATTCGAGTTATAT
>NZ_JAUOQO010001091.1:0-231 GCF_030547725.1 Staphylococcus pasteuri | reverse complement strand
GATGAAGAACTGCGAATTGGCGCTGTTCGGGTTCTGGCTGCGGGCCATGCCGACCACACCGCGATCAAACGGCGTATCGGAAAATTCTGCCGGAAGATCGGCGCGATCCGAACCGCCCCGCCCTGCCATCTGCATGGAAAAGCCCGCCACGCTGGTGTTGCCGAATTCGACATCGCCGGTCTGTGCCATGAAACCGTCGATCACGCGGTGAAAGACCACGCCGTCATAGGC
>NZ_JAUOQO010001090.1:0-231 GCF_030547725.1 Staphylococcus pasteuri | reverse complement strand
ACTAAGACTTCAATATCAAAATCCATCCGCTTTCCTAAACTAGCGGAATCAAGTAATTGAATAGTCGATGTCAAAGGGTAAACCCTAAAACCACACATACTATCTTTTAGCTCAAGACTAAGTGTTTCTATCCACACCCAAACATGGGTTATATACCTAGCGTAATAGCGCGCTTTAGGAACAGACGCATCATACTCTGGAATACCTGTAATTAATGACTCTGGATTAGCC
>NZ_JAUOQO010001089.1:0-231 GCF_030547725.1 Staphylococcus pasteuri | reverse complement strand
AGTGTGTGGTGGGCTAAAAGACACAATATTCCTATCGTGTTGGAGATTAATGACTCTTGTTTGGTACATCGTGTGCGAGAGCTGTTTTTTCAACGCTTTGCCCGCTCGGTAGAACGTTGGATATTTAGCAATGCGACTGGGTTAGTATTTATTTCTAGCCGTTTCCAGCAAGTCGCGCAAGATGCCTACCCAGATATAGCACCCTCGGTTATTTCGCCGAATGCCGCTGAC
>NZ_JAUOQO010001088.1:0-231 GCF_030547725.1 Staphylococcus pasteuri | reverse complement strand
CCTTTAAGTTTATCTAGATTTTTAGCCGATACATTATGTTGCGCGAAGAAATTGAGTAACAAGCTCCACACATCATCTTTTGCAGCCACCCCACGGTCTTTGGCGGTAAAGATGACCGTTGTATTTTCTGCCGTATCATCTGTTCGCGTCCCTTCTAGCACAGTCAGAACTTGAGCAGGCGAACGCACATCGACCTGTTCACCTAAATAAGTGGGTAGCGCTCCTTTACCA
>NZ_JAUOQO010001087.1:0-231 GCF_030547725.1 Staphylococcus pasteuri | reverse complement strand
ATGTAAAACGGTACGGGAAAATTGCGTCACTAGAGCAGGTGGTTGGTCATAAGTTTATCTCAACCATCGAGCCTTATTCGCAAATTAGCTTTATTCATTGGTTGAATAGCCAAGTCGAACCGCAGCAAATTGCTTTGAAGGTGAATGACTTTAATGCCTTTGTTCCTGCTATAAAGGCAGGCTTTGGCGCAGCGCCTTTGTCTTGTCGCTTAGCGCAATTGCATCCAGAAC
>NZ_JAUOQO010001086.1:0-231 GCF_030547725.1 Staphylococcus pasteuri | reverse complement strand
ATGCGGGACCGTACTCTGGCAGACTTTTGGCTATGCCGAAAGTCGAGAAGAGAAAGGCCATCGTATTTTGCTAACGCACGTTGTCACACGTGACTGGCTTGCGCCAACCACTTCCGTGACCACCTCGCTTGCCTACGGCAAATGAGGCGTTGGTGGGTCGAGGAGGACTTGAACCTCCGACCTCACGCTTATCAGGCGTGCGCTCTAACCACCTGAGCTACCGACCCAAGG
>NZ_JAUOQO010001085.1:0-231 GCF_030547725.1 Staphylococcus pasteuri | reverse complement strand
GAATTTCTGTCACTCGACTAAGAATCTGTTCGGTCGAGATATGAGGCGATTTTTGAAGATATATCTGAACATCCTCAAGAACCTTGATGTATTCCTGCTTGCTGATATAAGCAAACTCAATTCGTTCGTCAATCTCGTCTTGTTGGTGGAGCAGACTGATCAGTCGCGATCTATCAAATCGCGACAATATCCATGCGTCATAGTGACTAAATTTACTAGTCCATCCAAATA
>NZ_JAUOQO010001084.1:0-231 GCF_030547725.1 Staphylococcus pasteuri | reverse complement strand
GAGGAATACCGAATTGTTGTTCAAATATCGATCCGCTACCTGCAATCATGACAACTGCAACACCAAACAGAAAGAATGTAATTAATAGATCGATTGCAAAGCCAAAATATCTTCCACATATTTTATAAATTACTTCACGATGTGATGCTGTTTGATAATAAGTTCCTAACTGAAGCACATGCATTCCTAGAAATGCAAAGAGTAACCCTGCGATGATGGTTCCAATTACAC
>NZ_JAUOQO010001083.1:0-231 GCF_030547725.1 Staphylococcus pasteuri | reverse complement strand
CCTTTGGCCAGGTTCAGATGGTTGTCTATGGGTTGATCATCATGGTGGTCATCATGTTCCTGCCGCGCGGAATTGCAGGCACGTTGAACGACCGTTTTAACCGCCAGAATTCCAAAAAACTGGAGCTATCAAGTGACGCTTCTTAAAGTAGATAACGTACCCAAGCGCTTTGCGGGATTGACGGCTGTCGACTCGTGCTCCTTTAGCGTCGAACGGGGCGCGGTTCATGCG
>NZ_JAUOQO010001082.1:0-231 GCF_030547725.1 Staphylococcus pasteuri | reverse complement strand
CAGTTATATTGGCAAAAACTTACTTGTACCTCATTTGGGCAATATTGTACTAAATAAAAAAGCCAACGAATTGAGAATTTAGTTATCTATCATGGGGTAACGGTTGGAGCAAAAGGCCAAAGTAGTGACTTTGGTTTTTGCCTACTATTGGTAATCATGTTCGTCTCTCCGCCGGGGCTATTGTCCTTGGCAGTGTTCAAATAGGCGAGAATACGACTATTGGTGCAGGAG
>NZ_JAUOQO010001081.1:0-231 GCF_030547725.1 Staphylococcus pasteuri | reverse complement strand
AACCTGACATTAGTATTGGTTCGTTTTGATCATTGAGGCATGAGTTGCCAATACTAAAGAACCAGTTGTATTCTCCAACTTCGTTTAACCCGACATACTCAACTTCGTATTCCTCTTTTGTCTTCAAATGAGCAGACAGTGCCATTTCTACTCTTGCACGATACTCTGGATGTATATGTTCAAACCAATGATTATATTGTGGGTTAGCCTCATTCTCCCGGCCTATAATCT
>NZ_JAUOQO010001080.1:0-231 GCF_030547725.1 Staphylococcus pasteuri | reverse complement strand
AGGTAGTTCAAGTTTGTCGTGGTCAACAAGGACATGATCCGAACCGCGCCGAATAGTGGGCGTTCGGGACGCCCGCCGGTCATTTTCGACGCGGCAATCCAGTTCTGTCTTTCGATCGAAGTGCTATCAAGCCTAGCACCACCGAGATCGTACGCGTGGCATGAAGTCAATGGGGACGGGTGCAGTCTCGCTTTAAGCGAGAATGGCGCACCAGCGCCTATGTGCATGATC
>NZ_JAUOQO010001079.1:0-231 GCF_030547725.1 Staphylococcus pasteuri | reverse complement strand
GATTTGTTGTTGTCTCGTTCCATGAAGATGCATCTGTAATTTTCACACATGCAGAATTATCAGCAACAGGAATAGCTTGCTCTTTATCAGGACTATTTAAAATCAAATACACCATATTTGTATAGGCATTTGCTTCAGCTAAACAGGCATTAATTTCGGATCTCTTAAGATACTTAATATATGTTGGAAAAGCAATTACAGTAAGAATACCAATAATTGCAACAACAATCA
>NZ_JAUOQO010001078.1:0-231 GCF_030547725.1 Staphylococcus pasteuri | reverse complement strand
GTGTTTGGAAATGTGACCAGAAAAATGAGGAAAAAACTTGAAGCTGGTCCCGGATCGACCAAACTTTAACCTTATGAGGCCAAGGTTGTCCCTGCGTTCCGCGCAGGCCGACCCAAATCAGAAGGAGCACGCGCAGTGCCTTCATTCTCGAACACACTTGAACAGGCAATCCACGCGGCCCTGGCCCTTGCCAACAGCCGTTCACACGAATTTGCCACGCTGGAACATTTG
>NZ_JAUOQO010001077.1:0-231 GCF_030547725.1 Staphylococcus pasteuri | reverse complement strand
CAATAACACCTGCGGTAAAGCGCTCTAAATCGAATACCGTTCCAATGAAGAAATATACAATGAAAATTTGCACCAGCAAGGGGGTGCCACGAATAATTTCAATGTAGGTAATGGCTAGCTTACGCAAGGCTGGGTTGTCGGCGATGCGCATCAAACCAATCACTAAACCAAGCAAAATGGCAAAAACCAATGAGAACAGTGAGATTTTTATGGTAACAATAAGGCCTTGGG
>NZ_JAUOQO010001076.1:0-231 GCF_030547725.1 Staphylococcus pasteuri | reverse complement strand
CGCCATACCATTTTCCGTTGGCGTAAAATTTGAAACTGGGCTGGCTATCGGTAACGTTCACTAGTAGTTGCCAGGTATTGTCGCCGATTAAGTTCATCGCGGTTTTTCCCCAACTGTTTGCAGTTCCACGAAAATCAACGCTCTCAAAATCTTTTTGGTAGTTAGCTGATTGATCGAGCACCGTCACCACTACGCTGTCGGTAGCGCTATTTCCTTGGTTATCCTTAACGG
>NZ_JAUOQO010001075.1:0-231 GCF_030547725.1 Staphylococcus pasteuri | reverse complement strand
TGTCGCCGGCATCAAGGCGCGCAACGATCACCTCATGTTCGCCGGCGGCTGTCAGATCGGCAATATGCTGCGCCGTCAGCGTCACGCCCTTGCGCAGCTTTCGCCCGTTGAGTTGCAGCGAATGCGCCAGAACCGCGCCAAGCGCATCGGCAACCGGCAGGGGCCCAAACCTCATCGGATCACCTTCATGCGCCTTGCCGCAGCACGCGGGTCATTTCCGCAAGGATCGAC
>NZ_JAUOQO010000065.1:0-379 GCF_030547725.1 Staphylococcus pasteuri | reverse complement strand
ATTTAATCGTTCACTGATCTTATGGCACGCCTCTTCTGCAGAACTAAAGCGGTTCCCCTTAAAATCAAGAAAGACAACACTTGAACCATCTAATCGACAAATAGCCCAATAAAGCCCATCATCAAATCTCAGGTTTATGGCATACTCTCGGATTTTTGACACATCAAGAGCCGGCCAATCAACATTTATCAAGGTATTTTTCAATAACGCTAAACGCCTAGTAAAGCTAAAAGGCGTACGTAAAGACATTTTACTACCACCGCCCGCAGCAAAAACAGGATAATCCCGCTTAACAGAGAAAGGTCTGGACTTGTCATAGTCAAAATACTTATAAAAAGAGGTCTCTATTTCAGTTGGAGTAAGTTTTTCAGTTAAGCCC
>NZ_JAUOQO010001074.1:0-232 GCF_030547725.1 Staphylococcus pasteuri | reverse complement strand
CAATTGTATTTACCTTTAGATAGAGATTTGTCTTATACCGATGATATTCGATTAAATCTTAAAGCACCATCTATGCCAAGAGATACAGGTACTTTTGTAAGTTGGGATTGCGCTGGCTTTAGAGAATTAGCAGTTAGTGGATTGGTGCGTTTTGGCAGAAATTTATTAGTTCCAGATGCCGCAGATGGTTCGGCAGGTCCTGGGCAAGTGGAAGCTAGATTTACTGTAAGAG
>NZ_JAUOQO010001073.1:0-232 GCF_030547725.1 Staphylococcus pasteuri | reverse complement strand
GGTCAGAGATCCCTGGCTAGATTGCGAAGTTGGAATTTCTGGATCTTGCCGGTCGAGGTTTTGGTAAGCTCTTGGAAAACCACCTTTTTGGGGGTTTTGAAGCCGGCCAGACGACTGCGGGCAAATGCGATCAGATCACTTTCAGTTGCCACATGCCCGTCCTTCAATTCCACAAACGCACAGGGCACTTCGCCCCATGTGTCGTCCGGTTTCGCCACCACAGCAGCAAGAC
>NZ_JAUOQO010001072.1:0-232 GCF_030547725.1 Staphylococcus pasteuri | reverse complement strand
GGGGACGTGCGCCCATTCCGGGCAGGTCGACAGGTTTTCCTACCTCCAGGTGCAGCACCTCGACCGGGCCAAACAGATCCACCGCAAAGGCATAGAGATGTGGGCCAAGTTCCAGCAGCATGTTTTCCGGTTCGCGCAGCAGCCAAAGACCATATGGCCCCGACCGCAGCGGTGCCATCGGGAAGTTCCAGTTGATCTCGGCACTGGCGATGCGGCCCAATTGCCCCTCGGC
>NZ_JAUOQO010001071.1:0-232 GCF_030547725.1 Staphylococcus pasteuri | reverse complement strand
GAGGCCGCAGAAGCCGCCGGAACATTCGACGGCGCAACCCTGCGCGATGCGATCAACAATATCGAAGGGTATGAGGGGTTCGCCGGGACGTTCAATTTCGTTGACGGTCAAGGCGAGGGGATCGACGCGGTCCGCTTGATTGCAATCGAAGACGGCAACTTCTCCGAAGTGCAATAACCCCTAATCGCAACTCTGGGCCTGTGGCATCACCTGCCGCAGGCCTCTCTTATGC
>NZ_JAUOQO010001070.1:0-232 GCF_030547725.1 Staphylococcus pasteuri | reverse complement strand
TTGTTTTAACTGCTTGTTGATGGCTTATTTCTTGTCTTATATCAGTCATCGCATTGTTAAGTGCATTTGCATTTGACTTGTTATTAGCAACTTAATCAAGTTGTGTAGCACTGTTAATTTGGTTTGTTATACTTTGACGTTGTGCATCAGTGTGATCTGTTAAATGACTTAGTTCTTCTGTTGCTTCTTTTTTCGCATTTGTAAGATTTGTATTACCATTTAATTCATTTTC
>NZ_JAUOQO010001069.1:0-232 GCF_030547725.1 Staphylococcus pasteuri | reverse complement strand
TGACTGCACTTATCCATCCACTAAACCGAACCTCCTAGCAATCTTTATCTACCCACACTCTAGGAAATTGATAAGTGTCTTGGCCTATAGCTGCTAATTGATCAACTTGAGGTCCACCAGGATAAGGAAAATCAATTGTGCGAGCTACTTTATCATATGCTTCACCTACTGCATCATCTCTAGTTTCACCTAGTACTTTAAAATTTAAATGAGCTTTCATATAAAATAATTC
>NZ_JAUOQO010001068.1:0-232 GCF_030547725.1 Staphylococcus pasteuri | reverse complement strand
AACATACATCGCTTGGTCGGCATGTTTCACTAACTCTTCTACGTTAGTGCCATCTAAAGGATGAAAAGCGATGCCGATACTGCCACTAACATAGGCATCTTCCTGTTTAATCGTGAAGCGCTTAGCTAAAGCTTGCAGCACGGTTTCTGCAATGTTGGCCAATGGTTGTTGTTCACTCACCCCTTCAATAACAATGGTGAACTCATCGCCCCCCAAGCGCGCGACCGTATCT
>NZ_JAUOQO010001067.1:0-232 GCF_030547725.1 Staphylococcus pasteuri | reverse complement strand
ATGCTGCACAGCTACAGCATATCGATGACTTGACTCTTCCTCAAGATAAGGCCTTGTCAGCTTCCTTGTATCGCTCGTTATTTCGTGGTGAAACAGAGCATGCTAAAGTGCGTAAGCGTTATGTCACTAAGTTAGGCCAAGTAATTCACGGCGATGCTTCGGTTGTTGCTTTGCGTAATGATTTGGGCGATGTTGCGTGCTTCTTGGCAATCGTTGAGCCGATCAACGAAAA
>NZ_JAUOQO010001066.1:0-232 GCF_030547725.1 Staphylococcus pasteuri | reverse complement strand
GCCACTACCACTGCTGAATTAAGCGACTACGTTTTCTAGGAAATAAGCTACGTCATCACAAACGATTTGCTCATTTACAGACTCACCAACACGGACTCGTACACCGCCACGTAAGCCGATGTTGTCATCTTGACGAGTCATGGCCACTCGACCCTCCCAAGCCGCAGTCCAGCCAAAGGTGACACCGCCCTGAGGTCGGACATTTCGATTGCGATAAATGAGTGAACAATGA
>NZ_JAUOQO010001065.1:0-232 GCF_030547725.1 Staphylococcus pasteuri | reverse complement strand
GATCACGCGCGGGCACACAACGGGGAGATTCCACAATGCCCGGTCTGCAAACACGTCATCACAGAGGAAAACCGCAAACACACCGGAAAACTCACCGGTAAAGCGTGGCGGTGGAAGTGCGTGAAGTGCGAGACCTCATTTTTATGGGAGCGGAAGAAACAATGAAGCTTCAACATTTCACCACGGTAGCCGAGCAGAGCAATCCGGAGATCCTCGAGCTGCAACGCAAGGC
>NZ_JAUOQO010001064.1:0-232 GCF_030547725.1 Staphylococcus pasteuri | reverse complement strand
ATATTAGGCGCAGATGATGTCGGTTTTGGGTTGGCAGAAATTCCGGGTTATGAGAACAATCCTTTAAATGGAATTGATTTTAATATCCTCCAGTTAGATGTGGCAGAGCAGACATCTAATCCCGTATTAACTATTCCTGATGTACTCGTTGAAATTCAGCCTTGGGCCCTAGAGGATATTGATGTGGAGCGTACCTTTTCCTTTCAACCGCTCAGCATGGATATGCAAAGTA
>NZ_JAUOQO010000064.1:0-380 GCF_030547725.1 Staphylococcus pasteuri | reverse complement strand
CATTACCACTGGCAAAAACTTTTACGCTAATCATAATTGCGTGATTCTCGATGGTGCGCCAGTGACGATTGGTGATGATGTCATGTTTGCACCATCAGTCAATATTTCCACAGCCACTCACCCTTTAAATGTTAAGCAGCGTACCGAAGGTTTAGAAACCGCATTACCGGTGACCATTGGTAACAACGTTTGGGTAGGCATGGGAGTGAATATACTTCCCGGAGTCACCATTGGTGACAATGCGGTGATTGCCGCGGGTGCTTTGGTGAATAAAGATGTTGCGGCCAATACTGTGGTGGCAGGTGTACCGGCTAAGTATCTGCGTGACGTGCCAGAAAACGAAGATTAGCCACTTTATGCATGGCTAGTCACTTCCAAGC
>NZ_JAUOQO010001063.1:0-232 GCF_030547725.1 Staphylococcus pasteuri | reverse complement strand
ATCTAAAAAGTCCTCGCCTAATTCAAACCGTTTAATACCCGGTATATCTTCGGGAGGATAATAAGTAACACTGGGATACATAAAGTCACTCACCCGCAGCACATCCAAAATAGAACCTGGCAACTCTGAGCGAAAACCAATGGTGATTTCTACTCCATGATTAGCGAGAAATTTTTCGGCCTCACTGCGCGCTGCACTCCAGCCAGGCACATGAATTAGCGCAGTACTGTAT
>NZ_JAUOQO010001062.1:0-232 GCF_030547725.1 Staphylococcus pasteuri | reverse complement strand
ACTAAACACTTCACCAGTGGCAATAGCCTTAGTCGACGAATCCCACCAAGTGGTGTTAGACAACTTGGCTTACAAAACCTTGCGCAGTGACTTTTCGCAAGAGCCGGTAAGTATTGCGTTAACGCAACTAGGGCAGCGGATAAACAATGCTCATCATCAAACAGAAGAACCCTTTACCGAGGGACAAAACTTTAACATTGAAGTGGGCAAAGGAAAGCGTAAGCGCTGGTTC
>NZ_JAUOQO010001061.1:0-232 GCF_030547725.1 Staphylococcus pasteuri | reverse complement strand
GCGTATGAGTGATTTGTTCATTGCCTTGAATACGTCTCTAAGTGGCAGCTTTAATGAAGCCATGGTAGAAAAGGTAGGCTGTAATCGCTTTATCTCTAAGTTTCAACCGGATTTGCTGGTAGATGTTGTACAGCAGCGAATGCGTGAATCTATTTCAGGTTGATTTTTGAACCCATTAGCAGCCTCAAACGGAGCGGTTAAGGCTCAAGTACTCTAGAAAAAGGCTCGAAGG
>NZ_JAUOQO010001060.1:0-232 GCF_030547725.1 Staphylococcus pasteuri | reverse complement strand
ATCGTCTTGCTTTAAAGTAATATCGTCTTTTAAAGAGTTAAAAGAAGAAGCAACTAATAAAATATCACTAAATGCTTTAGAAATTACTTTTCGGGTAAACCACAGTTCATCGGATGTGACCCTAACTAACCCCTTAAAAATAACTTCTGGCGCATCCGATTTATAAAAAACACCATTAACATGATTTAATAGTAAGTTTTTTTCGCAAACAGCCTCTTGCTCAACATTAAAT
>NZ_JAUOQO010001059.1:0-232 GCF_030547725.1 Staphylococcus pasteuri | reverse complement strand
GAATCGGCACTGGCTTCGGGAGCATAGGTTGTGCCTTTTACGGTATATTGACCAGCGCCGCTAGCGGTAAAAGTGAGCTCAGCGCGGTTGGCTGATATGGTGTTTCCTTCATAATAGTTGCCACTGTTTGCTGAGTCGATGTAGCCGCCCGCGTTAGCCGCATTGTCGCTGCCTGCTCTAAATAAGCCATATAGTTTGGCATCTTCCGCTTCTAAGCTTATTAGGCTAGGTG
>NZ_JAUOQO010001058.1:0-232 GCF_030547725.1 Staphylococcus pasteuri | reverse complement strand
CTGCAACCGAATGGCAATTTGCGAAATTAAAAATAGGTTATCCTGATTTTACAAATGATGATTTTAACGGAAAAGACGAAGTAAACTTACAACAACAATATCAAAGTCCTTTGATTAGGGTTACATCTGAAAAGTCAATAGTAAGCGAGTATCATGCAAGTATGTATGAAATCACATTTGAGGTCGCTAATTTAGTCGGTAAAGTGCAAGCTGATAATGATAGTGATAACAC
>NZ_JAUOQO010001057.1:0-232 GCF_030547725.1 Staphylococcus pasteuri | reverse complement strand
ACTCACTTTGGCAATGGTTTTATGTACATCTCGGCGCAAGTCTTTTTGAGCAGCGTTGAGGCTAGCGATGTCTACAGCACACGCTTCTCCGGCATTGATATGGTCGTAAGCCAGTTTCCATACGCGACGTAAGAAACGTAATGAGCCTTCTACAGCGCTGTCTTGCCATTCTAGAGTTTGCTCTGCTGGTGCGGCAAACATCATGAATAAGCGAACGGTATCAGCGCCGTAC
>NZ_JAUOQO010001056.1:0-233 GCF_030547725.1 Staphylococcus pasteuri | reverse complement strand
GTACCTGGTCTTACGGCCATTTTTACAGGTAATGAAACTGAAGCATCAGAAGATTAAATAACTTATTCAGAGCACACAACCAGGATGTTACAGAGCTGCCAGTTAACTCTGGATCCTTATTATTGGAAAATCCATGCTGTAAACCAATGACTCTGAGAAAGGAGCATAACCAGGGCCATCTGGAAGGTCATGAGGACCCAGATGGTTGCCCCCACTCCCACACACCCACATCA
>NZ_JAUOQO010001055.1:0-233 GCF_030547725.1 Staphylococcus pasteuri | reverse complement strand
ACGTCGAGCTTTGTCATTCCCTCGTAAATACAACACCGCCGCTTCACTGAATGCCCACTTTAAATGACCGTTCCCTGAAAATAACAAGGCCATCCACTAAAGCTTGGTGGTTTCAATATTTGATATAAAGTTGCAGCTTATATAAACGCGAGTTATACACAATAAACAAGGAGGTTGGTGTGAAGGTAATGGTTTTGGATTTTTTACTATTCTTCTTTTAAGTGGATGTATGG
>NZ_JAUOQO010001054.1:0-233 GCF_030547725.1 Staphylococcus pasteuri | reverse complement strand
GAGCTGGCCCAACAAAAATTACCGGCCAGCCATCCAACCTTGCAGCATTTCCAGAGCGTCAGCGAACATGTGGTCACCCGATCAAGGCAGCCGCGGCTCGGCAGCCCAAGGATCAACGGGACAAGTGGACCAAAAATCTGTTTTACCGGGCGCCATGGCAACCGCACCCCGCTGAGTTACCCGGCATTTCAAGGCGCCGCCAAAGATCGCATCCAGATTGTGACAGACCCGGC
>NZ_JAUOQO010001053.1:0-233 GCF_030547725.1 Staphylococcus pasteuri | reverse complement strand
GGGTGGTGCATTACAAACCGCTGGTCGACGGCGCGATTGAACTCGCCTCGCACAAACCGGATTTCTGCGTGATCTTTCAACGCGAACAAGAGGTTGCAACGCTGGTTGCCGACCGTGACGTCGATTGGCACGGGTTTCAGGCCGGCGTGGAACCGGCGGAATGTCTGCCGGTCGAAGGCAACCACCCGGCCTATGTGCTCTACACCTCTGGCACCACCGGCGCGCCAAAGGGC
>NZ_JAUOQO010001052.1:0-233 GCF_030547725.1 Staphylococcus pasteuri | reverse complement strand
GGTTATCCCCTGCAAGTTGTACTCTTATCCTATTGGGATCTTCAACTTGGAGTTTAGGTTCAGAAACACCTAATTCGTTAACACGGTGTTCTAGGGTTTGCGCTGTTGATTGCAACGCATTTTTATCAATTTTATCACCCGTATGTATTGGATCAACTTGATAAAGTACCTCGATGCCACCTTGTAAATCTAGGCCTTAGTTAACATTCTTAATGTGATTCTTGCTGTCTCTT
>NZ_JAUOQO010001051.1:0-233 GCF_030547725.1 Staphylococcus pasteuri | reverse complement strand
CTGTTTTATTAATGTTTTGTTTTTGAGTCTTTTTTATTTACTTATATCATTGTAATTACAGCAATAATAGCAAATTTTGCTAATAATATAAATGCGAGATGGCTTGTACCAGTGATACTAGATACATTAGTGATTACTATTGTTGGGAATAATCCTCCTAAGCCACCCATCATTGATACGATACCATTAGCTGTCCCAGCTTCTTTTGAAAAGTATGATGGTACAAGTTTAAA
>NZ_JAUOQO010001050.1:0-233 GCF_030547725.1 Staphylococcus pasteuri | reverse complement strand
TGCTTATAGCTAATGAAACAGCCACCAGCAACGCAAAAAAAATATCCAATATAAAAAAGATTATTCTCAACCCAAAACTATTTGAAATAGAAGAAAAGAGGGCAGTTAATAATCAATTAATTAAGGAGGCGAACAACTCAGGTGCAAATCAATATGAAAGCACTATATCCTGAAAAAGATTAAACGATGGGTTTGAATGTGGCTCTTACACCAGATACATATCTAATAGGGGG
>NZ_JAUOQO010001049.1:0-233 GCF_030547725.1 Staphylococcus pasteuri | reverse complement strand
AACAAGAGCCAAAAGTTACGTTTGCCGATGTGGCTCCTGCTATTAGTAGCAATCAGGATCAGCTGCAAGAATGGCAAGAGTTACGAAAAAGTAATATTTTGCCAGGGAACTCTTGGCAACTCCTGCTGCGCGCTTGGGGTTACGATGTAGTGAGTGCCCAAGCGAATTGTAAGTTGGTGCCAAGTTTAGATTTGAAATGCCTTAGCTTAAGTGGCGGAGAGCGCATATTGCGC
>NZ_JAUOQO010001048.1:0-233 GCF_030547725.1 Staphylococcus pasteuri | reverse complement strand
AATCCATACCAAATTTAATCTTACTCATAGCTAATGCAGCAGGAATTCCCTTCCCAATGACATCTGCAACGGCAAAACTCATAGTTCCATCATTATGATCAATTAAGTTAAAATAATCTCCACTTACATTTTGAGCAGCAACTGAAATAAAGCCAATGTGTATACTATAAAACTGAGGAATATCTTTTTTTAACATAGTTTGTTGTAGTCTAGAAGCTAAATCAATTTATTTA
>NZ_JAUOQO010001047.1:0-233 GCF_030547725.1 Staphylococcus pasteuri | reverse complement strand
GACCTGGGCCGCAGCGCGAACGAGAAATTGATCCATCGTCGCCGCCTCGCCGCTTTCGAGCGACGAATGAACCGGCAGCGCCTCCATCGCGGGCTGGACCACCCGCTCAAACAGTCGCGCAAGGTTGGCCTGGAAGATGCGCGGCAGCTGATCCTTGACTAGCATTTTTCGCCCCTTGTCGCCCTGAGTTCGTTCGGTCGCGTCGATCAACGACTTTGCTGGCATGGCCAAAC
>NZ_JAUOQO010001046.1:0-233 GCF_030547725.1 Staphylococcus pasteuri | reverse complement strand
CTATTGTCGAAGGCAAATTTTATGGCAGTCTGGTTCATGTCCCATAGGTGGGTCATTCCGGGCGGATTTCCAAGGGGTTCTTGCCCATATCATCGCGTCCCGGCGACCGACCGCCCCGGATAAGAGGAGCCAGATTGCCCATGTCATTGTTCCGAAACCTGTGTCTGGCGGGGATTTCCGCCTTTTGCATGCTGTCTTTTGCCAGTGGGGCGCGTGCCGCCACCCTCGAAGAC
>NZ_JAUOQO010001045.1:0-233 GCF_030547725.1 Staphylococcus pasteuri | reverse complement strand
ATGCTGGCGCTGCCGATGGCGCTGGGCTTTCGTCAGGCCGTCTATGCGCTGGTTGTGGCGCTGGTGTTCATGGTCTTGATCTACCTCGTTTTTACGGTGCTGCTGGAAAAGCCGCTGCCGCGCGAGGCCCTTCTGTCCTTCTTCGCGTCCGGAGCCTGACATGGAATTTTACACCAAAGCCTTTGTTCAGGTTCTGTCGTTTGGACCGCTGACGGCAATGATCGGTGCCACCC
>NZ_JAUOQO010001044.1:0-233 GCF_030547725.1 Staphylococcus pasteuri | reverse complement strand
GTAATGGGAGATAGTCGTAAAGCTATTCCTATCACAAAATCAGTATTTGATGCAGCTAGTTCTGTAGGTATTGCTGGTTCAACATTCAAACTTGGTATTGGAGAAAAATGGTTCACTGAATGTGACGTTTTAATTCCAGATGATGCTCGTTACTCTTTCAGAGTAGTAGCTCCAGTTGAGTATGATGGTGTTGATTTTATCTTAACATGTCAATTGATTACATCTGTACAAAC
>NZ_JAUOQO010001043.1:0-233 GCF_030547725.1 Staphylococcus pasteuri | reverse complement strand
GAGTTAAACCAGGTGCACAAAATAGTGCAATTAGTGGTGTGTCTATGGGCGGGGCAGGGGCGTTTTATTTAGCGCATAAATACCCCGAGCAGTTTGGTTTATCGGTGCCTTTAAGCGGCTACTTTGATATGAGCATTTACCGTGATTTTACTTGGCAGAATTTTACTATGCAGCCAGCCTTGTACCTATATAGCGGTGAAGATGACCATACCAGTTTTCAAACCAATCAGCGC
>NZ_JAUOQO010000063.1:0-382 GCF_030547725.1 Staphylococcus pasteuri | reverse complement strand
GGTATAGGTTGAACCACTTGCCAAACCTGCGTCAGCATAGGTCCAAGTTGTACCAGATACCGTTGCTGTGCCAACCTTAATACCATCTCGATATATCGCAACAACTTCACCTGAACCCAATGTAGCACTAATCGTACCTTGGACTTCTGGCGTGTCATCATTGGTGAAAGCACCATTGGCAACATTTCCTAAACCTGGGGCAACGTTATCAACAACTGTTGTTATCGTTGTGGTTTGTGTTGGCGCTACAGTATCAACAGTAATTGTATATGCTGACGATGCTGGGCTTTGGTTACCACCCGCTGTTTCAACACGCGCTGTATATACATAAGTATTGCCGTTACTTAATCCACTGTCATTAAAGGTCCATGTTGTACCTGTA
>NZ_JAUOQO010001042.1:0-233 GCF_030547725.1 Staphylococcus pasteuri | reverse complement strand
ATTCAAAGCATTGAAGATATTTTTGCTGAAGATATTGCTGCACATGATGTGGCTGCAATTGTACTTGAACCTGTGCAAGGGGAAGGTGGCTTCAATGTGGCCCCAGCGGAATTCTTAACGCGTTTACGTGCACTATGTGACTTGCATGGTATTTTGCTGATCGCAGATGAGGTTCAGTCTGGTTTTGCACGCACAGGCAAATTATTTGCTATGAATTACTATGAAACTAAAGC
>NZ_JAUOQO010001041.1:0-233 GCF_030547725.1 Staphylococcus pasteuri | reverse complement strand
CGATTTATACCGTTGTTTTGGATAGTAGCGGTGAGTTATGGCAGTTTACACATAAGGATATAAGGGCTAAAAAGAATATTACATTTGGTAGAACTTTAAATACATAATCGTAGTTTTTATTTTTTTTAACTAAAAATATTTTGCAATATCAAAAAAGAGTATATTTGATATGAAATATTGTTAATTCTTAGTTAAAAAAAATTTCAATAAGTGAGTTTTTCTCCTGATAATAC
>NZ_JAUOQO010001040.1:0-233 GCF_030547725.1 Staphylococcus pasteuri | reverse complement strand
CTGTAGAGTGGCATTCGGCACAGCGTGCGTTCCAGTTATTAAATTGGCTCTTCCAATAAAACGGGGTATCAGGAGTATGGGTTTGCTGATAAAGGCTATACCAACGTTGCCCGCCCTGTGCTTTAGTTCTTGAATCCCAGGCCACAGTATAAGCTTGTAAACGGCCACTACCGATATCAACCAAAATCTGTTGCAGAGGCGTGTAGCCAAACACATAAGGCACTGAGTAACGC
>NZ_JAUOQO010001039.1:0-233 GCF_030547725.1 Staphylococcus pasteuri | reverse complement strand
CTATTAACCTTTGGTAAAGACATTTATACGGGCTTTAGTGGCATGCAGGAAATCTTTCTACTGTCATTGTTCATTGGCGGTTTAAGTGCGCTAATGCGCGAACAGGGTGGCTTACGCTTCATTCAACAATGGGTTGGGAACCGAGTAAACAAAGCTAAGTCGCGTTCTTTTGCCGCACAAAACGGCATTGCTTTAATTACTGCGCTCACCAACTTAGCAGTAGCTAACAACAC
>NZ_JAUOQO010001038.1:0-233 GCF_030547725.1 Staphylococcus pasteuri | reverse complement strand
GTGCTCAGCCATTCACGCATGGGCAATAGCTCTTTTTTTATAGCGCTAACAATCACCGCTATTATTTACCTGATAACACAGCGGTTTAGCCGACAGGCCATTGTTTTATTCGTTAGTTTGCTGATAATCGACCTTTTTATTGTTGGCGCTTTTTTTGGTGTCACCAAAGTCGTGGACCGGCTAAGTGAAACGTCCACTACAACCGAAAGTCGGGATGAGGTGAACCGTTACAC
>NZ_JAUOQO010001037.1:0-233 GCF_030547725.1 Staphylococcus pasteuri | reverse complement strand
AACGTAGACAACGGGAAATCTTCTTTAATAGGAAAACTGTCAGGGTCTCCATAAACATTAGCGGATGAGCTAAATACGAGCTTTTTGCAGCCATTGGCTGCCATTACATCAAATAAATTAAGCGAGCCTTCCACATTATTTTGGTAATAACGTAAAGGTTCACTAATTGACTCACCCACCACCTTTAGACCTGCAAAGTGGATAACCGCATCAATATCAAACTGATTAAACAC
>NZ_JAUOQO010001036.1:0-233 GCF_030547725.1 Staphylococcus pasteuri | reverse complement strand
CGGCAATGCATACCGGCGGTTGTACAGCCCTGTCAGCGGGTCTGTGACCGCTGCACGCAGCCCCTCGCGCACGGTGCTGCGCAACCGGTCCGACATGCGTTTGCGTGCCACCAAACGATCCGTGCGCAGGGCAATTTCATCGACCGAAATTTGCTGTGGCGCGACATCATCCGCCCCCAGATCCAATGCGGCGGCCGCAACCTGGCCATGGGGATCAGAGGTCAGGACTAGAA
>NZ_JAUOQO010000004.1:0-292795 GCF_030547725.1 Staphylococcus pasteuri | reverse complement strand
ATCTGTTCGCTCGACTTGCATGTATTAGGCACGCCGCCAGCGTTCATCCTGAGCCAGGATCAAACTCTCCATAAAAAATTATGATGTTTGATTAGCTCATAAAAACTAAATTAATTGTTGTAACTTCCGTTACATTATTGGAATTAACGTTGACATATTGTCATTCAGTTTTCAATGTTCATTTCTTTACCGACAAGAATTAATTATACGCTTTATTAACTTTAAAGTCAACAACTTTTTATAATTAATTTTTGAAGTGTTTTTTTGTGTTTCGCTTTGTTCCGCTCAACAAATATATACTATACAGGCTCACAAAGTTTTTAACAACAGTAAAATTTACACTTTCTTAACAAACGAGAATGCCTATTTAATCATATACCGAACGATATAGACTATCCATTATATAAAGTTCATTTTTTGATTATACATTCCATAGAACTACTTACTTATCCCTAAGATAAATCTTCAATTTACAAACTTTATCTTTTTTTAAAATTTTTATTAAGAAATACAAAAAAACGCTGATACTATACATATCAGCGTTTAAACTACATTTCAGTTCTACCGGCAATTGCTTTGGATAAGGTCACTTCATCAGCATACTCTAAATCTCCGCCAACTGATAAACCTTGGGCTAAACGCGTTACTTTTATCCCAATAGGTTTTACAAGTCTTGAAATATACATCGCCGTTGACTCACCCTCTAAGTTAGGATTCATCGCTAAAATTAATTCTTTAACTCCATCACTTTTTAGTCGATCGACTAATGCAGGTATATTGATATCTTCCGGACCTATACCATCCATTGGAGAAATAGATCCATGTAACACATGGTATAATCCTTTAAATTCTCGCATCTTTTCCATTGCGATAACGTCTTTATCATCTTCAACAACACAGATTACTGAACGATCTCGTTGTTTGTCTTCACAAATGTAACAAGGATCTTTCTCTGTAATATGTCCGCAAACACTACAATAAGTAAGTTCACGTTTAACATCCACAAGTGCTTTCGCAAATTGAACAACGTCGTCTTCTTTCATATCTAATGTATGAAAAGCCAGACGTTGAGCTGTTTTAGGGCCAATGCCTGGCAATTTCATAAAACTATCTATAAGTTTGGATATTGGTTCTGGATAATGCATGTTATCACATTCCAGGGATGTTTAAGCCTTGAGTATGTTTACCTAGACGTTCTTGTGTTAATTTATCAGCTTTATTCATTGCTTCATTTGTAGCAGCTAATACTAGGTCTTGTAACATTTCAACATCATCTGGATCTACAGCATCTTCTTTGATTTGTACGTCAACAACTTCTTTGTGGCCAGTAACTGTTACAGTAACCATACCTCCACCTGCTGTACCTTCTACACGTTCTTCTTTTAATTTCTCTTGTTCTTGTTCCATTTTCTTTTGCATTTTTTGCATTTGTTTCATCATTTGTTGCATATTTCCGCCACCGCGCATAATTCCGTTTCCTCCTTATAATCCTTCATATTCTTTAAATTATTACTTTGTTTATATTATACATACGAATATTAGCCTTGTCATGTGTGGCTATTCATCTATCATATGAACTGTTTCTTCGCCAAATAAATCTTTTGCTTTTTGTGCTATATCCTCTTGTTCTGATTCTTTTTCATTTTCTTCCGCTTCATGATGTTGATCTTGTTTACGATTTTGGAGATACTCAGCTCTAACACGTAACCATTGGTCTGAAGGCACGCCTACCACTTTGACTGTTTTATTGACGATATTACAAACAACACTTTCTATATTATTACGTTTTTCATCGTCTTTATTAACAATTTCGCAATGAATTTCTTCTTCAAACTTAACTAGTACATGATCTTCACTAGCAGCAACAGGTTCTGAATTTTGAAGTAAGCTCACTAAAGATTTTTTGTCATTATTTTTAGCATGATCAATTACTTCTTGCCAATGATTTTTAAGTAACTTAATGTCATCCTTATTCGCTTTATCTAAAACTTTTGCAATTTGTTGCATTGAAAATGCGTTTTTAGAGCGTTGTTGACTACGCACAGGTTTTTTAGGTTGTTGCGTTTGTCCTGATGTAGCCACTCCTTGAGATTTCAAGGTTTTAAGTTCTTGTTCTAATTGTTCCATACGTTGTAATAAAACATCATTATTAGGCTCTGTGGCAACTTGTGTAGTCGCAACATTTTGTACTGTTTCTGGTTTAGCTTTAATCATTTCCGCTAATTTTACTAACAGTACTTCAAAGTGAACACTTTGATTTACACTAAAACGTATAGAAACTAATGTGTCATTAATGATATCAATCATACGATATAAGGTATCTAAGTCAAAATGAATAAGTGCATCATATTCAACGTCTTGGTTAGACGTTTTGTTCATAATAGTATCTCTAACAAAATAAATCATATCATTAATCAAACGATTAACTTCTTTACCTTCTGTAACAAATTGGTGATATCTATTAAATGATTCTTTAACATCACCTTCAACAATATCTTTAAATAATTCATTAAGTGACGCTTCGTCAACGCTGCCTGTAACATTTAACGCATCTTGTAAAGTTAAGTGTTCATCTCCGAACGCAATAGCTTGGTCCATAATACTTAACGCATCTCGCATACCACCTTCAGATGCCTTGGCAATAAACTCTAAGGCCTCATCATCGTATGGTAATGATTGTGAATCAGCTACATATTTCAAACGATCAACAATTTGATTTAAACTGATTGCTTTAAAATCAAATCTTTGTGCTCTTGAAATAATCGTTGGTGGAATTTTATGAGGTTCAGTTGTCGCTAAAATAAAAATCGCGTGTGCAGGTGGTTCTTCTAATGTTTTTAACAATGCATTAAAAGCCCCAGTAGTCAGCATGTGAACTTCATCTATAATATAAATTTTATATTTTGATTCGCTTGGAGCATATTTAACTTTATCTCTAATGTTTCTAATTTCGTCTACACCATTGTTACTTGCGGCATCAATTTCAATAACATCAGAGTTAGTACCTTGCGTAATGCCTTTACAAATCGCACACTCATTACATGGTTCTCCATCCGAACTATTTGTACAATTGATAGCTTTCGCAAATACTTTAGCAATACTCGTCTTCCCAGTTCCTCTTGGGCCACTAAATATGTAAGCATGAGATTGCTTCCCTTTAGAAATCGCATTTCGCAAAGTTTTAGTTACATGTTCTTGACCAACAACATCATCAAAACTTTGAGGGCGATACATACGATATAACGCTTGATAATTCAACTTAGCACCTCCATTAGCAATTACATTCTATTATATCACGCACGTAAACTTGTTCATCAATAAAAGTGTGTTAACGCATAATACTTGGATATTTTACTTTTCCAATTGGTGGATCTATTAAGTTATCCCATAGAAATTTCACTAATAAAGGTTGTGACTCATCTCCATATTCTGAATATAAGCCGAATTCACTAGCCAGTTGATAACCTAACTTTTTAAAATAGACTTGTTCTCGGTCAACAACAATCGTTGTATAATCTTGGGATTTAGCTCGTTCTTCAACAGCTTGCACAAGAGCTTTACCTAATCCTTGATTTCTTAATTCTTTTTTTACTGATAAAGACGCGATGGTTAAAGCTGTATATTTCTTTTCTTCCGATGTAACACTTACTTCTATTAGTAAGGCATGTCCAATAACTTTATTTTGCTCATTTTTCGCAATGACTTCTAATTCATAATTATAGTCATCTGATTTTCTTAATTTTTTAACGAGTGCTTTTTCTTGCCCACTCGTTTCAGGTTGATCATCATAGTTTTCTTCAATACTATTCAACGATTCTTCATAATCCACTTCGGTTAAGGTACTCAAGTATATTTGCATTGTTTCACCACCATGTTTGTCATTAGCTATTGCACTTATATATCGCTTTAACTTTATCAAATTATGTCATATTTATCTATTTATAAAAAAGAGAGCGACTCATCGAAAATAAGTCGCTCAAATCTATATTTTGTATAATTAGTTTTTTAAAATTAAAAACCGTGCACCTTTGTATCGAACGTATATCACAAACGTTACCGAAGTCGTTAGCTAAATCTCGGCTACCCTACGGCACATATGATTATCCACTTAATGCTGCTTCCGTCAGGACCTGACATGATTCGTGGGTTCATATTGCATAGGACCGAAATCTTCAAACACTACGTGCTTCGGGCAGACTTCACAAAAATACGCCCTCAACAAAGGAATTAAGTCTCGCATAAAGCGGATTTCGAGTACAGGGAACCGCTACCTCCCCACCTAGCACGGTAAGATTTATAATACTATAATTCCTCTATTGTTTGCAAGTTTAAAATCTTATCCTTAAAAATATCTATTAGAACTATTATATTAAAGAAACTACTGGATAAGATTTTCACGACGTCGAGAAAACTCTTTAAATTTAAAATCTGTCGCAATGTGTTTAGATATATTGTATTGAAACTGAGTTGTATCTTTTAAGTAGACTGTACTTCTTACAGTAGCGGTATAAGGCGGATTAATATCGCCAAATACCTCATCATCTATCTTAGAAAATGGTTCAAAAGTAATTGATTTACTCGAATAACTAATCTCTAGATGTAAATCATTTTCTAAATAATCATATATGGATTGTCTTGCTACTTCATCACTAATGTTTCCAACAATAGATTTTACGAAGAAATCTTCATCTAAAATTTTTACTTTTCCTTCTATAGAACGTGTACGAATAACATGAATTAATTTATCATCTTTTTCCAAGCCTAATTCAAATTGTACTTTTTCTGCATCAGCGGCATTTATTTCTTCATTAATCACAAGTTCAGTATGATGTTTTAAACCCAATTGATGTTGTATCTCTTTAAAACTAATTAATTCTGAAAAAGGAAATTCAGTTATCCCTTGGTATATTACAACAGAACCTTTACCTCTAATTTTTTGAATCATACCATCATTAGCTAATAAGTCCAGCGCTTTACGAACAGTTTCTCTCGAAGTTCCATATGTTGTAACTAATTCATTTTCAGAAGGTAGCTGCTCACTATATCCATATACTTCTGTTAAGATTTGATTTTTCAATTGTTCATAAATTGTGATGAATTTCTTTTGTACCATGGTGTATTCCTCTTTTAATCGTATTTACTTTGCTGTTTCTATAACAATCGCGCCAAATCCTGATATTTTATGCTGATTTACAGTTCCGTTTTGAATAATAGTATCGCCTGATATATCTAAATCATCAGGTAAAGTGACTTCATCTTTTGAGAAATTAGCTATAATTAACCAAGTTTGATGACGATAATGTCGACGATATACAAATAATTGATTGTGATCCATATACATCGGTTCTATATTACCATAAGTTAAAATATCATTTTGATGTCTTAAATTTATTAATGCTTTATAAGTATGCAGAACGGATTCGGAATCTTTCATTGCTTGTTCAACATTAATTTTTTGATAATTATCGGCAGTAGCAATCCATGACTCTCCTGAAGTAAAACCTGCATTTTCTGAATCATCCCATTGCATTGGTGTTCGAGAATTATCGCGTGATTTTTGGTCTAATATTTCTAGAATGTGTTGTTCTGAATAACCTTGGCTCTTCAAATAATGAAAAGCATTCAAAGATTCTATATCTCTATATTCCTCTATTGATTTAAAATGAGGATTTGTCATACCTATCTCTTCACCTTGATAGATATAGGGTGTACCTTGCAACATATGTAGTGCAATGGCTAAAGTTTTTGCACTTGCTTGACGTAACTCTTCTGAACTATCATCTCCAAAACGCGAAACAACACGTGGTTGATCGTGATTACACCAAAATATTGCGTTCCAACCTCCACCTTCGTAAATACCCAATTGCCAATTCATTAATATTTCTTTAAGCTGATGAAAATCCATTTTCCCTTTAGCCCATTTTTCTCCATCAGGATAGTCAACTTTCAAATGATGGAAATTGAATACACTACTTAATTCTTGTCGATTAGGATTAGAGTATTTAACACAATGATCAATTGTTGTAGATGACATTTCACCTACAGTCATCATGTCTTTATTTCCAAATGTATTTTGATTTAACTCATGTAAAAATTCATGTACTCTCGGGCCATCTGTATAAAATTCTTTACCAATTTTTTTAGAATCTTTAAATTCACCTTTAGAAATAAGATTAATCACATCAAAACGGAATCCATCCACACCAAAGTCTATCCAATGATTTACAATTTTATATAATGCTTGTCGTACGTCGGGATTATCCCAATTTAAATCAGCTTGCGTAACATCGAATAAATGTAAATAATATTCATCTGTTTGTTCATCATATTTCCAAGCATTCCCACCAAATTTAGATTCCCAATTGGTTGGAGGCCCCTCTTCTGATGATCTAAAGAAGTAATAATCACGGTATGGACTATCCTTAGATTTAATCGCTTCTTTAAACCATTGATGTTCAGTTGATGTATGATTGATTACGATATCCATCATTATTTTAATATTTCTTTGATGTGCCTCTTTTACCAAGAGTTTAAAGTCGTCTAATGTACCAAAATTCTCATTAACCTTCAGATAATTACTTATATCATATCCGTTATCATTCATTGGTGATTCATAAATAGGTGTTAACCAAATATAATCAATTCCTAAAAATTGTAAGTAGTCGAGTTTTTCTATAATACCTTTGAGGTCACCTTCACCATTTCCCGTTGTATCATTAAATGACTTAGGATATATTTGATAAACTACTGACTTTCTCCAGTCTTGTTCTTTCATTGTAAAACCACCTTTTTGTACATTGTTTAATAATAAAAAGCGTTCAGAGGTTTGCTAAACATGAACGCTTTAATTTTATGAGTTAGATGTATCGACCATTTTTTTGGCTTTTTGATTACTAAATCTTGAAAATACTATCGTTAAAATTGCTGGGACAATCGTAGCCACTAATATAGCCGGGACATAAATCCACCAAAATTCATTTTTTATTGAAATAAATGCTGGCCAACCACCAACACCCACTTTACCTAATACTTTATTAGCACCAATGAATCCACCGAGTACACTTGATGTTAGAATTGCAGAGATAAATGGATATTTCAATGGTAAGTTCACACCAAATAATGCTGGTTCAGTAACTCCTAATACACCTGAAATACCTGAAGTAAATGCAAGTCCTTCTTCTTTAACCATCTTCTTACGTTTGTAGACAATCCATGCACCAAATGCTGCTGACCCTTGGCAAATATTAGAAATGGCTAAAATTGGCCATAAATATGTACCGCCTAAACTACTACCCATTAATTGGAAGTCAACAGCTAAGAACATGTGGTGCAGTCCTGTGATAACAAGTGGCGCGTATAATAAACCATATAAGGCACCACCTAACCAACCTGCATGTTCGAAAACATATGTTACTCCATTTGTAATTCCTGTACCTAATATTAAGGCAATTGGTCCGATAACAATAAATGCCAAGAAGCCTGTTATTAACAGTGCAACTGGACCAACAACTAGCATTTTAATGGAATCATGTACAACTTTATTAAGTACTTTTTCAATTTTTGCCAAAACATATGTAGCTAATAATACTGGTAAAACTTGTCCTTGATAATTCAATTGTTTAATTTCTAATCCAAATAAATTCCAAGTTGGTATATGTCCTTTACCGATATCGTATTGAGAGACAAGTTGTGGATTCATCAAAATAAGTCCCAATACTAAACCTAAAATCGGACTTCCTCCAAACACTCGCATACTACTCCAACCAATTAACGCTGGTAAGAAAATGAAGGCTGTGTTAGCTATAACGTTAATCATATCTGAAATATCCGCAATTTGCGGGTACATTTCTATTAACTTTTTAGGACCAAAAAGACCTTCCATGGTTAAAATGTTATTAATCCCCATTAATAAACCTGCAGTTACAATCGCTGGCAAGATTGGTATAAATATATCCCCTAACAATTTAATCAATCTTTGTATAGGATTCCCCTTTTTCGCTGCAGCTTGTTTAGCGTCATCTTTAGATGCTTCTTCTGCTCCGGTTTCTGCTACAAATTGTTTATAGACTTCATCAACTGTCCCCGGACCAATAACAATTTGGTATTGATGATCTGCTTTGAATTGTCCTTTTACTAAAGGATTATCACTTAATGCATCTTTATCTACCTTGTTATCGTCTTTTAACACTAATCGTAACCTTGTCACGCAGTGTGTTGCAGTGTCTAGATTTTCTTTGCCCCCAATTGCATCTACAATGGCTTTTACATCTTTATTATTTACAGCCATAGCCGTCACTCCTTTGTTTTCTTATGCTGATTATAACTTGTCTAGACAAGTTATGTAAAGGCTTTCAGAAAAGTAGAGTTAATCGTTCAATGTTAAATTCACAAATACGCCATTATTAATATTGATTTAACAGTTAAGAACTAATTATGGACTGCGCAGATTAAAACCTGTATCTATCAAATGTGGACGGACATTACTAATGCATTAAAGATGAGGGTTTTTGACTCCAAAAACAAATAAAAAAGGCAAATACTCATTGATAAATGAATACTTGCCTTTTATATCTATTAGTCTTGGATTTAAAATTCTAATGGCGGAGGAAGAGGGATTCGAACCCCCGCGGCCCGTTAAGGCCCTGTCGGTTTTCAAGACCGATCCCTTCAGCCGAACTTGGGTATTCCTCCATTGAACACAATAAATATATTATAATAGCGTTCATTAAAAGTCAATTCTTTTTTTACACTAGAATTTTTTGATTTAAATAACTTTCAACTGCATCAGCCACTGCTCTACCTTCTTTAATAGCCCAAACAACAAGACTTTGACCTCTTCGAGCATCACCAGCAGCAAAAATTTTCGAATGATTCGTTCTAAAATCTCTATCATTAGCAATAATTTTATTTCTTTCAGTTTTAATACCAAATGATTGTGGAATTGTCGTTTCAGTACCTACAAAACCAATGGAAAGTAATACTAAATCAGCAGGCCAAAATTTTTCTGACCCTTCTCCCATTACAGTTCCATCTTCAGTTTCACTAATTACTTGTGTATAGAGTCCTCTAACATTACCAATATGATCCACATCATACCTCATCGTTTGTACACCATAAGCACGTGGTTCTTGACCAAAACGTGCTTCATATTCCTTATGAGCATAATCCATTTTAAATACTGGTAAGGCTAATGGCCATGACGTATTGGTTTCAAAAGTGATTTCTTCAGGTAATTTCGTATACTTATTAAACTGTACGACAGATTTGCAATTTTCACGTAATGCAGTAGCAACACAGTCTGCACCTGTATCACCTGCTCCGATAATGATGACATTTTTATCTTTAGCTGTTATTGTTACCTCGTCAATTTCACCATTTAAAAATTGAGTTTGTTCAGTTAAATAATCCATTGCAAAATGTATACCGTAACCCATACGTCCTTCTAAAGGTAAGTCTCTAGCATTTTGAGAACCAGTGCATAGAATTATTGCATCATACATCTTTTCTAGTTCTTCACGATTGATATCTACACCTATTTCTATACCTGTTTTGAATGTAATGCCAGCTTCTTCCATTAATTTGACACGACGTCTCACAACATCTTTATCTAACTTCATATTAGGAATACCATACATCAATAATCCACCCGGTTCTTTAGCACGTTCGTATACTGTCACTTTATATCCTCGATGATTAAGTTCATCTGCTGCTGTCAAACCGGCCGGACCACTTCCAACAATTGCAATTGTTTCATTTCTATCCGCTTCAGGATATTTCGGTTTAACCCAGCCATTGTCATAAGCTTCATCAATAATAGTTCGTTCAATACCTTTAATCGCTACTGACTCTCTATTAATTTTCATCACACATGCATGTTCACATGGTGCTGGACATACACGCCCTGTAAATTCCGGAAAATTATTAGTTTCGCTAAGTCTTTCGTAGGCAGTTTTATAGTCACCACGATAAACAAGATCATTCCATTCAGGTATGTAATTACCAATTGGACATCCTATGGTTTCATTCCCATAGGATAATCCACTTTGACAAAATGGTGTACCACAATCCATACATCTTGCACCTTGAATTGAAGCATCATCTTTTGAAAATCGATTTTGAAATGCTTTGTGGTTTGAAAGACGATCAATCAAAGACAACTCTGATAATGCTTGTTTTTCATATTTCATAAACCCTTTAAACTCGCCCATGATAATCCCTCTTTCTTAATAAACTACTGCCGGTTTTAATTTTGTATCTATACTTGTTCTTTCATCATAAAATGCTGCTAACATTGCTTCGTCTTTTTGATTATGATGACGTAATTGAATATCAATTTTTTGCATCATTAATTTATAATCTTTAGGTATCACTTTTACGACTGATTCTGAAATTTGATCGAAGCGTTGTAGTAGTGTTTGTGCTTTTGAACTATGTGTATATTTCACATGAGCTTCTAGCATTGATTTAATAAATTGCTTTTCTTCTTCATATGTCACATCACTAAATTCCATAGTAGAAAGTGCATGCTTTTCTTTAAATTCATTAACATCACTTGGGAAGATGTAACTAACACCACCACTCATACCTTGACCAAAATTCTTTCCAACGTCACCAAGAATTAATACATGTCCCCCTGTCATATATTCAAGTCCATGGTCACCAATACCTTCAACTACTACATCGACACCACTATTTCTGATACAAAAACGTTCGCCAGCTTTACCATTAATGAAAGCTTTACCTTTCGACGCACCATAGAAACAAACATTTCCTGCAATAATTTCATTTTCACGTGATTGATTTGGCGCTTGAACTATCACCGTTCCTCCAGATAAACCTTTTCCAACATAGTCATTCGCATCACCATTATGATGTATGGTTAACCCTTTAGGTGCAAATGCTGCTAGACTTTGTCCAGCATGACCTTCCGTATGTACATATATTGTATCTTCAGGCAATCCTTTTTCCCCATATTGTTTAGCAATCGCACTACCAGTAATTACGCCAACATCACGTTGTACGTTCTTAACTGTATAACTTCCTGAAAATGCACGTCCTGCTTCTATACTTTGTATAGCATCAGGATATAAATAATTTAAATCAAAACCTTCATCTAAATGATGATCTTGCGCAATTTGTTTAGTATCTGGTCCTTCTACTATGCTTAGCAAACGCTCAATATCAATAGATGCAGCCTTAGTACCAGGTGTTATATGTGAGGCACGTTGTAATAAATCTGTACGTCCTATTAATTCTTCAACTGTTCTCAATCCTAAAGATGCAAGTATTTCTCTTAATTCTTCTGCAATAAAGTACATAAAATTAACTACGTGCTGTACTTTACCTTTGAATAACGCACGTAAATCTTTGTTTTGAGTAGCAACTCCCACTGGACATGTATCATTATGACAAACACGCATCATAATACATCCAAGTACAACTAACGGTGCTGTTGCAAATCCAAATTCTTCCGCTCCAAGCGCACATGCATACGCTACATCTTTACCAGTGAGTAATTTACCATCTGTTTCTAATTTCACCCTACTACGTAAATCGTTTAATTTTAATGTTTGATGGGTTTCGGCTAATCCGATTTCCCATGGCACCCCTGCATGTTGAATACTCGTTTTAGGGGATGCCCCTGTACCTCCGTCATAACCACTGATTACAATTTTGTCAGCAAAAGCTTTAGCTACACCTGAGGCAATTGTTCCTACACCTGTTTTCGAAACAAGCTTAACAGCGATATCCGCTTCTTTATTCGCATTTTTCAAATCATGAATCAATTGTGCTAAGTCTTCAATAGAATAAATATCATGGTGTGGTGGCGGTGAAATTAATCCTATACCTGGTGTAGATCCTCTTGTTTCGGCTATCCATGGATATACTTTAGATCCTGGTAATTGACCGCCTTCCCCTGGTTTAGCACCCTGTGCTACTTTGATTTGAATTTCTTTCGCATGTTGTAAATAATCACTTGTTACTCCAAATCTACCTGACGCTACTTGTTTGATAGCACTTATTTTACTACTACCGTCTTTTTGAGGTTGATAACGTAATGGATCTTCGCCACCCTCTCCACTATTACTCTTACCACCTAGATGGTTCATCGCTTGTGCTAATGTTTCATGTGCTTCTGCTGAAATAGAACCATAACTCATGGCACCAGTATTAAATCGTTTTACAATTTCAGAGGCTGGTTCCACTTTAGATATATCAATTGGTTTACAAGACTTAAATTCCAATAAATGACGTATAAAATCTTGTCTTTGATAGTTGACCGCATCTGAATACTGTTTGAATAACTTATAATCGTTATCACGACAAGCATGTTGTAATAGAAAAATAGTCTGTGGATTGAAGGCATGATGTTGACCTTGTTGTCTCCATTGGAATGTACTACCAGGTGCTAAATAATCTGAATGATGACTCTGTCTAGCTTTATTTTCATCATCAATTTGTTGAATACTAATACCAGAAATTTTAGATTGTGTACCTGTAAAATATTTATCAATAACATCTTGTGATATACCAACAGCTTCAAAAATTTGTGCCCCTTGATAACTTTGAACTGTTGAAATACCCATTTTGGCCATTACTTTGATTACACCTTCTGATAAAACATCGGTATAAGTTTTAACATTAGCTGCAACCGTTCCTGATAATTGATTATTAATGGTTAATTGTTCTACTGTTTGTTGTGCTAAATAAGGTACAACTGCATTAGCTCCATAACCTAATAAACATGCTACATGATGTACTTCGCGTGTTTCTCCTGATTTTGCAACTATGCTTGTTTCCATTCTTAGTCCTTCACGTATTAAACATTGATGAACATGACTTACTGCTAATAACATTGGCATTGCAAATCCTTCATTAGACTCTAATAAACTATCATCTAATACAATAATTCCTGCACCATCTTTAACATGTTGTATAACCGTTTCTGCCAACAAATCAAGACTATGTTCTAAATTATCTTGATAAATTGTCGATACATATGTTGTTTTAAATTTCTTTACATCGATAACTTCTAACTGTGCTTCTGTCATTACAGGCCTTTTAAGTTGAACGCGATGTAGTACAGTTTGATCTGGTCTTAATAGGTTACCTTCTCCACCTAGATAAGATAGCTCACTTGTAACGATTTTCTCTCTATATGCATCAATAGGTGGATTAGTCACTTGTGCAAATAACTGTTTAAAATAATTAAATAGGGTTTCAGGTCTATCGTTCAAGACTGCGATAGGTGAATCATAGCCCATCGCCCCTATCGGATCTTTCTTTTGAGTTACTAAATCAACGATATATTTATTGATTTCTTCTTTCGTATAAGCGAATTGATTTTGCAATTTTAACAATGTTTTTGAATCTAAATGACTTGAACGATATTCAGTATTCTCAATATTAGCGTCATACTTGTCTGTATGTATCCATTTCGAATAAGGATGTTCGCTTGCAATTTCTGATTTCAAATCATTATTTTCAACTACTTTATTCTGTTTAAAATCAACTAATAATAACTTACCAGGGTTCAATTGTCCTTTAAATGCTACTTCAGATTCAGGTACATCTATAACTCCCACTTCAGATGAGAATACAATGTAATTATCTTTTGTAATCGTGTATCTACCTGGACGTAAACCATTTCGGTCTGTTAAAGCGCCAATTTTATCCCCATTACAAAATGAAATCATAGTCGGCCCATCCCATGGTTCCATTAAATAACTATAAAATTCATAAAATGCACGTACTTCTTTGTCATTTGATTTATTGTAAAGCCACGGTTCTGGAATTAATAACATCGCTGCTTTTTCCGGTTCCATTGCTAAAGATAAAAATTCCAATGCATTATCTACAATTGAAGAATCACTACCATCTTCATCGACAATACGGTGTATTTTATGTTGGTCTTCACCAAATAATGTACGAACTAATTTATTTTGACGTGCACGCATCCAATTCACGTTACCTTTTATGGTATTAATTTCTCCATTATGCATGAGGAGCCTATTTGGATGTGCTCGCTTCCAACTTGGAAATGTATTCGTGCTAAATCTTGAATGAACAAGTCCAAGTTTAGATTGATAAGATTCATGCGTTAAATCCAGATATAAAGATTTAATTTGGTCCGAACGCAGCCAACCTTTATAAACAATCGTCTTATGGGACAAACTTGTAAAATATAGTTCCAAGTCTTCTTTTTCAGCGTAAAATTCAATTTGCTTTCTAGCTAAGTAAAGTTGTTTTTCAATATGATTAACGTGTCTAATATCTACAAATACTTGTTGAATATAAGGCATTGTATCCGCAACATGTTGTGCTACTGCTTCTTTATTGACCGGCACATCCCGGTATCCAATAATTTTTAGTCCTTCATTTTCGAAATATTGATTCAATACCGCTTCATGATTGCTTCCTATCACTCTCTCTTTTGAGAAAAACATACCAACAGCATACTCGCCTTCATCTGGAAGCTCTAAATCAGAGAAATGTTCAAAGAATTCAAAAGGAATTTCTGTCATGATCCCCGCACCATCACCAGTCATTCCATCAGCGCCAACACCGCCTCGATGATCTAATCTACACAACATTTCCAATGATTTTCCAATAACATCGTGAGTTCTAATATTATTCATATTAGCGTAAAAACCAATACCACAAGCATCATGTTCCTCACGATAGTCGTATAATCCCTTTTTTAGCCTCTCATTATACATAATGCACACTCCCTTTTAGAATTTTCTGACAATTGATACATGATAATAAATAATATAATGTAATTTTTTCATCTGTTCAATATATAAATTAGATAATATTTATCTAAAAAAGAGAATGATTTGTGTATAAACTGTTATAATAAGTATTAAATGTAATCAAGAAGCATGGATTGTTAAAGCGAGGGGTTTAATCATGGAAATAAAACAACTTAAATATTTTGTAGAAGTCGCTCGACGCGAACATATTTCAGAAGCTGCACTAGAATTAAACATTGCTCAATCAGCTATAAGCCGCCAAATAACCCAATTAGAAAAGGAACTACACGTCTCTTTATTTAAAAGAAGAGGTCGAAATATTTTATTAACAACTGAGGGCAAACAATTACTAGAAGAGGCAACTAAAATTTTGGATCAGTTTGATAAAACTGTTCAATTATTTCAACATCAAAATATATTGAGTAATCAAAGTATTTACTTATCCTATAGTGAAAGTGACATTTCCAATATACTAGGACGACTTGTCCAAACATTTGAACAGCAAACAGAAAGCCTTATTTTTCCAGACTTAAGTGAGGATGAAACTATTTTAGAAGGTGTTTTAGCAGGGGAAATAGATATTGGTATTGTTGAATTAACCGATCAAATCAAGCATCATACAAACCTAATTATGACGCCTTTATTTGAAGAACACTATCACTTATATTCAAATAAAAACAATTCAATTACGTTCACGTTACAACCACAATTGCAACAATTACAACAAGAAAATGTATACTGTCTAACAGCATTACCAGAGTCTATTAAAGCTAAATTGTCATCTTCAATCCGTACGATTACAGATATACAATTAGCACAATATCTTTTAAAGAATGAAAGAGGTGTAGTTATTACCCCCCAAACGATTTCATTAGATAAACAGTCAAACCAATGGACTAAGGTATCACTTAGTCATACGGAATTAAAGCGTACAATTTGCGTTATTGCTAAAAAGGAAAATCTCAAACCAGATTTACCAATAGCATTACAAACAATAAAAACCTTATTCAACAAAACATCTACATATCATTAAATATGAAATCATCAAATGAACTAATTTAAATAGACAACTTTTATAGACTTAAAAATTAAAGGCTACGTTAATTTTTGAAATATAAATTAAATAATCGTATAATCATTCTATTATTTCAACTGTAGAATTGAGGGTTATTGAATGCAATTCCATGCCTTTTTCAAAAATAAATTTTATTGGATCGTTATGATATTCATCTTCCTTTTTATAGGATTATTTATCTTTACGTTATTTAACGAAAAGTTCTATCAAATGCCTATAGGTAAAGTTACAAATGTCCAAAGAATCAATACACAACATGTGACTGACGAACAGCATAATAAAGATATCAAATATAAAGATCGACTTACTATCCAAATTTTGAATGGTAAATTTGAAGGCGCTAAATCAACGATTACTAACGACTACGTTAAGTCACAGGCTGATTCAGAACGTTTTTCTAAAAACGATAAAGTTTTATTACATATCTCTAAAAAACCGAATGATGCTTATATTATTGAGAAAAAGCGTGATAGTCTTGTCGTCCTTATAACCGGTGTTTTCCTTATTACTATACTATTAGTAGGTAGACAAGTTGGCTTGCAATCCATTCTGTCACTCATATTAAATTCAATAGCAGTATTAGGAGCTATATACATTCATAATCAAATAGGTAGCACTAGTCTATTCTTATTGATGGTAATAGCTATGATTGTATCGACAACGCTCACTCTATTACTCGTTATTGGATGGCGAATGCGTACACTTATCACTATTATCTCAACATTAACCGGAACCTTCCTTTGTATAGGTATTGCTGAGCTAGTCATTCGTATGACACATGGCAACGGTATTAAATATGAAACGATGAGTTTCCTAACATTACCACCTAAAGATGTATTTTTAGCTTCTGTGTTAATTGGTTCACTAGGAGCTGTGATGGATGTTGCTATCACTATTGCTAGTGGTATGAATGAAATACTACAACGCACACCACAAATTAGTATGAAAAGATGGGCTCTTGCTGGAAGAAACATTGGGCAAGATATTATGGGAACAATGACAAATATTTTATTATTTTCCTATTTAGCTGGTAGTTTGCCTATGTTCCTTATTTATTTAAAAAATGCTAATACCATTACTTATACTATTTCTATGAATTGGTCATTAGAAGTTGCCCGCGCTCTAATAGGTGGTATTGGTATTGTCTTAACGATTCCAATTACGATTGCTCTAATGAAATTATGGTTTAAAGTAAGGGGGCATCAACGATGAGTGCTATTACTATATTAGGTCTCTTATTATTAATATTAATGATTATTTTTGGTGGTAAAAAAGGATTAATATCATTTGCTACATTATTCTTAAACTTTATTGTACTCATTATTAGCATCTTAATGATTATCTTTGGAGTCCCTATCTATCTCACGACAATTATATTTTGTATCGTTGTAGCTGCATGTAATTTATTCATCTTAAACGGTTACGACGTTAAAACACAAGCCGCCTTTATAGGCACACTTGTAACGACAGTAATTTTAATTTTAGCTATTTACATCTCAGTAAACGTTGGTCATTTACAAGGTTTCGCTACAGAACAACAAGACGAAACATATGTATACTCAATGAACATTGGCATCAACATGGTCCAATTCATGATATTTACTATTGTTTTAGCAGTGATAGCTGCAGTGATCGACCTAGCCATAACCATTAGTTCACCTATGTATGAACTTAATGAAACGAACCCAAATTTAAGTCAACATCAATTATTCCAATCAGGGATGCGTGTAGGTAGAGAAATTTTAGCCACATCTACAAACACAATATACTTGGCCTATTTTGGCGGTCAGTTGACTTTGTTTTTCTGGTTCTTCAAACTCAATTATTCATTCGGTCATATCATTAATTCAAAAATATTTGCACAAGAATTTATCTCAATCCTATTCGGTGGTATCGCTGTTGCTATAAGTATCCCTATCACCGCATGGATAACTGCATTTTTAATTAAAAGAAAAATAAATCAGCCAAATACAAAACAATAAAACAAAGCAGAACGTAGGAATGAAACATGCTTCATCATTCTTATCTACGTTCTGCTTTTTAAATTGTATGTGACATAACATAAACAGGTTTACCTATCATTGTAGATTTACCTGTATGTCGATAGCCAGCTTGTTCATATATATATTTTGCTTTTAGATTATCAGTATTTACAACTAAAACAATTTCATTAATATGCGGATATACTTCTTTAATGTACTGATCAAGTTGTTGTATTACATATTTACCAATGCCTTTACCACGATAACGAGAATCTACAACAAATGATCTAAAGAAAATGGCATTAGGATTAGATGAATACGATTCTGGGCCATCACCTTCATGTAAAGTAAAGAAAGCCAAACATTGCTGACCTTCCATCACTAGAGTAGGATGTCTATTTTCATTTTTCCTTGCAGATGCTAAGTTTTCTAATGGCGGTTTAGCAAATCGTAAATCTTCTTCTAATAGTTCTATTGATTTTACTGCATCATAATATTTAGTTTCATATTTCAATATATTCATAGTCTCACCTATTTACTCTGTAGACATTTCATTAATCCATTTTAAAACGGCAGGTGCAATCATATCAACATCATCTTTATCAAACCACTTAATATCAGTAATCTCATTATCTGTATGTATATTATCCCAATTGATTGTTGTTGTAGCACGATATCCGTTTAGTTCTGTAAGCATATTTTCCTGAGGATACGCCTTTCCTACTACTGTACCTATATATGATAACTCAGTTTCTGAAAGGTGAAGATTCAATTCTTCTTTAAGTTCTCTGATTAGTGCTTCTAATTGTGTTTCTCCTTCATCAATTTTACCACCCGGGAAATAATATTTTTCACGATGACGCACTTGTACAAGTAAAATTTTGTCTTTGGTTTCTTCAACTAAACAAACACACTTAATCATGTCATTAACTCCCTTATCAAATATTTTAAAATTCAAAATATATTTAGTATTATGTTATCATAATTCCCCTAAAGGTTTGTTTCATCATTTTATAATTTTTAGTGTATAATTAATAAAATATGGGTAATCAGTATAATCAAAAGTTTTACATTGGAGGGAAAATCATGGCAACAAAATCAAGTACAACACGTTTATCAAATTTATTTGGAATCGCAGGCTTTATTGTTGATGGATATAATGGTATTAGATATGATGCAAAAAATAAACAACTTGTTTATTTATCATTAGGTTTAAGTGCATTAGGAACAATAATAGACTTCTATGTATCAATTAAATCTGCTAGTAAATTCCGTAAATTAAACGCTTTAGTATCTTTTGCAATTAATGGTACACGTTTATTTACTAGCTTTAGAAAAGTTAAAAATGAATACTCAGATGATTTCAAATAAGCACAAATAAAATTTTTAGTAGCCTAGGACATCGAAGTCTTAGGCTATATTCATTCATATCAACCAATTAATATCTTTCTTCTTTTTACATTTTACTTCAAACAACTATTTATCAAAATATTTGTAATTTTCATTAAAAAATCTTACTATGACAATAATTCAAAATTGAATAATGTTGAATTTATCATTTTATAATAATCTATGGATACTACCGAAAGGAGCTTGCAACATGATTTATACAGTCACGTCCACTTTACCTCCCTCACACGGTGGTAGAACACAAGCCTTATTAAGAAGAATAAAGTTAATCGATGAAGAATTTAATGTACCAACTAAAATTTTGACGACGAATTATAATAGAAACTATCCCAATATTTATAAAAAATTTTTAGAAGATCATAAAGTTACAGATAATATAGAATTTGAAAATATTTATGAATGGTTAACAAATTTCAAAATTTATGATGTTCCAAAGACCAAAATTTTAAAGAAACCAAAATATAACAAAGTATCAAAACGTATTTCTGGTCTTAAAGCTGAAAAAAATCCTCAAAATCATGAAATTAAATATTATGACAAAAATCATCAATTAGTACGTTTTAGAAAATATTTTTCTAACAACTCAATATTACATTACGAAGATGTTATCTCTCCAGAAACAGGTATGAAAACAATGCGTCATGAATACAACTCTTATGGTTATTTACATAGAGTACTTCACTATTTTGACGGTTCAAAAAAGAAAAGCCAGGAAATGATGTTTTACCCTGACGGTGAAATGTACTGTGAACGTCATTTTAAAGATAATGATAAAAATAGTGTGAATCTCGTTAAATTGCTTAAAAATGGAGAAGTCTATGAAACTTTCTCTGACGACAAAGCTTTTGCAAAATACTATTTTGAACATAAATTCAATGATGATGATATCGTATTCTGCGATGCTAGACTTTTAGACGATCCGCTACTCTCCCAATCACATCAAACACGAAACATATTAGTTCTGCATAGTTCACACTTATCTGGTAAAAAAATTAAAAAATCATTTAAATACGCCTTTGAACATAAAGAAAATGTAGAAAAATTTATCGTTTTGACTCAGCAACAAAAAGAAGATATCCAACAAATGTACGATATTGCAGATAACCAATTTACACTTATACCACATTTTATTGAGGATACTACAGCTAAAGAGCCAACTAAAGACGATGAAAAAGAAGACCGCTTCGTGTTTATAGGTAGATTCAGTAAAGAAAAACAATTAGATCACTTACTCAAAGCTTATAATGAATTTCTTAAAAGTGGTCATCAGACCAAATTGGCGCTTTTCGGTAGAGATGTGGATAATCAAAGAGCAATGATGGATGATTTAATTGAAACATATCAGTTAAATGACAAAGTGAGTATTCACAAATATACATCGAATCCATTAGCAGAATTCAAAAAATCTAAAGCATCTCTCTTAACAAGTAGCTACGAAGGATTTGGTTTAACGATTATGGAAAGTATTTCAATGGGTTGTCCAGTTGTTTCGTACGATGTTAGATACGGTCCGAATGAAATTATTGACCATGGTCAAAACGGTTACTTAGTAGAAGCCAACAATATTAATCAGTTGGCTGAATATATGACTCAAATTATCGAACATCCATTAACAAATGTTAAAAATAATGAAAAACTTTATTATTCATCAGCAGTAAATAACTATAAGCAATTGCTTGAACATTTAAATGTAATTTAATGCTAAACATCCATCTTACCTATTCAAAGGTGAGGTGGATGTTTTATTTGTGAATAATATAATTGATTGAATTCTCTACAATAGTCATTACTTCTAATTTCACGTATCCAATTTATATGAATAAAAAATAAAACTACTGAAAAAGTTAATTAACTTAATCAGTAGTCCATTGTTATATCTATTTATTAGTGAATGTATCGATATGAGCTTACTTGATATGATGGAATTGTTCTATATGTTACAATTCCAGGTTTAGCAGCCCAATTCATTTCTGAAATTAAAATACTACCATCACTGTTAACACGTTCTACAAATGCTACATGACCATAATATCCTGCATCACTTTGTGCGATTGAACCAACAGTTGGTTTACCATCAATTGTGTAACCATCAGCTGCTGCTGCGTTATCCCAATTGTTAGCGTTCCACCAATATGTACTAATACCTTTACCGATTTGAGCACGACGGTTAAATACATGATAAGTACATTGTCCCCATGTATATAAGTTTTGATGATTGAAAACAGGTGTTTTATAACCATTATTACTTGCACTTGCATTACTAGAACCAGTGTTAGATGCAGTAGCACTTCCTGTTACTTTTAACTTTTGTCCAGGGTAAATAAAGAAGTTAGACATCCCATTTAAACTCATAATTTTTTGATAAGATGTGTTATATTTAGCCGCAATTGAAGATAATGAATCTCCTGCTTTAACTGTATACGTTGATGAACTACCACTTGTAGTTGTTGAGCTACTTGGCTTACTTGTACTAGTAGCTTTTCCTGATACTTTTAATTTTTGTCCAGGATGAATAGTAAAGCTATTCAAACCATTCAATTTCATTATGTTTTGATAGCTCGTTCCATACTTAGAAGCAATTGAAGATAATGTATCTCCTGCTTTAACTGTATAAGTAGATGAACTACTTGTTGAAGTTGAATTACTTGGTTTGCTCGTACTACTAGTTGATCCCGATAATTTTAAAACTTGATTTGGAAATATTATATTAGATGTCATTCCATTTAATGATTTTAATTTCGAAACGGAAACACCATATTTATTCGATATAGACCAGAGTGACTCTCCACTTTTAACTTTATGTGTCGTTGTTGCTGCATCGGCTTGCGTTGCTGCAATAGCGCTTACTGCACTAGTTCCAACGATTGCAGCAATAATTTTTTTATTCAATTACTTATTCCTCCTAAAATACTCTATTTATATCTCGGATTATTTATACAATATCTATTATACTTGTTTTATATGTATATGATATTTGTATTTCATGACATTATGATTACAAATATAATAATATTATCAAATTGATTCTTACATAAAATACATTTCTACTATATAAATTGCACATTTCCTCTTTACACTTTAAAGTTACAAATTACATTTTATTTTTCATAATGTTACTTTTAAAATTATTTGCTTTCATAAAATAAACATCGAGAAAGTAAGGCAAATACATTTTTGTTATAGTTTCTAACAATTTGAAAATGTATACTTCTTACTATCTCGATGTAAGACTAATCATTATTCTTTTAGTTCTTTTTCAATATCTTTAATTTCTTTTTGAGATAAATCTACAGGTTTTTCGCCATCTTTAGTATCTTCTTTCAATGCTTTTTGAGCTTCTTTTGAATGATATAACTTAACTATTTTTTTGTAAGTTTTATTATCTATGTCTTTTGAATTAACTGCAATAATATTAATGTACGGTTGTACTGCATCAGAATTCTGATCTTCTAAATAAATTGGATCTTTCTTTGGATTCTTTCCTGCTTTTGTCGCCACACCGTTATTAATAACTGATATATCTACATCTGATAATGCGCGTGCAGTTTGCTGTGCATCGACTGCTTTAATTTTTAAATTTTTAGGGTTATCAACTATATCTTTTGTAGTGCCATTTAAACCAAAATCCTTTTTCAATTTAATTAAGCCTGCTGATTCTAATAATTTAAGTGCACGTGCTTGGTTTGATACGTCATTTGGTATAACTACTTGAGCTCCTTTTTTCACATCTTTTATATCTTTTATCTTATCTGAATAAATACCTAAAGGTGCTAATACCGTTGTACTCATTGCTGAGATTTTGGCATCTTTATGTGCTTTCTTATATTGGTCTAAAAACGCAAAATGTTGAAAGGCATTCATATCGATGTCTCCATCACTTAATGCTTTATTCGGAACATTATAATCAGAAAAATGCTTGATTTGTACATCGATACCATCTTTTTTAGCTAGTTCTTTCACTTTTTCCCATGCTTTAGTGTCATTAGATGCTACACCAACTGTAACTTGTTTGTCGTTCTTCCCACCACAAGCAGATAATACTAATACCGCTAAAATAATTACTCCTAAAATTTTCTTCATATTGTTTACGCCTCCTATATCATGGAAATAAATAGATTTTAATTTCTTCTAATTTTACGTGAAATAAAATTACCGAGTGATTGAATAATTTGTACAATTATAATTAATACAACTACAGTTATGACGATGACGATTGTATCGAAACGTTGGTAACCATATACAAGTGCTAAATCACCTATACCTCCGCCACCAACAGCTCCAGCCATTGCTGTGCTTCCTATTAAGCCTATAATGGCAGTTGTAATTGCTAAAATAAGTGATCCTAATGCTTCTGGAAGTAGGAAATAACGGATAATTTGTATAGGAGACGCTCCCATTGCTTTTGCGGCCTCTATGATACCATCATCCACTTCTAATAATGAGTTTTCTACAAGTCTTGCAATATAAGGTGCAACATACACTGTTAAAGGAACAATTGCAGCAGTCGTACCTATAGAAGTGCCTACCAACATTTTGGTGAACGGTATAATTGCAATTAGTAAAATAATAAAAGGTATAGATCTTAATATATTTATGATGGGGTTAAGTATTTGATGTAAAATCGTATTGGGCCAAATCCCATTTTTTCTAGTAATAACTAGCAATACACCTAATGGTATGCCGATTAATGCGCCAATTACCAATGCTACTGTAACCATATAAAGTGTTTCATATAGTGCTTGCATTAATTGTGATGAATCTAAACTAGAACCAAACATTTATCTAAACCTCCTCATAATGTATTTTGTTATTTTCAAAAAATGAATTAAGATTAAATTTCTTGTAATTTTCATCTTTTTTGATACGAATCCACATATAGCAAACCGTATCTCCTTGTATTTCAGACATAGATGAAAACAAGACATTCACATTTAAATGATAGTTGTTTATCATTTCATTTAATAAAGGATATTCAATTTGTTCTTGATCAATAAATAATTTTAAATCAATATCACTTTCATTTTTATAACGATTAAAAGAATCTATAAGTGATTTAGAAGGTTCCATATTGACTACAGTAGTTACAAAGTTATGAGCGGTCTTGGTTTTAGGATTGCTAAATACTTCTTTAACGTCACCTATCTCAACTACTTCGCCATTTTCCATAACTGCTACTCTATTACAAATTTTTTGTATAACACTCATATCATGTGTGATCATCATCACTGTAACGCCAAATGTTTTATTTACATTACTCAATAAGTTTAATATTGAATTGGTTGTAGCGGGATCAAGTGCACTTGTTGCTTCATCACATAACAATACTTTAGGATTAGTTATTAGGGCACGAGCAATGGCAACTCTTTGTTTCTGTCCACCCGATAATTCATCAGGAAATTGATTCTTTTTATCACTTAAACCAACAAATTTTAATATGGAATCCACTCTTTCTTGAATTTCTTTTTTATCTTTTCCGCTTAAAATTAAGGGCATTGCTACATTTTTAAAGACTGTTTTAGAATTCAATAAATTAAAATGTTGGAATATCATACCGATATCTTTTTTAACTTTACGTAATTCCCTTTCCTTATATGTATTAATTTCATGTCCATCAACTATTACTTGTCCATCAGTAGCATGTTCTAATTGATTCACCAATCTAACTAAGGTACTTTTACCTGCGCCACTATACCCTATGACACCGAAAATATCATATTGATTAATCGTGAATGATATATTTTTCAATGCATGTATCTTTTCTTTCTTTTTATGAAATACTTTATTTACATTGTTAAATTCAATCAATCATAACCCTCCTCCTGTTTTAATCCCGATAATTATTATCTGAATATTTGCATTATATTGTAAGGGCGTGATCTAGTCAACACCATTTTCTGATTTTTCTAAAAATAGCAATTATTTTAACTTCTTTGTTTTAGATGTTCCATAATAATTAACAGTTTTCAACAACAACCCCATTTCATCTATACCGATTATCTATCAATAATTAACATTAATTATAATTCTTACTTTACTTATCTAGTTTATGGGTGTATAGTTAATCTAACGTAATAAAAGGTCGTGAATTTGATTGAAGTTTATTTGTTTAGAATATACTCCTTTTGATTAATGAAATTTGTTACAAATATTTAGTGCAAAAGCACATGGAGGTATTCGATATGAATAACGGTACAGTTAAATGGTTTAATGCAGAAAAAGGTTTTGGTTTCATCGAAAGAGAAGATGGAAATGATGTATTCGTACATTTCTCAGCAATCGCTGAAGATGGATACAAATCATTAGAAGAAGGACAAAAAGTTGAATTCGACATCGTTGAAGGCGATCGTGGAGAACAAGCAGCTAATGTCGTAAAAATGTAATAACATTTTCAAAGCAACTGTAATGGTTGCTTTTTTTATGCTTAAATTTAATAAAATACTAGTCAGTCTTCTTATACATCTATTATTATTAGAAAGTATATCTATATCTTTTACATTTTTTATAACTATTAATACATAAAGGAATGATTTAACTTTGAGTTTACTCTCAATTATTTTGATACTACTTGTAGCAATTGAGTTTATCTTTATTATGATACTTCAAACATTTATGACAAGCTCTAAAAAAACTAGTCAAACTTTTAAAATGAGTCAATCTGCATTAGAAGATAACAATTTAAATACATTAATGAAAAACCAAGGTATTTATAATGGACTTCTCGGTCTTTTCGTAATTTATGCGACATTTTTTAGTAATCATCCTAGAGAACTCATTATATGTATTCTTGTATATATGATTATAGTTGCAATCTATGGTAGTTTAACAAGTCAAAAGTCTATCATTATTAAACAAGGTCTATTACCAATTCTAGCTCTCTTATCATTAATTTTTTAATTATTTCCGTTAAATCGAAACTCGATTCAACGGTTTTTTTATAATAAAAGGCCCATTCCAAAAATGGAATGAGCCTTGTGATATCAATATTTCATTTTATTATTTATTTTCTTCTTCGTCTTCATCTTCTCTACGACGTTTGAAGAATAAGAATAGTGCACCTAGTCCGGCTAATAATGTACCGAACAACGTTCCTTTATTAACTCCATCTTGTCCTGTTTCAGGTAGTTCACTCTGATCTTTACCTTGTTCTTTATCTGTATTTGTTGATGATTTCGTAGATTTTTCTACTTGTTGTCCATTCATATCTACTACTTTACTACCATTATTTTGGTTAGAATTAGTTACTTCGCTGTTGTTATCTGGTTGTGGTTGTGCATGTTCTTCAGTATCTCGTTGAACTGAATTATGGGATGCTTTATTGCTTTCATATGCACGAGTTGATGATGTTGATTTACTATCATTTGACGGTGCTGTTGGTTGAGTTGTATCTTTTGTTTCTTTCGGTTCAGACGGCTGACTAGGATTTGTTGAATCATCAGAATCTGTCGGTTGTTTTGTATGATTTGGATTTGTTGGGTCGACTGGTTTTGTTGGATCTGTTGGTTGAGTTGGGTCGACCGGTTTACTGTTATCAATAACTGTTCCATCAGTAGATGGTGAGATATTACCGTCTGCATCCGTTGCTGTTACTCCGATATGATCTCCACCTTTTAGTTCTTCACCAGTAGGAATATTTATCACATAATTACCATCTTCATCTGCTGTACCACTGGCAGTTCTTCCATCTGGGAACGTTACTGTTACTGTTGAACCTGGTTCTGCTGTTCCTGTGATTGTTTTATCGCCTTTATGAACAGGATTAACAGTTGGTGCTTCTGGTGCTGTTGTATCTTTAACAACAGTTGATGCTTTTTCAGAAGTGTTGCCATCTTTGTCTGTCGCAGTAACTGGTAATGTTTCCCCACCTTTTAGGTCTTCATTAGCTGGAATGTCAATCACATAATTACCATTTTCATCGGCAATTCCAGTTGCTGTTGTTCCATCTGGGAATGTTACTGTCACAGTTGAGCCTGGTTCTGCTGTTCCAGTAATTGTTTTATCTTCACTTGTTACTGGGTTCACAGTCGGTACTGATGGTGCTGTTGTGTCTGTTACTACTGTTGATGCTGGCTCTGATGTGTTGCCATCTTTGTCTGTTGCTGTGACTGGTAATGTTTCTCCGCCTTTTAGATCTTCGTTAGCTGGAATGTCGATGACATAGTTACCATCGTCATCTGCGATACCAGTAGTTGTTGTTCCATCTGGGAACGTCACTGTCACTCTTGAGTTTGGCTCGGCTTTACCTGTGATTTGTGTATCATCACTTGTCACTGGATTGATTGTTGGTGTATCTGGTGCTGTTGTATCTGTTACCACTGTTGTTGCTGGCTCTGACGTGTTGCCATCTTTGTCTGTTGCTGTAACTGGTAATGTTTCTCCACCTTTTAAGTCTTCATTAGATGGAATGTCAATCACATAATTACCATCTTCATCGGCAGTTCCAGTTGCTGTTGTTCCGTCTGGGAATGTCACTGTTACTGTTGAATTTGGTTCGGCTGTTCCTGTGATTGTTTTATCTTCACTTGTTACTGGGTTCACAGTCGGCACTGTTGGTGCTGTTGTATCTGTTACCACTGTTGTCGCTTTATCAGAAGTGTTGCCATCCTTGTCTGTCGCTGTTACCGGTAATGTTTCTCCACCTTTTAAATCTTCGTTAGATGGAATGTCAATCACATAATTACCATCTGCATCGGCAGTTCCAGTTGCTGTTGTTCCGTCTGGGAACGTTACTGTTACTGTTGAGTTCGGCTCGGCTTTACCTGTGATTTGTGTATCGTCACTTGTCACTGGGTTTACAGTTGGTGCTTCTGGCGCTGTTGTATCCGTTACTGTTGTTGTCGCTGGATCTGATTGGTTACCGTCTTTATCTGTCGCTGTGACTGGTAATGTCTCTCCACCTTTTAGATCTTCATTTGCAGGTATATTAATCACATAATTACCATCTGCATCTGTTGTTGCACTTGCTGTATTGCCATCTGGGAATGTCACTGTCACTCTTGAGTTTGGCTCAGCTGTTCCTGTGATTGTTTTATCTTCACTTGTTACTGGGTTCACAGTCGGTACTGTCGGTGCTGTTGTATCTGCGACAACTGTTGTCGCTGGATCAGACTTATTACCATCTTTATCTCTTGAAGTAACTGGTAATGTTTCTCCGCCTTTTAAGTCTTCATTAGATGGAATGTCGATGACATAGTTACCATTATCATCTGCAGTTCCTGTCGCTGTTGTTCCGTCTGGGAACGTTACTGTTACTGTTGAACCTGGCTCTGCTTTACCTGTGATTGTTTTGTCTTCACTTGTTACTGGATTCACAGTTGGTACTGTTGGTGCCGTTGTATCTGCAACTGTAGTTGTTGCTTGATCAGATTTATTTCCATCTTTGTCTGTTGCTGTAACTGGTAATGTTTCTCCACCTTTTAGGTCTTCATTCGCAGGTATATTTATAACATAGTTACCATTGTCATCTGTAGTTCCTGTCGCTGTTGTGCCATCCGGGAACGTCACTGTCACTGTTGAACCTGGCTCTGCTTTACCTGTAATTTGTGTATCGTCACTTGTCACTGGATTGACAGTAGGTACATTTGGTGCTGTTGTATCTGTTACAACTGTTGTTGCTGGTTCTGATTTATTTCCATCTTTATCTGTAGCTGTAACTGGTAGTGTTTCCCCACCTTTTAAGTCTTCACTTGATGGAATGTTAATGACATAATTGCCATCGTCATCTGCTGTGCCAGTTGCTGTTGTGCCATCTGGGAACGTTACTGTCACTGTTGAACCTGGCTCTGCTTTACCTGTAATTTGTGTATCGTCACTTGTCACTGGATTGACAGACGGTACTGTCGGTGCTGTTGTGTCTGTTACAACTGTTGACGCTTTATCAGATGTGTTGCCTGCTTTATCTGTTGACGTTACTGGCAGCGTTTCTCCACCTTTTAAATCTTCGTTAGCTGGAATCTCAATCACATAGTTACCATTGTCATCTGCTGTACCAGTTGCTGTTGTTCCATCTGGGAATGTCACAGTTACCGTTGAACCTGGTTCTGCTTTACCAGTGATTTCTGTATCATCACTTGTTACTGGGTTTACTGAAGGTAATGTTGGTGCTGTTGTATCTGTCACTGTTGTTGTTGTTTGATCAGATGTGTTGCCTGCTTTATCTGTTGAAGTAACTGGTAACGTTTCTCCACCTTTTAAGTCCTCACTAGATGGAATATTGATGACATAGTTTCCGTCTGCATCTGTTGTAGCACTTGCAGTTTTACCGTCTGGAAACGTTACAGTAACTGTTGAATTTGGTTCTGCTTTACCTGTGATTTGTGTATCGTCACTTGTTACTGGATTGACAGTTGGTGCTGTTGGCGCTGTTGTATCTGCCACAGTTGTTGTTGATGGTTCTGATTTATTTCCATCTTTATCTGTCGCTGTAACTGGTAATGTTTCTCCACCTTTTAGGTCTTCATTCGCAGGTATATTTATAACATAGTTACCATTGTCATCTGTAGTTCCTGTCGCTGTTGTGCCGTCTGGGAACGTTACTGTTACTGTTGAATTTGGTTCTGCTGTTCCTGTAATCGTTGTATCTTCACTTGTTACAGAGTTCACTGTTGGTACTTCTGGCGCTGTTGTATCAAGTACAGTCGTTCCACCTTCTGTTGAAACATTACCTGCTGCATCAGTTGCTGTTACGCTTAATTCTTCATTTCCTATGAGATCCTCAGAAGCTGGTATGTCCATAGTATAATTTCCTGAAGCATCTGCTGTAGCTGTAGACGTTGTTCCATCTGGGTATGTTACTGTCACTGTTGAATTTGGTTCTGCTGTTCCTGTAATTTGTGTATCTTCACTTGTTACAGTATTGATTGTAGGTTCATCCGGTGCCGTTACATCAACAACTGTTGTATTAGCGTTAGTAGATTTATTACCTGCTTTATCTGTTGAAGTAACGTTTAATGTTTCTCCACCTTTTAAATCTATATTAGTTGGAATTGCAACTCTATAACTACCATTTGATGTCGCAATTGCTTCCACTTTTGTTCCATTTGGGAACGTGATTGTTACTGTTGAGTTTGGTTCTGCTGTTCCTGTAATTGTTTTATCTTCACTTGTTACTCTATTAACAGTAGGTTGATTTGGTGCTGTCGCATCTGTGACTGTAATATTTGAATCCACAGATTTATTACCTGCTGCATCTTTAGCAGAAGCTTTAATTGTTTCTCCACCAGTGAAATCTTCATTTGATGGAATATTAACAGTGTAATTACCTGACGCATCAGCAGTAGTAACTTGTGTTGTTCCATCTGGGAATGTCAATGTTACTGTTGAGTTTGGTTCCGCTTTACCTGTAATCGTTGTATCTTCACTTGTTACAGGATTAATAACCGGCGCGTCTGGTGCAGTTGCATCTGTTACAGTTACTGTTGGTGATACTGCACTTGTTTTTCCATTTTTACTAGCAGTAGATGTTAACTGAGTTCCTGCTGTTAATGGTTTAGATAATGTTAATGTACCTGTCGTACTATTAGCCCCTAATGTAACTGTGCCTATCACATTATTATTGTTATCTTTAACTGTAATTGTTGAACCAGCCGTACCATGAACACCAATAGTCGTATCATTATCGTCTACAGGATCCACTAAAGGCGCAGGAACAATTGTATTATCTATAATATTAAATGTATTTGTTTCATCATTATCATAGTTAGATGCATCAATAGCTATTGTGTACTGACCTGCTGCTGATTTAGGGATAGTAACTGAGAAAGTTCCATCGCTATTCACAGTAGATGTACCAATAACTTGTCCTGCTGAATTAATTACTTTAGCAGTTTGAGTACCTGCATTTGCTTTTAAAGTGACTGATCCACTTACTTTTGTATCATTAATTGTAATATCGGCTGCAGTTGGTTTACCTACTAATGGTGAAGTTTTATATGTCTTAACCTCATCTCCATCATTTTTAGAGTCATCATCTGTATCTGCATCATTTGGATCTGTTAATGATACTTCTCTTTCATATCTATCTAAAAGACCATCTTGATCATAGTCTTGTAATTCTAAAGAAGATATTCCTAAAGAGTTATTAATAAGTTGACCAGCATTATCAGTAAGATAACCTGCAAATGTAAAGTCTTCAACTTGGTCAGCTGTAGAAGTAATTAAATTTCCATTTGCGTCATATTGTGCATCTTTAGTCAGAATGTTATTAGCACTTTGATTTAATTTAATAACAATTCTCATACCAATTGGCTCTGGTAATCCATTATTAAATTCAATTAAACTGTTTAAATCACTAGCAGTAATTGTACCATTACCGTTCGCATCTATAGATAGATCTGCTACCTTATTAGATGCATTATAAGTTTTATTAAATCCATTTAAACCATTGTAATCATATCTATCTAATTCAACACTTTGAATAAATGGAATTAAGTCTTTATCGATTTGATAGTTATAACTCCATTGTTTGTTTGAAGCACCACCATAACCAAATGTGCCATTTTTAACGATTTGTTGGTCAACAATAATCGCTCCGTTATCACCAACTTTAGTATCTAAAATAGCTGTACCACTACTTGCTTTAAAATCTTTTGAATTAGCTGTAGATGTATTATTATTTAACTTAACTAAATCATCATCAGTCGATGTAAGGAAATAACCACTACTTTCTGATGAACGTACAATCGTATTGGCAGAAGAGTCTCTAACATAGATTTGATAATTAAGTTTATTATTACTTAAATCTCCTGCTTCATTAAGAATATTTTCAACAGTATCATCTAATTCAATTTGACCACCAGCTGCTGTTTTATTAGCTAAAATTTCAGCGCCACCAAATAAACCACCGTTCGCACGAATATAGTTAATCTCCCAAATATTAGACGGTGTGCCATCATCATTTTTCAATCTCGTAAATGTGACCGGATTGCTACCACCAGCTTGATTTACAGATATTTTAGTAACATGATCTGCAATTTTAGAGTCTAAATTTAAATCAATTTTATATCTAGAACCTGAGTTAGAACCTGACATATATGCATGAATATTAAATGGAATTGATGTACTATTTTTAACTGCGTCAGAATCTAAAGCTTCAGGATCAAATACTAGTGACGCAAATGTATAGTTATCAGAATAATTTAATGATTTTTGTGCTTTTTCGTCACCACTAACAGCGGCAGCAAGCATTCTAGGTGTAGCCATTGCGCGCATAAATGTTCTAGTTCTAGGCTGAGTAGCTAATGTTTCTGTGCTCTTTTGTTTGTCTACCATTTCTTTTAAAGCAGCTTGTAATACAGCTTGATTGATTTCTTCATCAGTTGCTTTGTTAAAGTCTACATCTGTATTTTTCAATATTTCTTTTGCTTCAGTTGTTGAAACTTGATCATTTAAAAATGATTGCACTGCTTTTTCTTTATTTTTAGATTTCGCTAATTGTTTTGTTAATTCAGTAGTTTCTTTTGCTGTTGTTTTAGTTGTTTTAGTAGACTTACTAGAATTTTTAGATGTTGTTTCTTTTTTGCTTGATTCAGTTTTTTTAGTTGATGTTTTATCAGTAGCCTTTTTAGTTGTTACTTTTTTAGTATCTTGTTTAGATGTCGAATTTTTAGTTGTTGCTTTAGTTGTTTTTTCTTCTGTTTTAGATGTTGTTTTATTGGAAGTTGTTTTGTCTACATTTTTAGTTGATGTTTTATCTGAAGTATTATTCTTTTCTGAAGAGGTTTTGTCTGAAGTCGTTTTATCTGAAGTTTGATTTTCTTTAGAAGTAGAATTAGTTTCACTATCTTGTTTATTTATAGATTCATCGTCTTTATTTGACTCTACTTGTTTGTCATCTGTAGATGTTGTTTTGTTCTCAGAAGTTGCTGACTCTGTTGTAGATTCATCTTTTGTTGTCGATGCTTTTTTGTTTGAGTTATCAATTGTGTTTTGTTCAATACTTGAGGATTCTTGTGCTTATGTTTTATCTGAAGAAACGTTGTTTGAATTCGCTTGTTCGGTACTTTGCTTATCGCCAGTATTATTTGTTGTTTTCTCCTCTACATCTTTATTAGTTGTAGTAGTTTGTTGGTCACTATTAGCATTGTCTGTTTGAGTAGCTGTTTTGTCTGTGGCACTCGTTTCTGTACTATTTGTTTCATTACTATTAGTGAGTTCTGTTATATCAACAGGTTCACTTTTATCTTTGTTGCCATCGCTATTTTGAGAAGATGCATTATCTAATTCATCTGCTCTAGCTACATTTCCTGCTCCAAATACTAATGTTGCACCTATTAATAGTGATGCTGTACCTGCTGTGAATTTTCTAATTGCATATTTATTTAGTTTGTGTGGTAAAAAGCCTTGTTTGTTCTTCATTTATGAATCACCTCATATATTTTGCACAATTTTAATATTGTATATACATATAATACTTAATTGATTTACTTTTTACAAATGTTACAAAACTATATATCTGTACAATTTTTATCCAAATTTATATTTATCATTTTTTAGTAATAATATGAATAAATATATAAAATGGATTTGACAAAACTATTTTGTACGCAATTAAGTTTGTCGAAATTTCAATTAATACAGATATACATTTTATGTTTTATTTTTTATATGCTTTCTCTATTCAATAATAAAATTGTACTTTGATAACTTTCCTTTATCCGGATATATGATTTATAAACCCGAATAACCAAAATCATTTTCGATTATTCAAATTTGTTAAAGTAATTTTTCAAAATTGCAGTTATTACTTCAAGTTGAGTATCATATCTCATCAATTTCATTACACAATTAAAAAGGGAGTTAGACAGAAATAATATTTTCCTAAAATTTATTTCGTAGTCTAACCCCGGCAAGGTTGACTAGAATTTAAAATAAAGTATCACTACTATTTTTAAATAGTTTAGTGATACTTACACATTAGCTTTAGCTAAGGTGTTCCACTAAGGATTACATGAGTTAGCACTCATGCATAAGTAATTCTAATTTCTAAAGAAAAAGAATTACTTTATCAGTCAACTACTGCCAATATAAAATTGTAGCCTGAGACAGTTATTTATCCCAGGCTACAACAATTCTATATTTTATTTCATCATTTTTATTTTCTAATATCATGAATACGTGACATTTGATTCATACGTGTTTCAGCAAAATGTTGTGAAGCTTCTAATGGTGTCTTATTTTGTTCTTTAGCAATATCGAATATATGTTTTACAATTTTATCAATACCTTCAATACTTTCTTTAGCTCGTTCTTCGTTATAACCATTTAATTCGTCAGCTGTATTGATTACACCACCACTATTAACAATATAGTCTGGTGCATATAATATACCTTTTTCTTCTAACATTTTACTATGTTTATTTTCATCTTTTAATTGGTTATTCGCTGAACCACATACGGCTTTAACTTTTAATTGAGGAATAGTGTCATCATTTAAAATACCACCTAGTGCACATGGTGCGAAAATATCCGCTTCTACTGAAAAGATGTCATCTGGTTCGACAAATTGTGCATTAAATTCATCAACTGCTCGTTGTGCGTTATTTTTATTGATATCAGTCACAATTAACTTAACTCCGTCTTCATGTAATAAGCGACAAAGTTCATATGATACGTGACCTACACCTTGGACGGCTACTGTTTTACCTTCGAGTGATTCACCATTAAATTGTTCCATAGCGGTACGTTTCATTGCTATATAAATACCATAAGCTGTCATTGGACTAGGATTACCTGCTGATCCAAATGATTGACTAGTACCGCAAACATAAGGTGTTTCTTTATAAATCAAATTCATTTCATGTTCAGATGTACCTACATCTTCTGCTGTATAATAACGACCATTTAACGTATTAACATAACGACCTAATGCTCTATAAAATGCTTCTTCATCTTCTTTATTAGGTGAACCCATCACTACTGTCTTACCTCCACCAAGGTCTAAGCCAGCAGCTGCATTTTTATATGTCATACCACGTGCTAAATTCATAGCATCTTCTATTGCTTCTTCTTCAGAATTATAATCATTTCTAACGCGACAACCACCTAATGCTGGTCCAAGTGTCGTATCATGAATACAAATAATTGCCTTTAAGCCTGTTGCTTTATCTTGGCAAAAAACCATTTGTTCATAGTCTTCTTGTTCCATAGTTTCGAAAATCATTAAAAATACCCCTCTCTATAATTCAATGTACATTGTTCGCATACCCTGACAATAAATGAATAATCTTAATTTAAAACACGCACAATATTAGCCAAATTGAGAATTATATGAAAATTTATTTACACTTAATTTTCTATTAAAAATAAAAAACTGACGACAAAATTTGATTCTTTGTCGTCAGTTTATACTAATCTCGATCTATTAATGTTGTGAATTATTAAATGAAAGAAAGATACGCTTATATATGACTAATTAGATTTAATTTAATGTGTTAAGTGCTTGTTTTAAGTCATTGACTAAATCATCTGTATCTTCAATACCTATTGATAAACGAATTAAGCCGTCAGTAATACCTTCTTTAGCTCGCACATCTGATGGGATAGACGCATGTGTCATTAAAGCAGGTACTGAGATTAAGCTTTCAACTGCACCTAAACTTTCAGCTAAAGTGAAATATTGTGTTGCGTGAATCACTTTTTTAGCTGCTTCAGTATCTTTCACTTCAAAAGCGATTACACCTGTATGACCGCCTGCTTGCGCTGCATGTATATCATAATTTAGGTGACTTTTCACACTTGGATGGAATACTTTTTGTACACTGTCATGAGATTGAAGCATATCAATAACCGCTTCAACATTACGATTAATTTGTTCCATACGTAAGCCAAGTGTTTTGATTCCTCTTACTAATAAATAACTATCTTGTGGTCCAAGAACGCCACCTGTTGAATTAGAAATAAAACCAATACGTTCTCCTAATTCATCGTCAGCAGTTACTACTAATCCAGCTACTACATCACTGTGTCCGCCAATGTATTTAGTAGCAGAATGTAAAACAATATCAATGCCAAAGTCTAATGGATTTTGATAATAAGGTGTCATAAATGTATTATCTACAACAGAAATTAAATTGTGTTTTTTAGCAATTTCTACAGTACCTTTAATATCTGTTACACGTAATAACGGATTAGAAGGTGTTTCAATATATAACATTTTAGTTTCAGGTTTAATATATTTTTCAACTTCATCAATATTTGTAGTATCAACAAAATCAACATCTAATCCGAATCTTGTAAATACTTTAGTTAATGCACGATATGTGCCACCGTATACATCAGAATTTAATATAAGGTGATCGCCTTTATCTAATAACATAATAACTGCACTAATTGCAGCCATACCTGACCCAAATGCGAAACCATGTTTACCATGTTCTAAATCTGCAATGACACTTTCTAATGATGCACGCGTTGGATTGGCTGTACGAGAATATTCATAACCTTGACGTAAATCTCCAATATCATCTTGTAAGTAAGTACTTGTTTGATATATAGGTGTTGTTACAGCACCTGTATATTCGTCTGTAGTATGTCCGCCATGAATCATTTGTGTTTTTTTATTCATTATCATCCATCTCCTTATAATTAAATATTTGTTTTGACATATATCGATCACTACCATCAGGGAATATGGTTACGATTATCCCTTTGTCTAATTGTTGTTTTAATTCAAGTGCACCTTGTAATGCTGCACCAGATGAACTACCTACAAGTAATCCTTCATTTTTAGCAATATTTTTTACGTTTTCAAAAGCATGTTTATCACTAATTGTAAAAATACCGTCGACTAAAGTTTTCTCTAAAAATCCAGGCCACTTCTCTGAACCAATGCCCTCTGTGTCATGAGCATGACTTGGTCCACCATTTAATATCGAGCCTTCTGGTTCAACAATATAGCTTTTAACACCTAAAGGTTGTAAATGTCTTGCTACACCTGTAAATGTACCACCAGATCCAGCACCAGCTACGAAATAGTCAATATGATTCAGTTCATCTGTAAGTTCTTTCCCCAAGGTGTGTGTATAGGCATCAGGGTTATGTTTAGTTTCAAACTGATTCATATAAATGGATTGTGTGTCAGTAGCGTATTGTTTGGCAACTTGTTGTGCTCCAATCATACCTTCATCTTTAGCTGTTCTTTTTACATCAGCACCTAACGCACGCATAATTGAAATTTTCTCTTCAGAAAAGCCTTCAGGTGCAAATATGACACATTTTAGATCGTAGCGATTAGCTGCTATAGCTAATCCTATGCCAGTATTTCCAGCCGTAGCTTCCACTATAGTATCACCGCGTTGAAGACGCCCTTCTTCTATTGCTTGTTCAACAAGATACTTTCCTAGCCTATCTTTGACACTGCCTCCAGGATTAAATTGCTCAAGTTTAGCATAAATTTTAACGTTTTCATCACTATAACTTTCTAATAAAACAAGTGGTGTTTGTCCAATCAAATCGTATGCAATCATGTTATATATATACATCTCCTATGTATTTTAAGGAAAACTATACAATACCCTTTTCCCATATTCCAATAATTCTTATTTAACAGGTATGAATTATAAATGATTTTAGAATATTTTGCAATTTCACTGTTTATAATAAATCATATTTTTATATTTCTATTTTCAAACTCAATCAAATGTGCCAGAAGCCATCTCATGTTATGATGAATAACGTATATTAATTCTATAAATTTATATTTATTTTTCCTGTATAAGAAAAGAAATATCATTTAACGCTAGTAAAGGAGTTTGTAATTATATGGCAAATAAAGACTTATCGCTATCTGTATTCACTCAAGAAAACTATAAAAATGTAAATCATAATTCAACTAATTTTAGAAATTCTATGTACGATGAATTAGAAGTTAATAAAAGTCGTTTTAAAAATTGTAATTTTAATGAAGGTATATTTAAAAACATTAACGCTGTCTCAAATAGTAAATTTGTAAATAGTAGTTTGAATGACTGCATATTTGAACAAGTTAATTTTTACAAAAACCAATTTAAAAACATTAACGCAGAAAATACAACGTTTGATGAAACAACGATTAATAATACAGTCTTTCAAGATGTTGTATTTGATGGCAATACGTTTAGTGAGGTTAAAATCACTGATACTACATTTAAAAATGTCACTTTTAAAAAAACAGAAATTAACCAATCTGTATTTGAAAATATAAAATTGAAACACTGCTTCTTTGATCATGTGACATTTAAAAATACTAAATTACCTCAAAATATTGCAGAAGAACTTCAAAAACAAAATGTAATTTTTGAAAATGTACAATACATCTAATTCAACGTGTACACTTAGACCTTATAATGCTGTCTTAGTGTACATTTTTTTATATTAAAAGAGAGACATGTAGCTATTGGTTTATGTTTATGAAGCATCTTACAAGGTAATAAACATTACAAACCTACGAAAGAAGGAATTGAATATGACTCAAGACACAAATGAATTAAGTAAAGCGCCAACGCCTGATAAAGCGGAGGATAATGCATTTTTCCCTTCTCCTTATTCATTAAGTCAATATACAGCACCTAAAACAGACTTTGATGGTGTCAAACATAAAAACGCTTATACTGGAGGTAAATGGAAAGTATTAATGATTGCCGCAGAAGAGCGATATGTATTATTAGAAAACGGCAAAATGTTCTCCACAGGTAATCACCCAGTAGAAATGTTATTACCATTGCATCATTTAATGGAAGCAGGTTTCGATGTCGATGTAGCTACATTAACGGGTTATCCTGTAAAATTAGAACATTGGGCTATGCCTGAAGAAGATGAGGCTGTTCAATCAACTTACAATAAATTAAAAGAAAAACTAAAACAACCAAAAGTGTTATCAGAAGTAGTCAAAAATGAACTCGGTGCTGATTCAGATTATATTTCCCTATTTATACCTGGTGGACATGCGGCTGTAGTTGGCATTTCCGAAAGTGAAGATGTACAACAAACGTTAGATTGGGCATTAGATTATGATAAGTTTATTATCACATTATGTCATGGTCCTGCTGCATTATTATCTGCTGGTTTAAATAGAGAATCATCACCATTTGAAGGCTATTCAGTTTGTGTATTCCCTGATGCGCTTGATGACGGCGCTAATATCGACATTGGTTACTTGCCAGGTAAACTTAAATGGTTAGTTGCAGACTTATTAAGCAAACAAGGACTTAATATTGTAAATAAAGAAATGAGTGGCCAGACACACCAAGACCGTAAGTTATTAACTGGCGATAGTCCATTAGCTTCAAATAATCTTGGTTTACTTGCAGCAGATACATTAGTCGCGGCCACAAAAGAGTCATAATCTAATTTGTTAATCTCAATTTCAAAATATATGTTTCATAGCCCAAAGCATTTAAAACACAACTGCTTTGGGCTTTTTTATGAGAACAATCCCTAATAAAATATTTAATATTGAAAAGTATATATGTCTTCCGTATAATATTTTTAAATATTCAGATATTTAAACTTTTTAAGATAAATATTCTAGCTCATAAAAAAGGGGTACTATTATGCAACCTATGATTCATGGATTCTTACTTGCTTTAGGTCTTATCTTGCCATTAGGTGCTCAAAACGTATTTGTATTTAACCAGGGAGCTAATCAAAAGAAATTAACCAAAGCATTACCAGTCATTATTACAGCAGGTTTATGTGATACGACTTTAATAGTATTAGCTATATTAGGTGTTTCACTCGTTTTAATGTCACTACCTATTTTACAATTAGTAATTTATATTATTGGCCTAGCCTTCTTATTATATATGGCTTGGTCATTGTGGAATGAAAAGCCAAATAATTTAGAACATATGGAACCTATGAGCGCTAAGAAACAAATCGGATTTGCACTCTCTGTTTCACTACTTAACCCTCACGCGATTATGGATACAATCGGCGTCATTGGTACTAGCGCTTCTATGTATCAAGGTAATGAAAAGTTATTATTCGCAGTGGCTACTATTTCAGTCTCTTGGATTTGGTTTATTTTTTTAGCAGTCCTTGGAAAAATGTTAGGATCTGTTGATAAAACTGGTAAATACATCATTATTTTAAATAAAATCTCGAGTATTATCGTTCTCATTGTCAGTTTACTTATCATCAAAAATATTTGGCGTATTTTGGTTAGATAACATAAAAAGGCTTATCGAAATTCGTAGTTTCGATAAGCCTTTATTGCTATATTTTTATCTAAAATCTAGTTTTAAAATAACTGAACTATAAATACTAAAATAATTACGATTGGCATGACAAATTTAATTAAATAATACCAAGGTAAAAATAGTTTGAATTTGTCTCTACCAAAGTTTTCTCTTAATAAATTTTTATCTAATAATTGGCCTACAACAAGTGTAGTACCTACCGCTCCTAATGGCATTAGAATATTAGATACAATAAAATCCATGTTATCGAATACAGTGCCAGCGCCAAATTTAATTCCACTTAAACTACCGAACGATAAAGTGGCTGGGATACTAATAATAAATACGAGTATACTTGCGATAAGTGCAACAGGTCGACGTTTAGTATTATCATTTTTTGTAAAATTAGAAACGTTTAACTCTAATAATGAAATAGATGATGTTAATGCTGCAAATAAAAATAAAATTAAAAAGATAAGATAAAAGACGATACCGAAATGCATTTTATCGAATACTAAAGGTAGCACTTTAAATAATAAACCGGGCCCTTCTTGCGGCTGGTATCCGAATGTTTTTAACGCTGGAAAAATAGCTAATCCCGCTAAGACTGAAACTAAAATATTCATCAATACAATTGAAATAGCCGATGATTTGATTGTCATAGCTTTCGGAGCATAACTTGCGTAAGTAATCATCCCAGTCGTTCCCAATGATAATGTAAAGAAGGATTGTCCAAGAGCAAATAAGATGCCTTCCATAGATATATCTTTAATTCGGGGTTGCAATAAATAACGTACGCCTTCCATAGAACCGTCTAAAGTTAACGATTTTCCAACAACTATTATTAGAAAGATAAATAATAACGGCATCATGATTTTGGAAGCTTTTTCTAAGCCTTTTTCGACACCGAGCATGACTATAATCATTGTTAAGAAAATAAAAATGCCCTGTCCTGTCACTGTTAACCATGGATTACTAATAATCGCTTCAAATTGAATTTGACCAAGATCAGATGTATTCGACGTAACTATTTGCCAAATGACATTAGCCATATAGATTATAATCCATCCGCCAATAACACTATAGAAACCGAATAAGATAAATACTGCTAAGTTACCATTCCACCCTATAATATTTAACCATTTTTTGCCTGTAAGTTTACTATATATTTGTGTGGTATAGGTTCTTCCCATTTTCCCAACTGTAAATTCCATAACTAATAATGGTAGTCCTACAAATATGGTGAAGATTAAAAACATTAATAAAAATGCGCCGCCACCGTAAATGCCTGCCATATAAGGAAATTTCCACATTGCTCCTAGACCTATTGCAGAACCAGCACTTGCTAATATAAAACCAGTTGATGTCTTCCATTCTGATTGTTTGCTCATATCCGATCACTTCCTTTAGCACGTTAAAGCGTTTATGTATTTAAGTAACACTTTACCATTTATAGCATATATGTGCAATATCCATCTAAATTGTCAGAATAATAAAAAAATAGCCTTGCTCACCTTTTTCAATTTATATTTAAATATAAACTGAAAATGAATGAGTTATGACTATTTTCCTTGTAACATTATTTTAAATTTTTAGCTTTTCGTATTTTAACTGCTATAAGTGATTGACTGTCCATCATGTACTTCTTCAATCTCTAAACTTTCAATGTGATCAACATTGATATAATGGATGCTATTTCCCTTTTCTAAATATAAATATGGCAACTCATCAAATTCATCTAAAATTCGTCTCACACATTTATCTTTATCTATGCCATTTTCAAATGTCTTAAATTCTGTATATGTTTTACCCGAAGTCGTTATATATGTTAATAAAAAAGTCCTTTTCATCTATGAACACGCCCTTTTATAAAGATATTATTGCTCAGTGAAGAACTTAACAATATCTTGCTCCAATTCGTCTCTACCCTCACCATGCGTCATCAAGTGTTGATTGCGTGGGAATTCTTGTATCGTTTTATGTTCACTACTGATTTGGTTGAAAATATAGTGGGCACTGTCTTCATAAGCCGCTTCATCCTGACCACCATATACTATTCTTGCAGTTGCAGTAATTTCATTCAAATGTGACATAATATCATTAATAACCTCTTGGAATGTTTTTATATCATTTTGATAATCCTCTATTTGCGCTAATTCATGAGTGCTTTCACTTTCTGATAATCTCATTATGTCATTCATACGTTTCCCATATTTTTCCAAACGCCAAGAGATACCTGCTTTCGTCTTTTCACTTGGTGCAGACATGACGACAATACGATTTAACTCAACGTTTTCAGCTAAACGTAATGTGAATAAACCACCTAATGAGACGCCAGCAACATTAATTTTCTCAAATCCTTCACTTTTTAAAAATTGATACGCTTCTTGCACGCAATGCCACCAATCTTCAACATTGTACGCTACAAACTGTGTCACTGGTAGTCCGTGACCAGGATAATTAGGTACATAACAAGTAAATCCTTGTTCATTCAATGTTGTTGCAAGATGTTTCACGTCTTTAACGGTACCTGTAAATGAATGTAATAATAATATCGCTTGATTGTTTGTACCTTTTAAATAAAGTGGACTTGGTGATTTAATATTCATCATGTCGTACTCTCCTCACTTTTAAAATTTAATACGTATATAATATCACTTTTAAAAAGACATTAACTATTTGTCTTTTAACTTTAATTTTTTAAACAATGGATATACAGCAAGCCATAGTGCTATCCAGGCCAATGCTAATGTGACACCACCAATGACGTCTGTAAGGTAGTGCGCATGAAAGTATAATCTACAAAATAATATACTTAACCACAATATGATCGCAAGAACGAGCATTGCGTACCTCAATATAGCATGGCGAACTACTGGTATAATCACAAAAATCATTGTTACAAATAATAGCGTACTGGCATTAGAATGACCACTAGGGAAAGAATACCCTTTGTCAACGACTAAATGATTAAACGGTCTTGTACGCTCTATTGTCATTTTGATTAATATATTCATTAATGTGCCACTTAAAATTGTTAAAATAAACCATAAAGCAATATGTTTATATCTAAACATTAAAACTACTGTAATAATAAGTGACATAATAATTACACCACTTACGTCGCCTATAGTGGCAGAAAATGTCATATAATGATTGAACCAATTACCTTCAAAATTTCGATGTGGTGTACCAAATTCCTGAGTAAGCCAATGTAATGACTTTAAATCAAGTGTTTTTAAAAATGCGCCTTCATGAGTAATACGCAATGCAACAAATATAAACAAGCACACACTGATTAAAAATAAAGGAATGGTAAATTTTCCTGTCGTTATTTTGTTGTTTATCATATAATCTCCTCTATCTCTTACAAACTTTAGTTACTTAACTCTTATATCATATACAAAATGACCATATGTTGGGCTCGGCCTTATGTCGGATTTTAATTATGTTAGATTTGCTATTTGATAACTGTGTCCATCAAAATCTCTTGGACTAAGCCATCGTTTGTACCATTATTTAAACGTCTATTATTTTGACCTATATTCATTATATTTCGTTAATGATATCCTTTGTGCTTTCAACCATTACATATATTATATACAATTCAATCGCTTAAAGTGAGGTTAAGATACCATTTATAATTGATATTAAATGACTATAGTGCTTTGGAATTCTCATACCTTTTGCATATAAATTATTGTATAATTGAATTTATAAGAATAATAAAAATCTAAAAAATATAGCTATCACACGTTAAAAACGTATTCAAATATAAGTACTGTAATCATTCAACTGTACCCATTTATGTTTGATAGTTAGAAAGGTATCCTTTATGAGCAAAATAATATTAATCTATTGTGCCTTGTTAATTACATTATTTCGCTTTTTCTTACCTATTCATCCCTCATTTGACACACTATTATATTGGTTATTCATTCTCTATATGATACCTATTATTTTATGTATTGTCGGTTTCAAAGGTGATAAATTACTAGCCTCTATGATTATTTTTCCGAATTTATTAGGTATCATTTATAGACTTTATGTTTACGTGATGTACTTATTATATTTAAAATAAAAAACAGTATGACCTTTGTCTATTAACGTAAAATCATACTGTTCCTATATAAATCAAGCTTGGTTGATTAATTTTTCAAAGTTGTCTTTTAATTTAAAGACAATCACACGTTCACCTGTAACGGTACTTAAATCGCTATGGAAACTGACTACTTCAATTCCTGTAATTTGATGAATAATGTTATTAAGATCATTTTGACCCGATTCAACTAATTCAGATCTTGTGCGTTTAATATTCAATAAACCTTCACTCGTCTCACAAACGCGATATTCTGCAGGTGTTAATATTCCTTGCAAATTGATAATCACCATATCTCTTAGTATGTCAGTTTTAACAGATAAAGAACCTCTTCCTAAATAATCCTTTTCCCACTGAGTGATCGCTTTACTAATTTCAGCTTCATATACACCTTTAGACTTTTTCATATAGACGACTCCTAAATATTGATTACATATAGTTTAACATTTTCCATATTATTCGAAAATAACATCAAAAACGCCATAACCAATTGTTATCTCTTAAGTAAGCTATCTATATATACATTTACCAATCTTTCCAACTATGATTTTCATCAATACTAGCTAGACGTACCCATCCATTATCGACTTTTTGAGCAAATTTTTGATTATCTGCTAATAAGCGTTGAATATGCGTATCAGGTGCTTGAATAACGACTAATAAACGTATTGGCGAATGGTAAATTTCGTTATCTTGAGCCATTACTGATTGCCAAGGCAAACCGTACATTAAGTCACTAGAGTTACCTTGCATGACACCAAGTCCAGATGTGACTGATTGTGTTCTCTTATTACCACTACCATAGTAATGTGGTGCTACAGTTGAAGCATAATATTGTAGGTTAATCCATTGTGCAACTAGTGCTGGTCCAGAAATAATTGTATTGAGTAAATGACCATCTTGATCTTCTGTCCAATCGTAATTATGCAAGAATGCTCGAGCTTCTAAATTACTGTTTTCAGTAATTGAACGTTTACCAATAACAAATTCGGCATTTTTAGCTAATCCCCATTCAGGTCTTATCTCACTCCAATCACTGGCATATTGATATGCTGCTGCAACTGGGTCTTTATGCTCTTTATTTAAGTTAGGCAAGTTTGCCAAACGTTCTAAATTAGCTTTATAACTTACTTGTGGCATAACAGATTCTATTAAATCAAACGCTTGTTGTGCACTTTCTGTTAATTCTGGGACATATATCCATTCCAACTTATCTACAGAAGTTTTATGTTCTGCCGCAACAAATACAGTTTCATCAGGAATATTAATGTTATCTTGTTTCAGTGCTTCTCTTACAGAAGACATATTGCATAACATCGCTAACAATTTAGCATTAAATCCACTTGAAGCCCCTCCACAAGCACCACACTCTAGTGAAGAATGATAAGGATTATTATGAGATTCACTACCGTGTCCACCTAATACGACAAGTGGTGCAAAATCTTTCGTTAAATCCATTAATTGTAGTGCTTGTTTACTAAATTGAACTTGCTCTTCTTCCGTTAAACCAATAGGAAGTTCTGAATACACATGATGCTCTCTTTCGATGGTTAACTTTGTTTCAGGTTTGTTAAGCCATTTTTTAGTGAACCGATGCGCAAATTGTCTTGCTTTTGTTGGTATTAACGTATTGGCAATGGTATTTAGACTTAAAAATGGCCCACTTAATTCTGGTAATAATAGACTAGGTAGAACATTATGTTTCATTAATTTAAACGTATAAAGCATTGATGTAATTGTATGTTGTTGTTGCTGATAATATTCTAATTTATGGCGATCTGCGTATTCTTGAATTTTGTACGCTGGTGGTACCATGACAGGTAAAGATTCATGATCGAATTGTGCGTCAATAACTTCTTTTTTAATAGGTAAACCAAAGAAACCGGCAATACCTATTGTTTCAAATGGGCCTTCTCCTTCGAGATGACGACGAAACGGTTCAGAACGAACATCGATACAAAACGCTAACTGGGCTTGTGTCTTTTGTGGTTCACTATCTGAATTTGACGACTCATAAATTGTATCTACTAAATCACGTTCATGTGTTTCTTCCCATGCATCAAGCCATAATTTTTGGAAATACTGTCTATGATATGTTCTCGCAAAATCTAAGTATCTTATTTTATCTTCTTTAGATAATTGATCCCACTCTTCAAGTGATAAATGACCATAAAACATTAATGCTATAACTAAATCTACGTCTTTATAGTGATAAATATTAGACACGTTGTATTGTTCTTTAGTTGTTGATAATAAAATATATTCAGTGGCTAATCTTATTGCTATGTAATCTGTTAAGAGTTGACGCTCTGATTCATTTTCTTCTGCTCTATAATACATCATCCCAGCCCAACCTGGTAAAGCTAACAACTGTCCTTCTATATAAGCTTGCCAGTCTGCACTTTGAATATTCAAATCTGTTAATACTTGGCTAATCATTTCGTGTGAAGTAGATGCACACTGACGAACAAGTTGTCTTGCTTGTTTAGACAGATTAGGATCATGTTGTGCTAAATGTAACCATGCAGTATAAAAGCCTTGCTCTCTCTTAGGCATAGTCCAACTAGATTGAAACTGGTCTAAATACAGTTTAGACCACTTAATCATATGCATATCTACCTCATCAATTAATCGTTCACCTTTTGCATTAACACTATCCGCACTCTTAGGTCGGTATAAATCTTGATTTACATCTCTGTTTGAAACCTTAGGTAAAGTTTCAAAGATACGATGACGCATAGTAGTATCTAAAAGATCATCTGAAATTGGTTCAATATGTTTAATGTTATCTATATAACGTTTTTCAAATTCGGTTTCTACTTTGATATTAGACGATTGAATTGCTTCATTTAATAATGTTTCAAAGATTTCTTCATCTATCTCACCATGTTGTACAGCATTTTCAACCGCTCTATAATTAGGATAAATATCGACATCTCTTATATCTTTTAGCCATGTAGCTATTTCGTTAAATGTTTGTCCTTCCAAACCTTCCCAAGGATTTCTCGCAGCAAAAATAGAAATTGGTGATAACGGTGTAATGACACGCTTAGCCTCAGAGACAATCATTTCGATATTGCTATTTTGTTGTGAATTAACCATAGTTTTTCACCCTTTTATAAATACTTTTTCAAATATGTTGGATGGCTTTCAACTGAAGCTGATTTCGCCTCACCCAATTTAACTAACCATAAATACAATACAGCAAATGCATGCGAGTTACGATGTCGTGATACCCAAATACTAAATACACTTCCAAATACTAAGATAGCAATGCTTATAATGCTACTTATAATCGGTGGATGCGTCACACTAATATCCACTGTGCTTAATAAATATTTAAAGAAATGATGCGTCACAATATAAACTACAGCAACAATAATAATCATACAAACACCAACCACTTTACCCATAATCGTCTTACTAAAGGCAACTAGTTGATTCCATGACACCATTAACGACCATGCTAGTATAAGCGAGCTAATTAGCTCATAAGCGCTATGATCACTATTCATCCAAAATAGCACTGCAATCACTAACGCCAATAGTCGACCTAACAAGATCCATCCATATGATCTTTTAGCACTAGGTGGCGTTGGTATATTAAATCTGCCAACTACAGATCCAGATTGTAAAAATAATGTTGCTTTAAATACGCCGTGTAACACAAGATGAATAATAGCTGCCGAATATGCACCTAATGCACATTGAACAAGCATAAAGCCCATTTGACTCATTGTAGATCCTACAAGTTGTCTTTTATAGTCGACATGAACCAAACTGATTCCTGAACCAAGTAACACTGAGACACTCGCAATCAACAATAAAACTGTAATCGCTATTGCATTATCAAATACAGGTGCGAATCTTGTTAATATAATCCCACCAGCATTGACTATTCCGGCATGCATAATAGCTGATACAGGTGTCGGTGCTGCAACAGATTCAATTAACCAACTTTGGAAAGGAAACTGTGCTGCGGGAATAATCACAGCTAGTACAATACATAAATCTATAATTAATTTCATACCAAAAGATAAATGACTATAATCAACTGCTACTTCATCAATATACCAATGACCTGTAAAAATATATAACAAACCAACAGCTACAACTAATGCTAGCCATCCAATTAAAAATAATTTAGCAGAAATTTTAGCAGCCTCGTGCGGTACTTTCCAGAAACGATTAACTCTAATTAATAACGTAAGGCATAATAATGTTGCGCCCCAACTTACAACCATAAATCTTAAATCACCACTTAACCATGCAACAGATGCAAAAACGGTAATCAAAGTGAATAATGGGAAATATTGACGATAATTTTTATCTCCAAGCAAATAACGAACACAAAACTTTTGGATAATAAAACCTAATATTAAAATGAAACTTCCCATTAACCAAGCCAATTTATCTAATTTAAAAGGGCCAATGATAAGTTGATTTGTCGTTGAAAATAATCCAATCAGTCCTACAATGATAGGTAAGACAAGCATATACATATGTATCTTAATATATTGAGTGGGAACTTTAGCAGATAAAAATACTAAACCACTCAGCATAGCAATGAGTAAAGTGATAAGGAACACAATTAAGAGTGCATTCATACTTAACATCGATACCTCCTCTGTTTAAATTTACGTACTATAAAAAGCCTACAATAGACAATATCCCACACTCTGAATTATGAGAAACATGCTACTATAGGCTTCATTTCAACTTGAAATATCATCAACATTACGACTTGAATTTTAAATAAGTTAGCGGTCTTTACTCCTTGTGAAAAAGTCGACTTAACTTCTCATTTTCCTCGCATTTTAAATCTACGTATGTATTTTAATCTTAGAATGATGTTATTTCCTTTTAAAAAGCTACCTTTTTAATTTTCTGTGTCCGGTCAAAAGCCAACTATTCTTTCACTCTCGATAAACACTATAATTTTATAGCAATCATCGCTAGCTAAAGCTTAATTCTACTTTTGAGCATATTAATATTAATATAGTCGATGATATTAACTATGTCAAATCTCATACCAATAAGGACGCTAATTTTATATGAAAATTCAATATCTTTACAACTTCAAAACAGCCATGTAAAGCTTTTGTAAAGGCATTTAATAGTTAATACACTTAGGCATGAAATTCTGTGAGTTATTCAATGAAAACGCCCAGTTATGACCTTCAAAATACAAGTTAGGAAATTTCGTCATAAACCATCCTTTATCTCGTTACAATGTATTTAACAAGTCAAACAAGGGAGGTAATTATAATGGAAATCATCTCAGGCATTGTTTCTTTAGTAAAAACAATCATCGACCTTGTAAAAGGTAATAAATAATTCGTCTTTAATGACGATTATATGTATTTAAATAACACTAATCCATTTAAAAGGGAGGGCTATACATGAGTATTATTTCAGGTATCGTTTCTTTAGTGAAAACAATCATCGATCTTGTAAAAGGCAATAAATAATCTAATATTATCCAAAAATTGCACTAACCCAATAAATAACTCATTCTGATTGAAAAGGAGGACTATCAATGGAAATCGTTACAAGCATCATTTCAATCATCAAAACTATCATTGGCTTCTTCAAATAAAGACAATAAATATATAAAAGAGGCGAGACATTAGGTCTCGCCTCTTTTAGTTTGCATTACAATAATACGGAAATAAACGGTTCAAACAGTTTACACCTTATTAGATATAATATGTCCATCTCATTCGTTCCTATTGATTGTGTCATTAAAAAACATCTAACTCTACATGAGAGCTAGATGTAATCGGATAAAATGATTTCTTTGTTACAATAAAAAATATCACATTTATATAAGAAAAGATATAGATATTTAGTGAATTATTCTTTAAAGCAACATTTTTATGATTCGAAAAGTCGTTGTTTTATTTTATGCAGTAATTATCAATTTATATTATTGCTATTATTGTTACATTTTACATATTTATTATTATTAATTAATCAATTACAACAAATTTTAGATTTTCTATTGTAATACAACTTATTTCACATATAATGAAACTGATTGATGATAATAAATTTACAATAATCATTATTTTATTTTGACTTTTTTTAAAATTTCGTATCAACTTTAAAAAACAAAGGGGACTTCTATTTTGTCATATTTCAAACCAATAAAAACGATTATTAGCAGTGTCATGATCACTACAATTGCGTTGACAGCCACTGCAACATTTTCTCAACAAGCGCATGCTGAAACAGATCATTACTACCGTGATGGATTAAATTCTCCATCTGACCAACAAGCTTATCCCAAAGCTAAGAAAATAAGTAAAAACTCAATCAGTATTGAACATTATACAAAAGCTAATAAAAATAATTTAAAAGCGATTGGTCGAGTTTCTAATATGAATGGCCATAAAGGTAAAGGCAAAGATTCAATGGGCACAGGTACAGTTATCGGAGATCATACGTTTGTTACAAATGCTCATGTTATTGATGATAAAAATGGGAAAGCCGCTTCAGCGAAATATATCTCGTTCGCAATGAACCGAGATGGGAAGCATATTCCTTATAAATTCCATGCCTCTGATGTAAAAAAATTATCAGGTTATGATATTGCTGTTGTTCATACCAAAGAGAAAATGTCTAAATATGCTAAGCCAATACGATTAGCAACTGACAAGGAAATCAAAAGATTAAAATTTAATACACCATTATATTCATTAGGATATCCATGGCAAAATGGCGACAATACTAAAGCTTATTTTAGTAAATTAAGATTCGTCCAATTTTCAGCAAATGGTACTGAAATTATGACAAAAGATATTTTCAGAGCTGGTGCTTCTGGTTCTCCTATGTTAGATGGGAAATATTCAAAAATTTATGGTCTTCGTACTTATGGCTATAATTTATGGAATAATTCTACAGATAAATATGCCAAACAAGAAATCGCTGGCGGAGAATCATTTAAAGGAAAAGCCGGTAAATTTGTAAAAGATAATATTAAATAATTTAAAGGTACGCTCTTGTACTACTGTTACTTTATAAGTAGTACAAGGGCGTATCTTTTTTATATGTAGTTTTCACGTGAAACTTTATTTTTTAAAATCTAAATTATTGGGATGTAATCGTCCAATGATACGGGTCTGACAATTGTGACCAATCTGCATCAATTTCATTACTATTGATTAAACATTGATCTAAATCTTTAATGATTTGCTCTTGATTCAAATTTGTACCGATAATAACAAATTGTGTATGACGATCTCCATATTCTAAATCCCATTCTTCTGCAACATCAGGTCTTTCTTCTAAAATCATTTCCTGCTTTGCACGTGGCATACTCGCTACCCAGTATGTTACTGGATATATCGATTGAGACGATCCAGCTTGAGAAAATAGACATGCAACTTGATTATATTGAGCTAACCAGACTATTCCTTTAGCTCTAACAATATTTTCCGGCATGTGTTCTAACCATTCATTAAATCTTTCAGCATGGAAAGGTAATTGTCGACGATATACAAATGAAGAAATTCCATATTCCTCAGTTTCTGGTGTATGTTCCGCATGGCCCCCTTCTGTTAATTCTTTAATCCAGCCAGCAGATTCACTTGCTTTTTCAAAATCAAAACGTTGTGTATTTAATACTTCTGATAAATCAACCTTAGCATTTACAGTTTTAATCACTTTCGCTTCAGGTTGAAGTGTCGTTAAAACTTGTTCTAATCGATTTAATGCATCTTTTGATACTAAATCTGTTTTATTAATAATCATCACATCGCAAAACTCTACTTGGTCGATAAGTAAATCCGCAATGGTACGTTCATCTTCATCACTTACACTTTGATCACGATCTATTAATAAATCTTCGGAATTAATATCGTTAATAAATCGATTAGCATCTACAACCGTTACCATTGTATCCAATCGACAAATGGCCGTTAAATCAATCCCTAATTCTTCATCGATATAAGAAAACGTCTGTGCAACAGGTACTGGTTCAGAAATACCTGTGGATTCAATCACTATTTGATCAATACCACCCTTTTTAACAATACGTTCAACTTCTTTTAGCAAATCATCGCGCAACGTACAACAAATACAGCCGTTTGATAGCTCGACTAATTTTTCATCAGTTCGAGATAAACCTCCACCTTCTGCTACTAAGTCTTTGTCGATATTCACTTCACTCATATCATTAACAATAACCGCAATTCGTCGTCCCTCACGATTTTGTAAAATATGATTCAATAATGTTGTTTTACCAGAACCTAGATACCCACTTAACACAGTTACTGGAATTTTAGCCATAATAAACTCCCTTTCTTTTTCTGTTATGTAAATAGTAATTATTACGTTTTACATTCTATAGGATTAATTACGATTAATCAATAAAGATTTAAAATAAGATTATCGAAAAAAAGTCCTTAAAAATATTGAACAATTTATACATGGCTTATTCAAAGCAAAATAAAAGGCTAGAAAAACCGCTAATATAGGGTTTCTAGCCTTAATTTTAAATTATTTTATTATTCCCACTCTATTGTACTAGGTGGCTTAGAAGTAATATCGTAGACAACGCGGTTAACGTGGTCAACTTCGTTAACGATACGGCTTGAAATCTTTTGTAAGACTTCCCAATCGATACGAGCAAAGTCACTAGTCATACCATCAATTGATGTTACAGCACGAATTCCTACTGTATGATCGTATGTACGGTAGTCACCCATAACACCTACAGATTGAATACCTGGAAGTACAGTGAAGTATTGCCAAATGTCTCTTTCAAGACCTTCTTCTCTAACTACTTCTCTTAATATCGCGTCTGATTCACGTACGATTTCTAATTTATCTTCAGTAATTTCACCAAGTACACGGATACCTAAACCAGGACCTGGGAATGGTTGTCTCCATACTAAATGTTCTGGAATACCTAACTCGATACCTAAAGCACGTACTTCGTCTTTAAACAACGTGTTAATTGGTTCGATTAATTCAAATTCCATATCTTCAGGTAATCCACCTACATTATGGTGAGATTTAATTGTTTGAGCTGTTTTAGTACCTGATTCAATGACATCTGTATAAAGTGTACCTTGCGCTAAGAAATCTACGCCTTTTAACTTAGATGCTTCATCATCAAATACATAAACAAATTCATTACCAATGATTTTACGTTTTTGTTCTGGGTCTGATACACCAGCTAATTTATCCATGAAACGATCTTGTGCATTAACACGAATAATATTCATGTTGAAACCTTCACCAAATTGTTCCATAACCATGTCGCCTTCACCTTTACGAAGTAAACCATGGTCGACAAAGATACAAGTTAATTGATCACCAATCGCTTTGTGTAATAATACAGCAACAACAGATGAGTCTACTCCGCCACTCATGGCACATAGTACTTTTCTGTCACCTACACGTTCACGAATTTTTTCAATTTCGATTTCAATAAAGTTCTCCATTGTCCATTCGCCTGTACAATTACAAACACGACGCACAAAGTTTCTTAATAAATCATTACCGTATTCAGTATGACGTACCTCTGGATGGAACTGAACACCATAAATACGACGAGATTTATCTTCGATAGCTGCATAATCTGTGCTTGGGCTATCAGCAATAACTTCAAATCCTTCTGGAATCTCGATCACTTTATCTGAATGACTCATCCATACAGTTTGTTCTGATGGTAAGCCAAAGAATAATTCATCAGATTTCGCATTAATGATTGCTTTACCATATTCACGTTCATTGGCACGCTCAACTTTACCACCTAATAATTTAGTAGTTAATTGCATACCATAACAAATACCTAATACAGGAATACCTAAGTTATAAATTTCAGGGTCGATAGTAAATGAACCTTCTTCATAAACTGAATTAGGACCACCTGATAATATAATACCTTTTGGATTCATACGTTTAATTTCTTCAATAGAAATTTCATGGTCGTGTAACTCACTATATACACCCATTTCACGTATACGTCTTGTGATTAATTGGTTGTATTGGCTACCAAAGTCTAAGACAAGAATTAACTCTTGCTCTTTCGCCATTTCCATAATTGTCGTTCTCCTTTAAATCTTATTAGAATGAATAGTTTGGTGATTCTTTAGTGATTTGAACATTATGTGGGTGGCTTTCTGCTAAACCAGCTGGTCCCATACGTGTGAATTGTGCTTCTTCACGTAATTTTTCAAGATTTTCAGAACCAGTATAACCCATACCAGCTCTTACACCGCCCATAAGTTGATAAACTGTATCTTGTAAAGGTCCTTTATAAGCTGTACGGCCTTCAATACCTTCTGGTACGAATTTCTTAGGCGTTTTATCTTCTTGGAAGTAACGGTCATTTGAACCTTTTTCCATAGCACCTAGAGATCCCATACCGCGATATACTTTGTATTGTCTACCTTGGAATACTTCAGTAGCACCAGGACTTTCTTCAGTTCCTGCTAATAAGCTACCTAACATTACAGCGTGTCCACCAGCTGCCAATGCTTTAATGATATCTCCAGAGAATTTAATACCGCCATCTGCAATAATTGCTTTGCCTTGTTTACGTGCTTCAGTTGCACAATCATAAACAGCTGTAATTTGTGGTACACCAACACCTGCAACTACACGAGTTGTACAGATTGAACCTGGTCCAATACCAACTTTAACTACATCTGCACCCGCTTCAAATAGTGCTTTAGTCGCCTCAGCAGTTGCCACATTACCAGCAACTAATGTGATGTCAGGATATTTTTCTTTGATATGTTTAACTTGTTCGATAACACCTTTTGAATGACCATGTGCAGTATCAATAACAAGTGCATCAACGCCTGCTTCTACTAATTTTTCAGCTCTAATATCAGTATCTTTAGAAATACCGATTGCTGCCGCTGCTAATAAACGACCATTAGCATCTTTAGCTGCATATGGGAATTCTAATACCTTTTCAATATCTTTAATTGTGATTAGTCCTTCTAAACGGCCATTTTCTACTAAAGGAAGCTTTTCAATTTTATGTTCTTGTAAAATTGATTCTGCTTCATCTAACGTTGTACCTACTGGAGCTGTAATTAAGTCTTCTTTAGTCATTACATCTGAGATTTTAATAGAAAAGTCTTCAATAAAACGTAAATCTCTATTAGTAATAATACCTACTAATTCTCTATCTGTTTTATTGTTAACAATTGGAACACCTGAAATACGGTATTTACCCATTAAAGCTTCTGCTTCAAAAACACTTTCATCAGGAGTTAAATAGAACGGATTACTAATAACACCATTTTCTGAACGTTTTACTTTTTGTACTTCATCAGCTTGCTCTTCGATACCCATATTTTTATGGATAACGCCTAGTCCACCTTGTCTTGCCATCGCAATTGCCATTTTAGATTCTGTAACTGTATCCATACCAGCAGAAATAATCGGAATGTTCAATTGAATTTTATCTGATAAACGAACGCTTAAATCAACATCGCTTGGTAACACGTCTGATTGAGCTGGAATTAATAATACATCATCGAATGTTAATGACTCTTTAGCAAACTTATTTTCCCACATTTAAAAACAGCCTCCAATATTATATAGTTTGTTCTATTATTTCACATTTTCTTCACTTTGTTTATAGTTTATACCATTAAAAAAGAAATTTAGGATAATTGCAGAGATAGCGCCTAAAACAATTCCATTTTGAGTTAACCATGCAAATTGTTCTCCTAAACCTTTAAATGCTTGTGGTACGGCACTAATTCCTGTACCTAAACCAACTGATACAGCAATAATTAATAAGTTATTTTGATTTGCAAAATTAATTTTACCTAAAATACTCACACCATATGCCATTACCATACCAAACATTGCTATCATAGCACCACCTAATACTGGTAATGGAATAATGTTAGCTAAAGCACCTAATTTAGGAATACATCCGCAAATAAGTAATAAGATTACCATTCCATAAATTACTTTATTCTTCTTAGCGCCTGATAAAGATACAAGCCCAACATTTTGAGAATAAGCAGTATATGGGAATGCATTAAACATAGATCCTATTACTATAGCTAGACCTTCCGCAGTGTAACCTTTACGAAAATCTTTTCTTTCTAATTTTTTCCCAGTAATCTCACTTAATGCGTGATAGACACCTGTTGATTCAATTAAACTTACAATGGCTACTATAAAGAATACTAACGTTGCACTTAAATCAAATCCAAATCCTGAAAATCGGAATGGCATTGGTATACCAACCCAATTGGCTTCTCCAACTTGTTTGATATCCACAATACCAAAGATACCTGCTAAAATTGTTCCGATAACTAACCCTATTAAAATAGCGATAGATTTCAAGAATCCTTTAGTAAATCGTTGGAGAATTAAAATGACAATCAGTGTAACGCCGCCTAAAATGATATTTTTAGGATTACCGTAGTCTTTAGCACCCTCGCCACCTGCTAAATAATTCATTGCAACTGGCATAAGATTGATACCAATAATTGTTACAACACTTCCTGTTACTACTGGTGGGAAGAATTTAACTAAATGAGAGAAAAATGGCGCTATAATAATCACTAAGATACCTGATAGGAATAATGAACCGTATAATACACCTAATCCTTTTGTCTGACCGATTAAAATCATAGGTGCAACCGCCGTAAAAGTACACCCTAGGACGATTGGCAATCCGGTACCTGTCACCTTATTAACTTGTAAGAATGTAGCAATACCACACATGAAAATATCAACTGTAACTAAATACGCAATCTCTTCTGGTGTGAATTTCAAACTAGTACCAACGATAATCGGTACTAAAATCGCTCCTGCATACATGGCTAATAAATGTTGAATACTAAGAATAAAATTCTTCATTAATTTTCACCTAATAGCGTCACTTTATTACCTTTTAATGATGCCACCTTACATAATGAAGATACATTCAACCCTTCATCTTCAAGTCTTTGACGACCATTTTGGAAGCTTTTTTCTACGACAATACCAACGCCTGCAGTTTTAGCATTGGCTTGTTTAACAATCTCATTTAAACCTAATGATGCATCGCCATTAGCTAAGAAATCATCAATAATTAAGACCGTGTCATCTTCACCAAGAAACTCTTCAGAAACGATAACTGTACTTGTCTTATTTTTAGTAAATGAATGGATATCTGTTTGATAAAAACCATCTTTCAAAGTACTAGGTTTTGCTTTTTTAGCAAATAAACATGGTACATCAAAATGAAGAGCAGCCATAATGGCTGGTGCAATACCAGATGCTTCGATAGTTAATATTTTAGTAATACCTTCATTTTTAAACTGATTATAAAATGTTTGCCCTACTTCATGCATTAACTTTGCGTCAATTTGATGATTTAAAAAACCGTCTACTTTCAAAATCTTTTCATCAATGACTACACCATCTTCTTTTACTTTACGTCCTAACGACTCCACCCGGAAAACCTCCTCAAATTTATGTAATCCATAGACTTGTTGATACAAAAAAATCCCCAAACTTTGATTAAGTTTCAGGATCTATGAGGGAACGTGCAATACATTGCGTTAATTAGCAAATAGAGAAGTAGATACGTCAAATTAATCGATAATTAAATGTATACAAATAGATAAAGGACCTTTGTAAGATTGCATAACAAATCCCTATATCAATAACACATTTAACATTAGCCCTTCATATTTTGATCGATTTAAACTGCTCCTAAGTATTGAGTTGTTACCCATAGTCATGTCGTTCAAGGCGACATGGTAGAAACTTCTAAAGCCATATTCTTTAGATTATATGAGTCATATAAATTATTTAATGATGATAGCAAATTTCAGCTACTTTTTCAATATCTATCATACACTATCATCCTTGTCTTAACAGTAGTTCTCACTGAAAGCGTTTTGATTTTTAATTCAAAAATAAATTTGGTAAATAAATCAGTAAAATTATATAATTATATAAACAAAAGTTTTATAATTATAGGGCAAGGGTATAGAATTTGAACTAAGAGAAAAAATAAGGGGCGATAATCATGGCAGAAATTACAGTAGTAGAAAATCAATCAGAATTATACAACGTGATTAACCAAAAGAAATCTGAAGGCTATTTAGAAAGTGAATTAGCAGTTATTAGTCGTTCAAAATTACATTTAGATGATTTACACGATTCTCAAATTAGTTTAATTGCTACAAGCGGTTCATTTAGTGACCGTATGTCTAGATTACTTATTGGTGAAGACGGCGAACAAGCTGTGCTTACAAGATATAATCTAAGTGATGACGAAATCGAAAGTCATAAACAAGACATTTTGGACGGTAAATTTTTAGTTATTGCTAATCGTGACCGTTCTTCTCATAATGAAGTTGAAGAACATAATGCAGCATATGAAGAAATTGACATTACACATTATGCTTCTGAATCAAAAGGACCAAAATCATAATTTGCTAATGTTAAAACAATGCTAAGCATGGCACTATAACTGATACGCAATGTCGTTACAGTTATAGTGTTTTTTTATAAATATTTTCATACACATTCATCTTTCCGTACCAGGTACAAAGTTATGATATAATTTACAAAATATATTTTCGGGGGTGTCATAATGGAATTTAAAACGATAACGTCTGCTAACGACCCATATTTCAACGAAGCATTACAAATTTACGATTCAAAATTAGACATCAGCCTCACAGAAGACAGTCATATTTTCAAACAATCACTTGAAAATAATAAGACTGAAAAAGATTATGCATTTATTGTTGGTGTTGAAAATGATGAAGTTGTTAGTATGGCTAGTGCACATTACGAAGCAACAACAAATTCTGCTTTCCTCATTTATCTCATCACTAAGAACAAAGATAACCATGATGAGGTCATGTCTAAAACATTAGAAAAAATTGAAGAACAACTAAATGTTCTATCTAACGACATTCATGATAGAGATATCAATTTTATAATGATGGAAGTTCCAAGAGAACCTCTAACAACTGACGAAGAAACAAATAAAGTACTTGAGCGTCGCAGACAATTTTTATATGAACATCAATTCGAAAAACAAACCGAAATTGATTATATTCATCCAAATTATACTAATGATGAAGATCCCAAAGAAATTGACTTGTTTATCAAAGCTAACATTCTTTTATCAAAAGATATTTATGGCACAAGTGTTAAGTCTAACTACATTCTTAAATATGTCTTCGCCAACCGTATTTCAAGAGATATAATATATCCATTACTTGAGCAAATGAAATTAAGAAGCCCTCTGTAACAAAACTTGAAATTAACTATAAATAACGGTAAACTATCATATGAGGTAAGACTGAGGTTTCACTAACCGTAGACAACCGTCAGTATACATAAACCATAATATGAAAGGACTTTATTAATGTTAACTAAAGAATTCGCACAACGCGTCGAGCTAAGTGAAAAACAAGTCCGTAAAATCGTCCAACATTTAGAAGAACGTGGCTATCAACTTAGTAAGACTGAATATCGTGGACGTGAAGCAACTGATTTTAAAGAAGAAGATATCGAATTATTTAAAGATATTGCTGATAAAGTAAAGCAAACTAATAGCTATGATTTAGCATTTGAAGAATTAGAAAAGGAAAAAGATTTCCTTCAAGTCTTAGTAAAAGAAGATAATAGTCAATTACCAACTGATCAAAATATTTCACAATTGGTAGAAGACTTACGTAGTGAAATTCAAAAAATGCGTGAAGAACGTCAAATGTTAGGCCAAATGATTAGTCAAGTTCATCATCAACAACAAGAATTAAAAGAACTACAAAGCCAAATTACTTCTAAAATAGATGCTAACACTGAATCATTAAAAGCGATTCAAACTACACAAGATGCAATACAATCAACTCAACAATCTCATACTAAAAAGTTAGATGAGCAACAAGCTATTGCTTCTGAATCAAAACAAAGCAATAATGATGCTGTGAATAGTACTTCAAGCCAAAGTACTTCATCATCACAATCTACGTCACTTTCATCAAGTGAAAATAATTCAGAGCAAAATAAAACAATTGCATCTACATCAGTGTCAACAACTACTGACAGCTTGAGCACTTCTAATAGTGTTGATAATAAAAAAGAAAGTACATCATTAAGTACTTCAGAACAATCAACTCAAGCACAATCTACATCTCATTCAACATCTACATCTGAAGTATCTAATACTAATAAAGACCATGTTGAATCACAATCTTCTCCTCTAGCTCATCAAGAGCCTAAAGAAGAGAAAAAAGGATTTTTCGCTAGATTATTTAACTTATAATAAAAAAGAAAAGTGTTAGGACAAAGTTGTAATTGTCCTAACACTTTTTTAATTTTATTTAAAAATATTAAGCCATTGATTCATTATCTTTTCAGGGCTAAATAATCCTACAACATTATTTCTTGCGTTTTCACCAAGTCGATTCGCTAAATCTTTATTATTAATAATTTCTAAAACTTTTTCAGCCATACTTTCAATATCTTTATTTTCAATCAAATATCCATTCTCACCGTCTTTTATAAAATCAGATGGACCATATTTAATATCAAAAGCTACTACCGGTTTTCTTTGTAACATTGCCTCGGCAATACTCAAACCTTGAGATTCCACTTGAGAAGTTGAAACAACACAACCAAATTTTTTAATCTTCTTCAAAGGTTCATTTGTATAACCAAGCAACTTAACATTATGCTGTAACTGTTTTTCCTTGATCATTCGTTCCAAATTACCTTTTTCTGGTCCATCCCCATATATATGAAATTCTATGCTATTATCTTTTGATATTACTTTTTCAGCGACTTCCAATAGATAATTTAGACCCTTTGTTGCTACTAACCTAGAGACTTGTCCTACAACCTTATGGTGTTTATTATTTAAATCATCCTTTTGAATATCTATAAAGTTACTAATCACATATAAGTTTTTGATGTCATATTCTTTAATAATGTCTTTCTTTTGTCCTTCTGTTAACACAATGACACCGTCTATCAAACCTGCTTTTTTCAATATATAATCTTCATGTTTCTTTTTAGCACCGCTATTATCAAAGTTTTTATGATGGTTAGTGTGAATAACCGAGAATTTTTTGGCCTTTTTATGCTTAGTATTTAACATTTTAGGAAAGCTACCTGGACCATCACAAATCATAATACTATTCTTATCGTCTTTGACTAGCCTGTCTAAAAAATAACTACAAAATTCAACATTATTACTAAATTGCTTTTTCTCATTAATTAAATAGGTATTACCAATCACACCATTTTTAGCGCTAATCTGTCTATATAAATATAAGTAAGTTTGATTATCATAAAATTGTTCAGCAACCAGTTTATTATCTTTATTAAATACATCAACTTTATGTATTTTGTTATTAAATAAATATACTCGTTTTAATCGTGTATTATTTTCAAATACATCGATAACGCTTTGTTGGCGATTTATCTTTCGTTTATAAGCTATATATTTACCACTTTTATTATTAAAATATCTTGATATATTTTTATTTTGTTTTATCTCCACAGTACCTTTTAACATTTTTGCAAATTCTTTATATGGATGACTATTTTTCTTTCTTATTAATTTGTTAGATTTCTTTTTAAAATAGATAAATGGATTAAACATTTCCGTTCTTTTATCCATTTTATTTGAAGATACTAAACTTTTAAGAATGCTATCATAATGTACTTTATAATCAAAAGTAACTATATGTCCTTTGATTTTATGATCAAAAAAGTACTTACTTCTTGTAAGCATAGCTGTCGTCATGCCGCCTTTATTAACATCTAACTCATGCACTATCATATATGCTTGCTTCATTGATGACCTCCTTGCTGTCATTGCTTAATGCACTTCACTTCTAACTACCAAATAAATGTCTAACCAATCGTTCACTTGACCTGCCATCTTGATATTTAAAATGTTTATTTAAAAAAGGTTCTACTTTATATTGATCAAAGTCTTCATTATTAAGCGAATCCATTAACGCTTCAAATGTTTGCACTATTTTACCAGGTACAAACGTTTCATAACTTTCATAAAAATCTCGTGTCGTAATATAATCTTCTAAATCAAATGCATAAAATAACATCGGTTTTTTAAATACTGCAAATTCATATATTAATGAAGAATAATCACTAATCAAAATATCCGTAATAAATAACAAGTCATTTACTTCTCTTAATTCAGATATATCCAAGAAATACTTTTTAAATTTATTCGGAATTTTCAATTTATTTTTAACAAATGGATGCATTTTAAATAAAACTATGGCATTGTTATCTTTGCAATATTTAGCCAACCTTTGGAAATCAATTTTAAAGAACGGATAGTGTGCAGTATGATGTCCGCTTCCTCGAAATGTTGGTGCAAATAATATCACTTTTTTTCCTTTAATATTAGGTATTACTGTTTCCATTTTATTGATAATTTTAGTTTTATATTCTTCATCAAAAAATATATCTGTTCTAGGTACTCCAGTAGGTATTACATTTTGTTCTTTTATCCCAAATGCTTCTGCATAATACGGAATATCATTTTCCGAAGAAACATATGCTTTAGTATAATTTCTATGATTAAGAGAATTAAAGAATGGCCCACCCTTTTTTCCTGTTCTGCTAAACCCTACTGTCTTAAAGGCCCCAACTGCGTGCCAAACTTGTATAATCTCTTGTGACTTACGAAATTTAACTTTATAAAGCATAGGGTGATAATCATCAACGAAAATATAATCCGCTTTTCCTAATAAATATGGGAATTTAAATTTATCTATAAACTTTCTTCTTTCTGTAATATGGGGTTTGAATAACGCATGAATATCGTATTTTTGGTCTAAATTAGCTTTAATCATTTCATCATATATAAATTTGAAGTTACCAGACATATTTGACCTTGAATCCGAAGTAAATAATACTGTTTTACCCTTTCGAAGATGGAAAAACTTAGTAACATAAAATATTGATTTGAAGATACTATCTCGAATGTTATATGCATAACTTCTATATTTAAGTCTCATCTCTTTATACATTTCTATTAACATACTATTTCTCTTTCTCGGCACCTTATACATTACATTTAATACAAGTTCGTTTACTTCACTTGAAATTTCGGGTTTAACTGTATAAACAGTCGTATTAGAGCTACCACCTTTATGGAATTCTTTCATTAATCTTTCAAGTAAAAAGTTCATTTTTGCGTTTGAGGTTTCCAGAGCTTCATACGAGACTAACTCTGTCTCATCAAGCTGTTCATAAAATTGATTAATGACTTCTTGATTCATAGTAGCAATATGTTCTTCTTGTTGTTTATTAACTAGTAGGTACTGTCCTGAAGATAAATAATAGCCATTATCAAGAATAGCCACATTAAATCGACAAATAAATCTGTTTTCATTAATTTCAACTTGATTAGCTTTTAATTCTTTTGTTTCTGTTAAGTTTCTTAAAACAAACTCACTCTTTTCAATATTTAAATTATCTACATGTCCTTCTATAAATAACTGCACTCTTTCCCAGTAAATATTATCTATATATAGTTTTGTCTTGATCAATATGAGCATCCTTTCGTATTACATAATCCATTTCAAAACTGTTTTTCCCCATGAATTAGATAAATCTGATTCAAAAGCGTTGATAACATCATTAATAGTACGAATTTCAAACTCTTCGCCTTTTAATAATGCTAACTTGTCAATAATGTCAGGGTGTTTTTCATAAAGATTAACTACATTTTTAAAGTCTTCAGCACCACTTCGACTACTACCTATCACTGTCAGTCCTTTTTCTAAAATAAGTCTAGTATTGATTTCAACTGGCATTTCACTAACACCTAATAAAGAAATACTTCCTTCTGGTCTAATTAAATTAATGATTTGGTTGATTGCATCTTGGCTACCTTTACCTCCAACACATTCAAACCCATGATCTATGTCTAAATCATCGGTTATATTATCTATGTGGTAAACGCCATTTACGAAAGAAAAATGACTTAATTTATAATCTGTTTTTCCAAAAACATATATTTGGGCTTTTGGATATAATTTTCTAAGTAGAAGTGCGGTAATATAACCTAAATTGCCATCTCCCCATACGCCAAACGACGATTTATGACCAGTTGCCTTTTGTTCAAAACGATCAATCGCATGCAAACTAACAGTAACTAATTCCGTGTATGACAATATACTTAAGTCGCTACCTTCTGGCAGAGGTACAACCCTATCATGTTTTAATAAATTGAAATCTTGCATAAATCCATCATAGCCACTCGATTTAAATTGACTGGTTGGTAAATAGTTTTCTGAAATGAATTCGCTATTTTCTATTGGCGTATTGGGAACCATGACTACTTTAGTACCTATTTTAAAGATACCTTTACTATCGAATACAACTTCACCTACCCCTTCATGAATTAAAGACATAGGCAACTTCTTTTTTAACGTTTGTTTATCTCTATTACCTGTATAATATCGTTGATCTGCAGCGCAAATGGATAAATATTGAGGACGAACTATAACATAATCACTAAAAATATCGACACTATCGTATGAAACTTCAAATTGTCTTGGAGAAGTAAGGCGATAAATTTGATTAATCATGATGGATGTCACCTTTGATAATAGCGTTAGCTACTTGTAAGTCATATGGCGTCGTTACTTTAATATTGAATGTTTCTCCTCTAACTAGTTTGACTGTCTGATTATTTTCAACAATAATTTTGCAAGCATCCGTCAATACTTCTTTTTGCTTCTCATTTAATCGGTTGTAACTTTCTTTCAATAATTTGATTTTAAAAGACTGCGGGGTCTGTCCTTGGTACATATGACTTCTTATTGGAATAGAAGTGACACTGTCTTGATTTTTAGCAACGACAATAGTATCAATAGCTTCAATAACAGTGTCTACAGCACCATATTTAATAGCACCGTCAATATTTTCTTTGATTATTCGATATGTTAAAAAAGGCCTCACAGCATCGTGAGTGACTATAATATCGTCTTCTTCTATAGGTTTATATTTTTCAATATGTTCAATAATATTCATAATTGTTTCATTTCTATCTTTACCGCCTGCAATGACATCAATTCTTGAATCTGAAATATTATATTTTTTCAATGTATCAATCGTATGAGATAGCCATTTTGACGGTGTAGCAATGATGATCTTTTCAAATTCATTTAACAAAATGAATTTCTCAATTGTATGTATTAAAATCGGTTTATTATCTAAATCTAAAAATTGCTTAGGTAAAGGAACATTCCCCATTCTTGAACCTATTCCACCAGCAAGTATTCCAGCATATTTCATTTATCAACTCTCCTTTTAATCGTAACAAGGATATCATTTTAAAATTATTATATAACATATTTAATATATAACATAACAAACTAAGTTGTCTATCTATATATTAGCGAAGTGATTCATAATGAATACGTCTTTTTATAATGACTAAAAATATGTTGATAAATAAAACTAAATCTACAAATTTATGTTTTATTTTTAATTCTGAGTATTCCTATAATATTTACAATCATACCCTTGATTTATAAAAATAACAGTTATATTCTTAATACATAACTTTTATAAAAAATGAATTGTTAAGGGAGTGTTGATTTTGGTTCCATTTTTAACAGTGGTTAATGTTATTGTGCTTATTGCCTTTATTGTCATGTTAAATGTCATGGCTAGAAAGCATATATCATTTCCTAAACGTGTGTTTACAGCATTAGCTATAGGCATCATTTTAGGCATCGCAATGCACCTCATTTATGGTGTGGACTCAAAAGTAATCGAAACTACAAGCGATTGGTTTAGTATCGTAGGTGACGGATATGTCGCATTACTACAAATGATTGTTATGCCGCTTATCTTTATTTCAATCGTTTCAGCATTTAGTAAAATTCAAATTGGGGATAAATTCGCTAAAATTGGTAGCTACATTTTTATGTTCCTCATCGGAACTGTTGCAATAGCTGCATTAGTAGGTATTGGATATGCTTTATTATTCGGTTTAGATGCATCTTCAATTGATTTAGGTAGTGCAGAACATTCACGTGGTAGTGAAATTTCAAAAGAAGCTAAAAACTTAACTGCACACACATTACCTCAACAAATATTAGAACTATTACCAAGCAATCCTTTCTTAGACTTTACTGGTCAAAGAACTACGTCTACGATTGCCGTAGTAATATTCGCTTCATTTGTAGGATTTGCCTATTTACGTGTAGCTCGTAAAGAACCTAATCATGGCGATGTACTTAAACGTGGTATAGAAGCCATTTATTCAGTTGTCATGGCTATTGTTACTTTCGTATTAAGATTGACACCATATGGTATCTTAGCCATTATGACATCAACAATTGCGACAAGTGACTTTGCTGCTATATGGACTTTAGGTAAATTTATGATTGCATCTTATGCAGCACTAATTACGATGTATATCATTCACTTAATCATTTTATCTATCCTTGGTATTAATCCAATAAAATATATGAAGAAAACATTCGAAGTGCTAGTGTTTGCCTTCACATCACGTTCAAGTGCTGGAGCGTTACCATTAAATATCCAAACACAAACAACACGTCTTGGTGTTCCTGAAGGTATCGCAAACTTCTCAGCAACATTCGGTTTATCAATTGGACAAAATGGATGTGCGGGTATCTACCCTGCTATGCTTGCAATTATGGTTGCACCAGTAGCTCATGTAGATATCGACTTACAGTTCATCGTGACATTAGTAGCAGTTGTTATCATAAGTTCATTTGGTGTTGCAGGTGTAGGTGGCGGTGCGACATTCGCTTCTATCTTAGTTTTATCAACTCTAAACTTACCTGTAGCTTTAGCCGGGGTTTTAATTTCTATAGAACCACTTATAGACATGGGTCGTACTGCACTTAACGTCAACGATTCTATTTTAGCCGGTACTGGTACCGCAAAACTCACTAAAAATTGGGACAAAAAATCATTTGAATCTAATGAATACGGTGAATTAACAACGAATTAAATTTCAGATTAAAAAAGGGAGAATGCCTATTGTAGTGGCATTCTCCCTTTTTTATGTTCATGTGTTTATTATTTTTTAATTAATCCTGCATTATTCAATTGATTCAACATGTCTAATCTTGTTTTATTTCCCATAAATGATTCAATTTGTTCTGACCATGTTTCGCTTCTTTCACCATTGGTACGTTCTTTATAATAATTACTTATTGTTTGATCGTAATCTTGTAATTCACTAATTTGTTTGTCTTTATCTGAATTATATTTGTTTCTATGGAAGACATGCTCTAAAGGTAAGCGAGGTTTCGCTGAACCATTTTCATTATCAGCTGGTTCACCAACAGCCATTCCAAATAGAGGGAAGGTATATTCAGGTAAGTCTAAAATCTCACGTACTCGTCCAACATCGTTACGTAATGAACCTAAATAAACCATACCATATCCCATATCTTCAGCTGCGACTGCAATGTTTTCTGCAACAAGTGCAACATCAATAGAACCTACTAATAAACCTTCAGCTGATTCAAATGAAATTTCCATATTTGATTCTGCTTTTTCATTAACTAAATTATGACGATAATAATCTAAAACAAATACAAATAAGAATCCATTTTCAACAACATACGGTTGTCCTGATACTTCTTTCAAATCTTCTTTAATTTTAGGGTCATCAACACCAATGATTGAATATGCTTGTAAAAAACTAGATGTTGATGCGCTTTGACCTGCTTCAACCAATTTCTCTACTATTTCTTGGCTTAATGGTGTTGTTTTAAAACGACGCACCGAATGATGCTTTTTCATTAACTCATATACATAATCTGACATTATAGTTCCACTCCTATATATTCGAAAAATAAAATTCCCGTAATTTATCTTTAATTATTGTATACCCTTTTCAATTAGATTTTAAATGAGTTGCACTCACTAAAATGATAGTCTTACAATGATTAAATCGTGTTTTATGAAAGTTATGATTTAACATGTTAGTATCGAGGTATAGTATGATGTAATAAAATTACACCATATTATCAATCATAAGTATTTAGTTGAGAATGAAGTTATTATTTTAATATTAAAAAGTATCATTATTAATATTAATAATTACTTACTCTATTCTAAATAATAATTTCATTAGATATGCTAAAACACTTACAACATCAATTTTAAAAGTATATATTCATATGTACGAGTTGATGAAGTTGACTATTTAATATCTAGATGTAATAATATTAAACAAGAGATTAGAATTATTATAATTAAACAATGATTGTTATCTAATTCTAATAAAACATTCTCAATTAATCAGGAGGAATTTAACTATGTCTTTAATTAATAAAGAAATCTTACCATTCACAGCGCAAGCTTACGATCCAAAGAAAGATGAATTCAAAGAAGTATCTCAAGAAGACTTAAAAGGTTCTTGGAGTGTTGTATGCTTCTATCCTGCAGACTTCTCATTCGTTTGTCCAACTGAATTAGAAGACTTACAAAACCAATATGACAAATTACAAGAATTAGGCGTAAATGTATTCTCAGTTTCTACTGATACTCATTTCGTACACAAAGCTTGGCATGATCATTCAGATGCTATTAGCAAAATCCAATACAATATGATTGGTGACCCTTCTCAAACAATCACTCGTAACTTCGACGTATTAGATGAAGAACTTGGTCTAGCACAACGTGGTACATTCATTATCGACCCTGATGGTGTTGTACAAGCTGCAGAAATCAATGCTGATGGAATCGGCCGTGACGCTAGTACATTAGTTCACAAAATCAAAGCTGCTCAATATGTACGTCAACATCCAGGTGAAGTTTGCCCTGCAAAATGGGAAGAAGGTTCTGAAACTTTACAACCAGGATTAGACTTAGTAGGTAAAATTTAAGGAGGCATTAATTAATTATGCTTAATGCTGATTTAAAACAACAATTACAACAATTACTTGAGCTAATGGAAGGCGACGTTGAATTCGTCGCTAGCCTTGGCTCTGATGATAAATCTAAAGAATTAAAAGAATTATTAGATGAAGTAACAGAGATGTCATCTCACATCACTCTTACTGAAAAAGAATTGAAACGTACACCTAGTTTCTCAGTAAATCGCCCAGGCGAAGAAACTGGTATTACTTTCGCAGGTATTCCTTTAGGTCACGAATTTAACTCACTTGTATTAGCTATTTTACAAGTAAGTGGCCGTCCACCTAAAGAACAACAATCTGTTATTGATCAAATTAAAGGCCTAGAAGGTTCATTCCATTTTGAAACCTTTGTAAGTTTAACTTGTCAAAAATGTCCAGATGTTGTTCAAGCATTAAACTTAATGAGTGTAATCAACCCTAACATTACACATACAATGATTGACGGTGCAGTATTCCGTGAAGAATCTGAAAACATCATGGCAGTACCTGCTGTCTTCTTAGATGGAGAAGAGTTTGGTAACGGCCGTATGTCAATTCAAGATATTCTTAACCAATTAGGAAGTACTGCTGACGCATCAGAATTCGAAGGCAAAGACCCTTATGATGTATTAGTTATCGGTGGCGGTCCAGCAAGTGGTAGTGCTGCAATTTATACGGCACGTAAAGGTTTACGCACTGGTATTGTGGCTGACCGCATTGGTGGACAAGTTAATGATACTGCTGGTATTGAAAACTTCATTACTGTTAAAGAAACAACAGGTTCTGAATTTTCATCTCATTTAGCAGACCATATTGCTCAATACGACATTGATACTATGACTGGTATTCGTGCTACTAATATTGAAAAAACAGATAGTGCAATTCGCGTTACGTTAGAAAACGATGCTGTACTAGAAACTAAAACAGCCATCATTTCTACAGGTGCAAGTTGGCGTAAACTTAATATTCCAGGCGAAGATCGTTTACTCAACAAAGGTGTTGCTTTCTGCCCTCACTGTGATGGTCCTTTATTTGAAAACAAAGACGTTGCAGTAATCGGTGGCGGTAACTCAGGTGTTGAAGCAGCGATTGATTTAGCTGGAATTGTTAAGCATGTCACTGTCTTCGAATATTCAGAAGAATTGAAAGCTGACAGTGTACTTCAAAATCGTTTACGTTCATTATCAAATGTTGATATCAAAACTAAAGCAAGAACAACAGAAGTTATTGGTGAAGACCATGTCACTGGTATTAAATACGAAGATATGAACACTGGCGAAGAACAAGTGGTTAATTTAGATGGTATCTTTGTACAAATCGGTTTAGTACCTAACACAGCATGGATATCAGATGCTGTTGAATTAAATGGTCGTGGAGAAGTTGTTATTGATAATAATAACAGCACAAACGTTCCAGGTATCTTTGCCGCTGGTGACGTGACTGATCAGAAAAACAAACAAATCATTATTTCTATGGGTGCAGGCGCAAATGCTGCCCTAAACGCATTCGATTATATTATTAGAAATTAATACCCGCTATAAAACGTTTCATTAAAATATATCTTCAAAACAGAATTCCTTAATGGAATTCTGTTTTTTTATTATTATATTCAATAAACATGTTATGATATAAGTAATGAAAAATTTTTATCTTTTAACATCGTTGGGTTTTTACATTATGACGTAAACTGTTTTCTAGTCTAAATCCATCACACATCATATATTTTAAAGGAGCTATTATGAATACCTTAAATCATATTACTAAAGTGAAAATTTATGAAATCCAAACATTTTTAGACATCCCTAGAAAACTTTCACCACTCGAAACCTTACATATTGCTTTTCAACCACACAATGTGAACCTTATTTATAACAATATGGGAAAAGACGAACAAACATACATCGAAAACTTGTTAAAGGATGCTTCATCAACTGTTAACGTTAATGAAGACATAAAGACTACTTGCAAATTAACAGATCAATTAGGATTCTTCTATAAAGAATCTACAGATGAATATATTATAGACCCTATCTATTTAAATAAGGTAAATGAATATGTTTTTACTGGACTCTATGAATATAAAGACTTAGATAATGATAACAAGCAATTGCTAAAAGAATTTAAAAAGCTAGATGAAAAAGTACGTTACAATATAGAACATACTAATTTAAAAGATTATTTAACAACTTTAAAAGCAAAAGATATTCAAAACATCTTAAAATTTTACGAATTTAAAAATACTTCAAAATTAAAAAAAGCTGATGCTGTGAAATTAATCAATGATACATTCTTTGAAAATAATGAATTGTTAGAACGTGTATTCAATCAATTTACAAATTCAACATTATTTATATTTCAATCTATATATGAAAACGACAAAAATTACACTTCCAATATAGATATCGCATCAACAGTTAATGACGTTCAAGAACTCACTTCACCATCACAGTTATTCAATTATTCATTTATATTCAACTACAATGCACGTTATAATATCGTTTCGATACCATATGACGCATTAGATTTTATAGATAAATATATTCAGTCAACTGGTGGCTTAGAATCGGTTATTGATGACCAAATTGAAAGAATCGGCACTCAAAAAGATAATATATTTGAATCACTAGCAGAACATTCATTAATCTCTGAAATTGAGGATGATTTAACTGGTTGGGATAGTTTAGGTGACTTTGATAGCTTAGCAGATTCTGAAGACAATTTTACTAAAAATGATATCATTGAGGCATTTGAGGAAAATAATCCAGACGAGTTAGATAACAGTTCATTAGAATCAGTTAACATAGAAAATTATATGGATCCAGAAATCCGTCAAAATTTAGTGCAAGAGCAATTGAAGCATTTTAAAAATGATCCTAAAAAACAACATTACGTTACACCTCTAAATATCTATATTGCAATCACAAATCTGTATGGTTATGCTTCTTTAGAGCGTGTGTCCTATTTGATGAAACATCTATACAATAAAGAGATGACCCAAAATGACATCAAAGATGAGATTAAAGATATGGGTATCAATCGTTTAGTCACTATTCAAAACGATATGCTATTACATCCTGTCATTCCTTTGTTAACAAATAGTAGTGATATTGATGACCCATTTAAAGAGTTCTATGTACCAGACAATTTAGATGAACTGCTAACATATGTAAACAATGAGTATTATGAACGCAATACCAAACTTAAACAGTTCATTAAATTCATTAGAAATAACATTAAAGCAAATGATGATATTGAAAAAGAAAAAGCCGTTCAGTATATACTATTTCATTTAAGAATAGCACCCGATGAAGAAAATGCTGTTGAAATGATGAACAATCTTATTAAAGAGGATAAGATTTTACCAGTTCCAGATAAAACATTGAGCAAACAAATAGAAAAAGGTTGGACTCATCTGAGATTATGGAGTACACGTGGTTTTACAGTTCAAGAAATCTTGAATTCCACTAAATAATGAACGTACACAAAATGTTCATAGTTCATTATTTAATCAATGCTTAAACATTCAAATCATTTTTGATACGTGATACGCTATAATATATAATAAATTAAACACAATGAATATTGTACGAATAAAAGGAGTACCAAACCTAATGAAGAAAAGAGTCCTACTCACGTTAATCTTATCATTTGCACTTGTACTATCAGCTTGTGCCAATAAAAGTGAAGATGACAATGATCAAGATTCACATAGTAATGCTCATGCACCTAAAAATGCTAAGCAATTAAAAGAAAAAGATATTTTCACTTCTAACAAAAAGAATGCAACAATAAGTGAAGATGAAATGAACAAAGCACTTGAAAAATATTTACAAGTCAATAGCGATATTCTTGATAATAAGTACGTTATCCAACACCAATTAGATCGTCAAAGTGATAGCAGTAAAAAGATTACTAAAAAACAATCAGATCGTTTAAGTGAACTATCTAATTTGGCTGTTAAAAACGACTTACACTTCAAAAAATTCGTGAATAATAATAAAATTCCAAATGAATATAAAGATCCAACCAATCGTATTATCAAATATTTCAAAGCATTAAATAGTACTATTGCTGATGTCGATGAAGAGATTGAACAATTAAACTATCAACCTCAAAATTCAATCAATGTTGTTGATGTGCCAACTAACTATGCAGGCGATGTAAATAAAAAACAACAAGATAAAATCAAATCATTCTTGGATAAGAAAAATATCAAGACAGACGTTTTTGATAAATAGTAAATAAGCTTCTATTCGGTAAGTTTCATTATGAAAACTAATCGAGTAGAAGCTTTTTGTATGCTGTATTTATTTGGTTATACGCATTTATCGTAACATTGACATCATTACAATACTTAGTCACACTAATAAATGAGCAAAATTTTAAAAACAACATATATTTATAGGAGTGAGAACATGAAACGTCGCGTAATTTTTGTGATTATTGCAATTTTATCAACTGTTGCTACAATCATTATGTGCGCTAAGCATCCGACAGGCCCACATACAATAAGCTTAGATAAACCTGCAGAACTTTGGACTGCTATTGGTACTGTAGTTGCATTTGCGCTACCTGCACTTATTTTAAGTATTTTCAATCATCTTACTACTAGAATTATATCTAGCGTTCTACAAATTATTGCAATTGTACCTTGGTCTGGATTAGCTGTTGTCGCATTTATCCTAGAAGACTATTCAGTCGGTATTACTGCTGCAATTTCTGTTATTTTAATTATTATTAGTACATTCGTCACTTTAATTGTAGGATATCCCAAACAGAAGAAACAAAATTCATAAAACAAGACACCCGGCTGTCTTAATTTATAAAAAAAGTGAAATGCGTTTGTATTATACACGCATTTCACTTTTTTTATTATATTTCAATCAAATATGGCTTACAGTTTTCAACGTTAGCAGTTAATGCTTCGTCTTTTGTTAGTTGCTCTAAATAAACAAATAGACATCTAATAACAACTTGATGCGCTACAATAACAATCTCTTCTGCCTTTTCATCTACAATCGTATCGAAAAACATCGAAACTCTATCATAAACATCTTGATAACTTTCTCCTTCAGGTGCTTTTTGAGTAAAGCTATGGCGAAAATCTTTGTAATTATCGTCATTAAAATATTTATAAAAATGCTGATCTTCCGAAACCTCTTTTTTAAATTTACCTTCAAATACACCTAATGATCTCTCTTTAAGTAAATCTGTAGAAGTCGTAGGAATATTGTATGGAAATATTGCTTCATATGTTTGCTGTGTTCTCAATAAACTTGATACGTACACATGGTCAATCGTTTTATTCGCAAAGTAACTTACTAATGCTTGTGCACTTTCAGTCCCCTTTTCAGTTAATGGCACATTAAGTTGACCACAGAAATAAGGTTCTCCGTGCTTATTATCATAATTTGATTTAGATTCACCATGTCTTACTAAATATACTTTCACATTAATTCCCACCCTAATATACTTAACTTGATTTACTTAATAATAAATTAATTGATAGGCCGATCAAAATAATACCTACTGCATAATCAAAAATTGCTTTAATTTTCGGATTACTGAATAATAATTTAATATATTGGAATATGAATACACAAAATAAAAACCAACAACATACGACTAACACTACAGATAAGACTAAAATCGCCACTTGAGATGTCATATGTATATTTCCTTGTGATAAAAATTGAGGCAGTATACTCACGTAATAAAGTAATGCTTTAGGATTTAATATGGTACTTAAAAATCCTTGTCTATACGATGAAAGATATGAAACTTTGTTTAAATTTTGCTTTTGATCATTAAAAGACATAGACTGACGCGCTGACAAAATAGAACGAATACCTAAATAAATTAAGTAACACGCCCCAAATATTTTAATTAATAGAAAGACGTAATATAAACTTGTTAATATGTATATAATTCCGAAAATAGCTAAACTCGCATAAACAATATGACCAGTCGTAATGCCCAATGCAGCTAACATACCATTTCTTTTTCCAGAATGGACAGTATTCTTCATGACGATTAGAAAATCTGGTCCCGGTACGATAATCATTAATAGTGAAATTAAAATAAACGTTACAATACCTTCCATGATGAATCCCTCCATAATAGTATCCTATCAAGAGTCGCATAAACATACAACAAAACGAAAAATATTGAGAATAGACTAACAATTTATGTATATAAAATTAATAGAATTAAACATATTCAAATATGATTGCATAATTAAAATTAAATGTGTACAACAAAAAAATATTAATAGAATTAAGTTGTTTTAATTGGTATTTTAATTTGATTCATGATACTATGTACATGTAGTTATTAAGTAACTACAAAGTCTTTTATATTCATGAACATAATACTCCTGGATGGCGTTACCCAGCGTCATCCTCTTTTTATGCAAAAATTTAAGTGATATTGCAATTTGCATTTTATAAATTATTTAAAAACCATTTACTTTATTTATTAACTATCTTTTAGGGTGCAAAATAAATGAGGAGGGTTTTTATGAAAACACTTATTATAATATTAGGCATACTAGTTATGTTGTCATGGAGTTACCTATTCTATGTATTTAAAAAGAAGGGTTATGGCCAACAATCAATTAGAATTCAAAATATTATCCTTCTTTCTTGTCTTTTAACACTTCTAATGACCATTTTAGCAAGCATATACGTAGAATGATAAACTGATACTTACAATTCCAAAATAAAATGATATACAAAAATAGAGATGTCCTTATTTTCGAAGGTCATCTCTATAACTATATTTCAATTATTTTTTTCTTAAAGCTTTTAAGATTAAAGAAACTACAAAAATTAAAATAATTGAACCTAGTAATGCTGGGAAGATATAAATTCTACCTAATTCTGGACCCCAATGTCCAAAAATCATTGAACCAACCCAAGCACCAACGATACCAGCAATAACATTACCTAAAATACCGCCTGGGATATCTTTACCAAGAATTGCGCCTGCAATCCAACCGATAAGACCACCTACGATGATCATTCCTATTAGACCCATGTATCTTCACTCCTTTCAATATGTAATTATTATATTGTCTACTTAAGGTGTATACCCCATATTCACTATTCAAAACGAATTTGGATAAAAATTTATTAAATTCAGTAAATAAATAGATATTTATTGATTGATTCTTATTAATCATTAGTTTAAAATTTTTAATTGCGATTAATTTAACAAAAATAAATAACTACTAACTCAATGGGATGGTTGTTAACATAATGATTATGGGAGGATGCATTATATGAAGAAAAATAAACTATCCTTTTTTAAAATATGCTTCGATGTGTTGAGTGCTATTTCAATTATTCTAATCCTATCTATTATTACGCTTAACTTCTTTATCAAAGGTCATTTACACGGTCAGTTTGAAATCGGATTTCATGTGGAAAGTAAACAAATATATTTAATGACATTTTTAATTCTATTAATTATTTGTAGCAGCTTAACTTCATATATTATTGGCCATGTTAGTAAGAATAAATAGGAAAAAGCTATGGTTATGACATTTATTATCAAGTGTCTTAACCATAGCTTTTTTGATGATTTATATTTGACTTTATTCAGGAATAAATACTTCTGCTTCACTATCATTTGGATAGTAATATCCGTTTGGAATACATTGCAATTCTATCAATAAGTTCCATTCAGTTTTTAAATAAACACTACTACTATTTTCACTATCTTCATATCTAGAATTATCATGTTTTTCTGATAAAGGTATTGCTCCTGCTTCTACTGCTTGTTTGATTGCTACATCCATATCTTCTACAAAAATTGAAATATGATTAAAACCTAAATCCTCTAATCTTAAAGGTGATTTTTGATCACTATTTTGAATTTCAAACATTTCTATATTGGCGCCATTACCTATGACAATCATTCTTTGCTTTATAATTTCTGCTCCTTCTGATAAACCAAGCATTCTCTCAACCTCTTTACCCTTACGAGGTTCGTCATCATAAGTTAATCCATCATAAGCAACTTTTGCTCCAAATGCATTTTTTAAAAATTTTGTTGCTTCATCGATATTGGGAACAGTTAAACCTACATGATTAATACCTTTAATATTATCCATCAACAATACTCCTAACGTATTTTTTATTAACTCGTTACTTCTAATAACAAGTTGTAACAAGCGATTTAATTTACTCTACTTACTTCCCCTATTTAATGGAGCATATTCATTGATAAGATTTTTAATAATATTAAGATATTACTTACCTATCTTTTCTAAATCATTCGTACATTGCCTTATCTCTAGTTTTAAAAAACACAAAAATAACCCCGTAAGCCTAAGCTTACGGGGGGTGACAATAAATTATATATTATTGTTCTTCTTTTATATGCTTTTATTCTATTAATTATCATTAGTGTTTATAAATCTGTTAAAATAACATTCTATGCTACGAATTTTCTTTTTGAAAGACTATGAGCGTGTATACTCATAACTTAGCAAATTTTTATACTTAGGACTAATTTTAAAATTATATCTCTATACTTTGGAATTACATGATCCAAATTGCTATTCAAAACTATACATAGGCAATATATAATTAATTAACTCTTTTGTTCTTCTTTCAATGTCTTTTATATCCCAAATTTCTTTATCATTTATATCTTTTTTTTCCCCAGAAATCGATTCATTTAAAAATAATTTGGTTTTCAATCCTGTTTCTTTATTAGTTTTACCATCCCTATAATCTCTTTTTTCAACAAAAGTTTTAGCACTCATTTCAGAATTATAACCAGTTAACGTTAAATTCCCTACCTTGTGTATATTATTTTCTATCAACACTTTTAGCTGTTCTTCATTTTCAACTTTTTCTGTTAAAATTCCTTTCCAATTTTCATTTTTATATGCTGACTGTGGCATTATATGTTCTAAAGTCCATATATAATTTCCTTTATCTGTAATACTATCTAAATTTTCTGGAGTTTGTTTACTAAAGAAGTTACCATGTTTTCTCTCTAAATTCACTAATATAATCCGGGTTGTATTCTTTGATGTTAAATAAATAGGACCATTAAGCGCATTTCTAAAATCTTCATCAGTGGCAGCAATACTTTTAAAAATATTTTTTATATTCTCAACATTACCTATTTCAATAATATCTACTTCATTTAGTTTTTTTACACTTTGTATTGCTCTTGCTCGAATATTAGATGCTTTAGGTTTTAATATTATGTTTCTTCTTACATAATAAGTTAATAGAAAATCTAAAAAGTCGGAAATCAAATCTTTAGTGACTTTACCTTCATAATATTTATTAAGTAAAAAGAAAGTTATAGGGTAAGTTTGAGTCGATTCAAGTTTTTCAAGATCAAAAAATTTTTTTTGAATATCTTGATCCAAATTCAAAATATCTAGAGTTTCAATTTTTCCACTAATATTAGAAAATATTTTCGCCCTGAGTATAAGTTCATCTATATATTTGTAACCTTTATCCTTAAAAATTTTTTCATATAATTTTAACGCAGAGCTTTGTGTTATAGACGATTGTTTCTTTGATTCAAAAGCATCATAATTATTGAGTAAAAATTGCGTAACTACACTAGAAATAGGCTCATCATTCTCGTTGTAAAATATAGAAATTAACTCTTCCCATTTCGATGTAGCTTCCTGTTGGCTAATATTGCCATCAGTCTCTTTCAAATAAAATGATTTGAATAAATCTATTAATGTTAATGGTACACCTTTAGCATTAAATGATGTAAAAACTGTAAAACCATCATTCAGATTAGGAACTGTTATACGGAGGATTTCGGCATTATTTAATTTATTATAAAAGTGTATAAGACTTTTTGTACCATCTTCTATACAATTTGTATCTAACATTTCCTTCTCACCAAAGAAATTATTCCTCAACAAATTTTTAGTAAATTCATATCTTTTTCCTAAAACCTTGTTTTTATGTGGCTTAGCATTCTCATCATTATTAATTATACGATTTAAAAGATCTATATATATTTCTTTATCTGGAGATAAAAGCAACAAGGGTGAAGATCCATCTAATTTTAAGATTTTATCTTTTATTCTACCTTGATTATTAGCTGCATCACGAAATAAATCTTTTTCATTTTCTTGATTTAATTTTTCCATACTAATGTTTAAATTATCGTAAATAGCTAGTAATATTAATAATATTGTAGTAATCCTCTGCTGGCCATCAATAATATCGTAAAAATTGGGTTTATCTTTTCTTTCCGTAACTATAATATTCCCTAAGTAATAGCCACTATCTTCTTTTTCAATATCTTTGACTAATGCTTCAATATTTTCATCTCTCCATGAATAATTTCTTTGGTATATCGGAATATTATAGGTCACATCTATTTCAATTGGAAACATTTCAGAAACAATCTTTTTATCTGGTTTTAAATCCATATTTGCCCCCCCTTATATATTTACATTTAATTATATATTAAATTTCATATTACCACTACTAATTATTTATTTGTTATAAGTAATTATTTAATATAATAAAAAACACCATCCACTAGAATAATGTGCATCCTAAAAGTTGTACTAAAAACATAAACCTATAAGACGCACAATATTTTACCCTCTCCTTAACTTTCAACGCACAAAAAATAACCCCGTAAGCCTAAGCTTACGGGGTTTGACAATAAATTATATATTATTGTTCTTCTTTAACATATGGTAATAAAGCCATATGACGTGCACGTTTGATAGCAGCTGTCAACATACGTTGATATTTAGCTGAAGTACCAGTTACACGACGTGGTAAAATTTTACCGCGTTCTGAGATAAAACGTTTTAATAATTCAGTGTCTTTATAATCGATATGAGTAATACCATTTGCTGTGAAATAGCATACTTTTTTACGACGACGTCCGCCTCTTCTTGGTCCACCTGCCATGGTTAACTGCCTCCTTTTAATTTATTTTTTAATTAGTTATTTTTTAGAATGGTAAATCATCATCACTAATATCAATAGGTCCGTTTGCATTTGCAAATGGGTTATCTGATTGATTTGAATTAGATTTAGATGAATTGTTGTTATACAAAGTATTTTGTCCTGATTGTTGACCACCGAATCCTTGACCGTAGTCTTGGAATTCGTTGTTTTGTGAACGTTGGCCACCGCCGTTTTGTGAATTCTTAGGTTCAAGGAATTGAACACTGTCACAAACGACTTCAGTTACAAAGATACGACGACCTTCTTGATTTTCATAACTACGTGACTGTATGCGACCATCAACGCCAGCTAAACTACCTTTAGATAAGTAGTTATTTACATTTTCTGCTTGTCTTCTAAAAACAACACAGTTAATGAAATCTGCTTCGCGTTCCCCTTGAGCATTCGTGAAAGTACGATTAACTGCTAGAGTAAATGTCGCTACACTTACGCCTGAGGGAGTGGTTCTGTATTCTGGATCTTTCGTCAAACGACCTACTAATACAACTCTATTTATCATTTAAACGCCCCCGTCCAATTATTACTTATCTTGGTCTTCACGGATAACGATGTAACGAATGATATCGTCATTGATTTTAGCTAAACGTTGGAATTCGTCAGTAGCTCTATTGTTATCTGATTTGATACGTACGATGTTATAGAAACCTTCTTTGAAATCATTGATTTCATAAGCTAGGCGACGTTTACCCCAGTCTTTTACTTCTAAAACTTCTGATCCTTCTGAAGCTAAGATACCGTTAAAGCGTTCTACAACTGCTTTTTTCGCATCTTCTTCAATGTTTGGACGTACGATGTACATAATTTCATATGTTCTCATTGTATATTTGCACCTCCTTGTGGTCTATACGGCTTACCATCATTTTTGTGATAAGCAAGGAATAATTTTCATTACTCACAATCAAGAATTATAGCACAGAGTATTACTTTTTACAATCATATTTAATAATACATAGTCCTCAAAAATTATCATTAGCTTAGTAACTGACAGTTATCCATTAATTTAGAATGTTCGCACACTTATTTTTGCATAAATTTTTTAATAACTTTTTATAAAAATAAACATTAATCTACATAGTAAAATCTATCGGTATATTGTGCAATTTTCATCATTGTAAATAGAATTTAATTGTAATAATATCATTGTTACGTTTTTAATTTAATTGCATTTAATTTTTATAAACAAAGGAGTACATATATGTTAAAGAAAGTATCATACTCGGTGTTAGCCGCATCGATGTTAACTACAATTTCAGGTATCAATTTATCATACGCTGACGAAAATTCAAAAAATACTGATGACAATAAAAATGAAAAAGGCACAATGGGTTATGGTTATCAACAATATATGAAAAAACATCCAGAAAAAGCTGAAAATAAAACACAAAATCGTTCTACTTTTTCAACTAAATCTCGTGCAGCAACAACAAATAATGGTGAGCGAGTATTAGATATTTCTGAATGGCAAGGTAATTTGACTGACGCTCAAGTCAAACAATTAAAGAAAAAGTATGACTTTATAATCATTCGAGGACAATACGGATCTGAATATGTCGATAAATGTTTACAACATAATTCTGAACTATTAGATAAGAACAATATGAAGTTTGGTGTTTATTCGTATAGTATGTATGAAAATGCTGACGATGCTCGCTACGAAGCGAAAATGTTATATAATCGTGCGCCAAAAGCTGAATTTTATGTTAATGACTACGAACAACAAACTGTTACTTCTGGCGATGCTAATACCGCCACAATAGCATGGGCTAACCAAATGAAAAAATTAGCTGGCGATAAAAAAGTTCTATTCTACTCTTATGAGAATTTTATGGTAAACAATGTGGCAAATGCCGTTAGTTCATACGATGGTTACTGGTTAGCGTCATATCAAGCTCAAGAACCAACTCGCGAAAAAGTACTTTGGCAATATACTGATAGCTTCTACTCACCTGAGTTAAACCAGAACGTAGATGCTAACTATGTAGATTCAAACGTAAACACAAAATGGTTTACATCGTAAATTTTTATAAAAAGCACTTCACAAATACGAACACTTGTTCTATAATAATATTGAGGTGTTAAACATGAAATTGAATTTAGATTGGGATAAAGACTTTCAAGAGTTTCAGGATATATTAAATTGTGGTTTACACCCAGAATGGTTGTATAATGCTAAAGCAAATATGATTTTAGAACCTGCCTATACTGGTGAAGGTAAACAATTTTTTAGAACAACAGATATTATTAAAGCAAGCGAAACTATTCCCTTCTTTTAAAATAAATTATTTTTAAATCAAGCAATGTAGTCTGTCACTAAGCAACTCCGACCTAGCACTACATTGCTTTTTTTAATATAAAAAACTACTCTAGATATTCTAGAGTAGTTATAATCCCTATTATTTAACGTTTATACATTAAATCTGAAGTGGACAATGTCGCCATCTTGCATGATATAATCTTTACCTTCTAAGCGTTGTCTACCCGCTTCTTTAGCACCATGTTCTCCACCATGTTCAACGTAATCACTATAACTTGTTACTTCTGCACGAATGAAACCACGTTCGAAGTCAGTATGAATAATTCCGGCACATTGAGGTGCTGTCATTCCTTGTACGAATGTCCATGCACGTACTTCTTGTACACCAGCAGTGAAGTATGTTGATAATCCTAATAAATCATAAGTTGTACGAATTAAACGATCTAATCCTGGTTCTTCGATACCTAAATCTTCTAAGAACATTTCTTTATCTTCGTCATCTAATGTTGCTATTTCTTCTTCGATTTTCGCACTAATTACAATTACTTCAGAATCTTCTTGTGCAGCATAATCACGAATTGCTTTAACTTTATCGTTTTCTTCATCGCCAATTTCATCTTCACCAACATTAGCAATATATAACATTTTTTTAGAGGTTAATAATTGTGCTTGGTTAACCCATTTTTGATCTTCATCATTGAATTCAATACTACGTACTGGTTTACCTTCTTCTAATGTTTCTTTGATTTTTGATAAAATGCGTAATTCCATTTCTGCTGTTTTATCTTTTTGTCGAGCCATTTTTTCAATTTTAGGTAAGCGTTTCTCTACTGACTCTAAATCTGCTAATACTAATTCCATGTTGATAACTTCAATGTCATCTAATGGATTTACTCGTCCAGAAACGTGAGTAACATTTTCATCATCAAACGCACGTACAACTTGGCAAATTGCATCTACTTCTCTAATGTGTGATAAGAATTTATTTCCTAGACCTTCACCTTTTGATGCACCTTTAACAATACCAGCAATATCCGTGAATTCGAATGTTGTCGGAATCGTTTTCTTAGGTTGAACCATTTCTTCTAATTTTAATAAACGTGAATCCGGAACTTCTACGATTCCTACGTTTGGATCAATTGTTGCGAATGGGTAGTTCGCAGCTAAAGCCCCCGCTTTAGTAATTGCATTAAAAAGTGTAGACTTCCCTACGTTTGGTAATCCTACAATACCTGCTGTTAAAGCCATTAATCATTCTCCTAACTTTCTGTATCTTGATTGGATACTAAAATTTTCTTTAATTTTTTATTAAACGTCTGACGTGGAATCATAATACTACGATGACAATTTTCACATTTAATTCTAATATCAGCGCCCATTCTTATGATTTTAAAACGATTTGTTCCACATGCATGTTGTTTTTTCATTTCTACTATATCATTTATTCCGTAATTTGACGTCATGAAATTACCTCCAATGATAACTAGCCACGTTTTTGCTCATCGTATGGGGCAAAAATAGGTTTAGGCATCTTAATATTTTCTCTAACAAATAATCGTTGTACTTCTTTTCTAATAATTCTTCCTCCAGATGCACCTTCGCCTGGTATTGTTTCAGCAGAAATTCTAATAGTAACTTTATTATTATCTATAGAATCAATACCTTCTACTACTGGGTCACTCACAAATAAGTAATATTTACTTCTAAGTGATTGGAATAATTTATTTAACTCTTTCTCAACGTGATCTAAATTTTCTTCTACTGAAACTGGTATAGCTACAATTGATGTACCATTAGTAATAGAAAAATTAGTAATTTCACCCATACTACCATTTGGCAAGATTGTTAATTCACCAGAAATTGTATTAATACGTGTTGATCTAAGCCCGATAGATTTTACAGTTCCCTCAGCGACTGTAGTACCACCGCTATTGATTTTAACATAGTCACCAACATCAAATTGATTTTCAAATATAATGAAAAATCCAGTTATGATATCTTTAACTATTGTTTGCGCACCAAAACCAACTGCTAGCCCTACTACACCAGCACTGGCTATAATTCCTTCAACACTGATACCAAATTTACTTAAAATTGTAGTAATAACAATAAACCAAACTATATATTTAACTACATTTTGCACGAGTGATATTAACGTATTGGAACGTTTTTTATTTCCTTTTTTACTTTTGTTTTGAATTTTGAATCCTTGTTCTATAACTTTGTTCAAAATACTTATTACAATAATAGCAGCTACAATATAAATCAAAATCGTAATAATTTTAATAGCTAAGTTTTCATATGTTTCTACTTTTGTAAGAGGTTCTAATAAAGAAGAAAGGATATGTTTGACTTGATTCATTGTGTAATTACCTCCTCATCTCAATCATTTCATAATTAAATCATTATATCTTAAAATCACGATTTTTTAATCGGTCTACGGTTTTATAAGCTCTAATATATTGCAGTTTAATTATTTTAATCATTACGATTCATCAAAATTTTGATTAAGTTGTTTAATTAACAACTTAAATTCTTCTTCTGATTTGAATTCAAATGTGATTTTTCCAACATTCTTTTTAGTTGATATATCAACTTTAGCACCATATTGTTCTTTGAGTTCTCTTTCTTGTTTTTGAATAAATTTAGGTTTATTTAATTTAGTTTCGTCTGTATTTGTCTTTGTGGAGTTTTGGTTTAAATAATCATTGATATAACTTTCTAAGTATCTTACACTCCATGATTCTTTAGCTGCTTTTTTAGCTACTGATTTCATTTTTTGAGGAGATTTTAAACCTAATAGTGTACGTCCATGGGCTCCAGATAATTCACCATTTCTCACCATCTTAGCAACATCAGTAGGAAGTTTTAATAATCGCAACATGTTGGCAATATATGGACGTGATTTAGCAAGTCGTTGAGCTACTTCTTGTTGTGTTATATTTAAATCTTCCATAAGTTTCTTATAACTTTCAGCTTCTTCAATCGCGTTTAAATCTTCTCGTTGTAAATTCTCAATGATGGCTAATTCCATCATATCTTCATCGGATAAATCTTTAACAATTGCAGGAATTTCAGTTAAACCTAATTGTTTGGATGCTCTAAAACGTCTCTCACCTACAACAATATAGTAACCTTGAACAGTTTTTCTTAAAACAATAGGTTGTAATACACCATGTTGTTTTATCGATTGTGCCAAATCATTTAATTTATACTCATCAAATGTTTTTCTCGGTTGATAAGGATTAGTTTTGATTAATGCTAATGAAACGGAATGTATATGTTCATCTTTGTTTAATTTTAATCTTTGATCTTCTTGATGAGCCATTTTTTCACATCTTTCTATATGAATTTAATGCTTTGATATTGATGTATATCGTATCTCTATTCATTTTAAAAATTTACATCTTTTTTCACAAGTAGTAATGATAACTTACAAGAAATTCTTTTCATGTTTTTAACTATGTCATCAGCGAAACGTTAATATCTGAATTTATTTTTTAATCTAAATTTTCAGAAAAATTGTTGACAAATGATTCTACTATATGTAAGCTATGTATTAACAATTACAAAACGAAACATTTTACACACTATAAAAAGGAAAGTAAAACTTACACTGCTTATACAGAGAATCTTCACACGCTGAGAGAAGATATTGAAAGAAAGTTTGAAAATGGCCTTGGAGTGTTGATGCCAATACGAGGTATCAACGGGTTCGCCCGTTATAGCGATACAGTATTAACATTTTGTTAAATGGCGTACTGGAATTTCTAGACGCACATTTTATCGTTAATACTCATTTCTTCAGTTTGAATTAATGAGTTTTTTTAATGATAATTTTGTGATTCTTATTATTTATCAGTGCCTCTTATTTTAACAAAATGGTGTACTGATAGAGGTTACTTTAGCAATAAAGTAGCAAACAAAGGTGGTACCACGAAACTAAAGCTTTCGTCCTTTACATCCGAATCTATCGGGTTTAAAGGACGGAAGCTTTTTTATTTTAATTAAGGAGGGTCTAGTAATGAAGGATACAGAACTAGCACAAATAGCTTTAACTAAAGATCATACAGGAGCTATCGCAAATCCAATATACTTATCAACTGCTTACCAACATCCTCAACTAGGTCAGTCAACAGGTTATGACTATACAAGAACTAAAAATCCTACTCGCTCAGCATTTGAAGAATCATTCGCTAAATTAGAGAAAGGCATTGCATCATTTGCAACATCTAGTGGAATGGCTGCGATTCAATTAGTTTGTAATTTATTCAAACCAGGAGATGAAGTCTTAGTCGCTTTTGATTTATACGGCGGTACTTTTAGATTATTTGATTTCTATGAACAACAATATGGCGTGAAGTTTAAATACGTTGATTTTCTAAATTATGAAGAAGTTGAAAAGGCAATCACACCACAAACGAAAGCACTTTTCATTGAACCTATTTCAAACCCGCAAATGATCGATATTGATGTCACACCATATTACGTATTAAGTAAACAACGTCATTTACTAACAATCATTGATAATACGTTTTTAACGCCATATCTCTCAACACCATTAGAAGAAGGCGCTGATATTGTTTTACATTCAGCAACCAAATATATAGGCGGACACAATGATGTTTTAGCTGGTGTAGTAACAGTTAAAGATGAAAGTTTAGCTGAAGAACTGGGACAATTTCATAATATGATAGGTGCTACCCTTTCCCCTTTAGACAGTTATTTATTACAAAGAGGGCTTAAAACATTACATCTTCGTATTGACCGTTCTCAAGAAAATGCTAAAAAATTAGCTACTAAATGCCAGAAATTAGAAGCAATTGACGAAGTACTATATAGTGGTCGCACTGGAATGTTAAGTTTACGCCTCAATAAGGCGTTTAGCGTCCCTAAATTTTTGGAAAATTTAGATATTTGCATCTTTGCTGAAAGCTTAGGCGGTACTGAAACATTTATAACCTTCCCTTATACCCAAACTCACGTTGACATGCCTGACGTAGAGAAAGATAAACGTGGTATCGATGAACAGTTAATTAGATTATCAGTCGGAATAGGAGATTATAACGATATTGAAGCAGATATTATTCAAGCTTTAGCGCATTCAAAATTAGGAGTGATTTCATGAATTTATCAATAGATACTGAAGTGATTTTTGATGAACGACGCGGAAAAGATTATATTTCAGCAAATCCACCTTACTATGATTCATCAACATTTCATCAAGATCAACTTGGTGGCAATCAGTTATATGACTATGCAAGAAGTGGTAACCCAAACAGAACAATTTTAGAAGAAAAATTGGCACACTTAGAAAATGGAAAATATGGATATGCTTTTGCTTCTGGCATAGCAGCAATATCTGCAGTTTTACTTACTTTAAAAACTGGTGACCATGTCATATTACCTAATGATGTATATGGTGGTACTTTTCGCTTAACAGAAGATATTTTAAAACGATTTAATATCGAATTTACAACAGTAGACGCTACGCATTCAGAAAATATTAAAAAAGCTGTTCAACCTAATACGAAGTTAATTTATGTAGAAACACCATCTAATCCCTGTTTTAAAGTGACAGATATAAGAGCCGTTGCGAAAATAGCTAAAACACATCAGTTATTACTGGCAGTTGACAATACATTTATGACATCACTAGGCCAATCCCCTCTAGAACTTGGTGCAGATATTGTCATTCATAGTGCAACTAAGTTTTTAGGTGGACATAGCGACCTACTAGCTGGTGCGGTCATCACTAATCGTGAAGATGTAGCTGACGCATTATATTTAATACAAAATGGTACTGGAAATGCCTTATCTTCATATGATAGTTGGACATTAGCCAAACATCTTAAAACATTTCCTGTCAGATTCAGACAATCTGTAGCAAATGCAGAACAACTAGTAACATTTTTAAGTCAAAGAAATGAAATATCCGAAGTATATTACCCAGGAAATAACAAAATACATCTCAAACAAGCTAAGACCGGTGGAGCAGTTATTGGCTTTAGGTTAAAAGATGAAACAAAAGCCCAAGCATTTGTAGATGCCCTTACTATCCCACTCGTGTCAGTAAGTTTAGGCGGTGTTGAGACGATATTATCTCATCCTGCCACCATGTCACATGCAGCAATACCAGAAAATATTAGAAACGAAAGAGGTATTACATTTGGATTATTCCGCTTAAGCGTAGGATTAGAAAATCCGGATGAACTCATTGCTGACATCAACTACGCTTTAAAGGAGGCATTTAATGAGTCAATTCCTGAAGAAATTACAGAACAACGTTTTAGTAGCTGACGGTGCAATGGGAACTATTCTTTATTCCGAAGGCTTGGACACCTGCCCTGAAGCTTATAACTTAACGCATCCTGAAAAGGTTGAACGTATCCATCGATCCTATATAGAAGCTGGCGCTGATGTTATTCAAACCAATACGTATGGAGCCAATTTTGAAAAGTTAAAAGTCTTTGGTTTAGAACATAAAGTTAAAGAAATTCACAAAGCCGCTGTCCAAATTGCTAAAAAAGCCGCAAACAATGACACTTTCATATTAGGAACAGTTGGTGGCTTTAGAGGTGTTAAACAAGATGAATTAAGTCTTTCAACAATTCAATATCACACGGAAAATCAAATAGATACTTTAGTAGATGAAGGTGTAGATGCCCTATTATTCGAAACTTATTATGATTTAGAAGAATTAACAGGCATTATCGTTTCTACTAAAAGAAAATATGACATTCCAATCGTAGCGCAATTGACCGCTTCAAATACAAATTATTTGGTAGATGGAACACCTATCAACGATGCGTTAAAACATCTTGTAGAATGTGGTGCAGATATTGTAGGACTCAATTGTCATCACGGTCCACATCATATGCAACGTTCATTTTCACATATTGAATTACCTAATAATGCTTTTCTTTCCTGCTATCCGAACGCAAGCTTATTAGATATTAAGAATAGTGAATTTAAATATAGTGATAACGCTCAATATTTTGGTGATATAGCTCAGGAATTAATACACGAAGGTGTGAGATTAATAGGTGGTTGTTGCGGCACCACTCCTGAACATATTAATTACATTAAAACATCAGTTTCTAATTTAAAACCGGTCAATCATAAAAACGTTATACCAATTCATAAGAAAGTTAACCGCGAGAAAGATATTAGTTTCAAACAGTCTCTGACTTCAAAGGTCAAACAAGGACCTACAGTTATAGTCGAACTTGATACACCTAAACATTTAGACACTGAACAATTCTTTAATAATATTGGCAAACTTGATGATGCCGATATTGATGCCGTCACTCTAGCAGATAATTCATTAGCTACTGTCCGTGTTAGTAACATTGCTGCTGCAAGTATTATCAAACAACGATTCAACATTGAACCGTTAGTTCATATTACTTGTCGTGACCGAAATCTAATAGGCTTACAATCTCATCTGTTAGGCCTATCATTAATTGGCGTAAATGAAATTTTAGCCATTACAGGTGACCCTTCCAAAGTCGGTCATTTACCAGGAGCAACTAATGTCTATGATGTTAACTCAAAAGGTTTAACTGAAATCGCACTTCGCTTTAACCAAGGTATTAACACAGATGGTGATGCGCTGAAGAAACATACGAACTTTAACATCGCCGGAGCATTTGATCCGAATGTAAGAAAACTTGATGGAGCAGTTAAACGCCTTGAAAAGAAAGTAGCAAGTGGTATGAGCTATTTCATAACACAACCTGTATATAGTAAAGAAAAGATTAAACAGGTCTATGAAGCTACGAAACACTTAAATACACCTTTCTTTATAGGTATTATGCCAATCGCAAGTTATAACAATGCTCTATTTTTACACAACGAAGTACCTGGCATAAAAATGTCAGAAGATGTACTTAATCAATTCAAAGCAGTTAAAGATGATAAAGAAAAAACAAAAGAACTTAGCCTTAGACTTTCTAAGGAACTTATCGACACGGTACATGAATACTTTAATGGATTGTACATTATCACACCTTTTCAAAAGGTCGATTATTCATTAGAACTAGCAGCATATTCAAAATCTATTACCACTCATAAGGAGGCAATATTATGACAACAATTAAAACATCAAACTTAGGATTCCCAAGATTAGGTAGAAAAAGAGAATGGAAGAAAGCTATCGAGAGCTATTGGGCTCAAAAAATTGATAAACCAACTTTAGATCAAACACTAACTGACTTACACAAAGAGAACCTTTTACTACAAAAAAATTATAATTTAGACAGTATTCCTGTAGGTGATTTCTCTTTATACGACCATATCTTAGATACATCATTATTATTCAACATCATTCCGGAACGTTTCCAAGGCAGAGAAGTCAACGATGACTTGTTATTTGATATTGCACGTGGTAATAAAGAACATGTCGCAAGTGCCTTAATTAAATGGTTTAACACAAATTATCACTACATTGTACCTGAATGGGATAACGCGGAGCCAAAAGTAAATCATAATGTATTATTAGAACGATTTAAATATGCACAATCAATTAATGTTAATGCACACCCTGTTATTGTAGGACCGATTACCTTCGTAAAATTATCAAAAGGTGGTCACCAATCATTTGAAGAAAAAGTAAAAACGTTACTTCCATTATATAAAGAAGTACTACAATCACTTGTTGACGCCGGCGCTGAATATATCCAAGTTGATGAGCCAGTCTTGGTTACAGATGAAAGTGAAAGTTATGAAAGTATTACTAAAGAAGCTTATGATTATTTTGCAGAAGCAGGTTTAGGAGAAAAATTAGTTATTCAAACATATTTTGAACGTGTAAATCTTAAATTCTTAAGTACGTTACCAGTTGGCGGTTTAGGATTAGACTTCGTTCATGATCATGGATTCAACTTAGAACAAATTAAAGCTAGTGAATTTGATAAGAATAAAACTTTATACGCAGGTATCATTGATGGCCGAAACGTTTGGGCTGCTGATATCGAATCTAAAAAATCACTTATTGAAACATTACAACAATATGCACAAAATATTGTTATTCAACCATCATCTTCATTATTACACGTCCCTGTTTCATTAGATGACGAAACGCTAGATGAATCTATCGCTGAAGGTTTAAGCTTTGCGACTGAAAAATTAGATGAATTAGATGCTTTACGTCGTGTATTTAACGACAATGACACTACTAAATTTGATGAACTTAAATCTCGATATGAACGATTCCAAAGTCAGTCATTTAAAAACTTAGAGTATGATTTTGATAGTGTTCCAACACAACGTCAATCACCATTCTCACAACGTAAGCAAGCACAATACGAAAGATTGAACTTACCAGATTTACCAACAACTACTATCGGTTCATTCCCACAAACACGAGAAGTTCGTAAATTCCGTGCTGATTGGAAAAATAATCGTATTTCAGACGAAACCTATAATGAATTTTTAGAAAATGAAATTGCTCGTTGGATCAAAATTCAAGAAGAGATTGGACTTGATGTACTTGTACATGGTGAATTCGAACGAAACGACATGGTTGAATTCTTCGGAGAGAAATTACAAGGATTTTTAGTTACCAAATTTGGTTGGGTTCAATCATATGGTTCACGTGCTGTAAAACCACCTGTTATTTATGGTGATGTTAAATGGACTGAGCCATTAACAGTTAAAGAAACTGTTTATGCTCAAAGTTTAACTGATAAGCCGGTTAAAGGTATGCTTACTGGTCCAGTTACAATTTTAAACTGGTCATTTGAACGTGTAGATATCCCACGCAAAACAGTACAAGATCAAATCGCCTTAGCTATTGATGCTGAAGTATTAGCATTAGAAGAAAATGGTATTAAAGTAATCCAAGTAGACGAACCAGCCCTACGAGAAGGTTTACCGCTTCGTTCTGAATACCATGAACAATATCTTAAAGATGCCGTACATTCATTTAAATTAGCAACATCATCCGTCAAAGATGAAACACAAATTCATACGCATATGTGTTATTCTCAATTTGGTCAAATCATTCATGCCATCCATGATCTAGATGCAGACGTGATTTCTATTGAAACATCTCGTAGTCATGGTGATTTGATTAAAGACTTTGAAGATATTAATTATGACTTAGGTATTGGTTTAGGGGTATATGATATCCATAGTCCTCGTATTCCTACAGAAAATGAAATTACAACTGCTATTAATCGTTCTTTACAGCAAATTGATCGCTCATTATTCTGGGTAAATCCAGACTGCGGATTAAAAACACGTAAAGAAGATGAGGTTAAAGAAGCATTAACTGTACTAGTTAACGCAGTAAGAAAGAAACGTGAAGAAAATAATGCTACAACAGCATAAAATAAATTAAGGGTGATGCTTATGACAAACTATCCTTTATGGGATCAATTAAATCAATTGAAAGAATCAACATGGGTCGATTTAACACATACTTTCGACCCTGATATTCCAAGGTTCAGTGATTTTGAAAAAGGTGAAGTATCTACATTATTTACAGTTAAAGAACATGGTTTCTATGTGCAAAGATGGAATATTGTAACCCAATATGGTACACACATAGACGCACCTATTCATTTTGTTGAAAATCAAAGATATCTTGAGGAATTAGATTTAAAAGAATTAGTATTACCATTGATTGTCTTAGATTTTTCAAAAGAAGTTGCAGAAAACCCAGATTTTATTGTAACTCGCGAACATTTAGAACAGTGGGAAGCTGAAAATGGTCAAATTGAAGATGGTACATTTGTTGCACTGCGCACAGATTGGTCTAAACGTTGGCCAGATATCGAAGCATTTGAAAACAAAGATAAAGATGGTAACCAGCATTTACCTGGTTGGGGATTAGACGCACTCAAGTTCTTAATTGAAGAACGTCATATTAAATCAGTTGGCCATGAAACATTTGATACTGATGCTTCAGTTGATATTGCTAAAAACGGCGATATTGTAGGAGAACGATATGTTTTAGGGAAAGATACATTCCAAGTCGAATTATTAACTAACCTAGATCAATTACCTACACGTGGTGCCGTCATTTATGCAATCAGCCCTAAACCTAAAGACGCACCTGGTTTCCCAGTTCGCGCATTTGCGATAAAGCCCTAGTAAGTATAGAGCCCCCCTATTCTGTACTTGAGCGTTGACACATATCCAAAATAACGATAAAACACTCCCTAATATAAATCATGCAACGGGTAACGTACTATTTAAAGTGCGCTCTACCCGTTGCATTTATAATTACATCATTTTATGTAGTCTTTTACTTTTCATTGCCATTAAAAACTTTGCTAATACTTATTAAAATAAGGATAGTTACTATTCCACCTATGATCATAGGTAACAAGGTAAAACCTCCTTTAAAAATAAATATGTATATTAATCATCTTTCAATGAAGTTGTGTCTACTTTAGATACATTACCGTTTTCATCTAATAAAGGTGTAATGCCACCGCCTGTACTAACCCATGTCGCAAGATATTGAATGCCCGTATCTTTATCAGTTAATACATAACAACGTACATTTGAGTTCTTAGAGACATTTTCTACATTAAAGCGATTATCATTCTTTTTGTTATTAAACATCAATTAAAGCCTCCTTTATTATCAATCTCTAATTATCTATTTCACTAAACTATTATTTGAAACGTATAATTTGGTTGCCATTAAGAAAAGTAGCATATGCTATGAACAAGCCACTATGATAAGTGGCTGCATCGTTGCTTTGTTTACGCATTGGCTACGTAAGCGCAATGATAAATAGGCGATTTTAGCCACACTAAAAAATCCCCTAACTATAGGCGTAGTTAGGGGATTTGGTGCATATTTGAATGAAATATTTGTTAATAATATAGTAACATAATACACCATGAAATGCAACACAATTATGTGTGTAGTAACTGAATCCCTCTATTTCCCTTAGATTCCATCTACATATTCACGTATTTTCTTAAGTGCATATTCAATATTTTCCTTGGATTCATAAGCAAATGATAGACTAATAGCATTCATATATCGACTAAATATTCAAAAGAAAGTATTTAATTAAAAGCCAAACTGGAATCCCCTTTTAATCAAGTTAAATTGACTAGACAAAAATCATTAACCTTTTCAGATTCTTTTCCAAAACATCATAAAATTTTGTTACTATAAATTTAAACGAATTGGTAATTTTATTTAAGAATGCTAATTGGAGTTGATAATATGAGTACTATTAATAAAGATGAGAAAAACACAAATATAAACAAATTATCCTTTTACTTGAATATAGCTAGTGGGACATTGATTATTATAGGTATATTAATATTTATCCTTCGTATCATATTGGATACTATGTATGGAGGTTCTCCTTTTAAATCAGTAGAGAGCATCTTTATTGTTGCCGGATTATTAATATCAATTGTGGCATATGCTTTAGAGAAAAACTGGAAAGAAGTCATCATATCTATTATTGTTACTCTATTCGTCATATTCATTCTATTCACATAAATTAACAAGCACTCAACTACGAGTGCTTGTTTTATTTTGAGAAATAATAGAACTCATATTAATCACTTTAACCATAAATCCCTCTCTCTCAATTATTACAACTTTCTGTAATGTTAATGCGCATTCAATAAAGCCAAAATATTAAATTAATATAGTAAACATCTACACTTCACGTTTTGTTACAGCAAGTAATATTGGAAAGTCTTTTGTTACGGAGATGTGCAACTGAGTTGAATTTCAATTACGAAAACGTAACATCACCCATAACCTCAAATTCTTCTGTTAGAGTATACCTTGTCGTTGGGAGCGACGAAAAAATATAAATAAAACTGACGGTGTATTCTACCTATCGCTACTTCAATTAATGGTAGAATCACAAATTTTTGGGAGGACTTATTTATTATGAAAAAAATCGTTACAATTTCAACTCTAACAGCAGGCATCGGTGTAGCAGCAATAGGAATAAATGCTAATCATGCAGACGCTGCAGAATATAATCACCATCAAGCACCTCAACAACAAGGTCAATTTAATCAACAAGGACCTAGAGGGTTTAATGGACAATTTAATCAACAAAATCATCAAAATTATAATCAAATGAATGGTCAATGGCATCCGCAATATAATCATCAATCTAGCGGTTATAAACAACCTCAGTTTAAACAACAATCATTCAATCATAATAACAACACATCAAATTCAACATCAGTAAGTAATAGTTCGTCATCAAGTTCAAGCAGCTCTAGCTCATCATCAAGTAGTTCATCTACAACTACATCAACTTCAAAACAAACAACATCATCTACATCTGGTAACTTATACACTGCTGGACAATGTACTTGGTACGTTTATGATAGAACTGGTGGAAAAATCCCTAGTACATGGGGCAATGCGAACAACTGGGCAAGTGCAGCACAATCTTCTGGTTATACTGTAGACAATAGTCCTGAAAAAGGTTCTATCCTACAAACATCTGAAGGTACTTATGGTCACGTGGCTTATGTAGAAAGTGTCGGTAGTGATGGATCCGTTACTGTTTCTGAAATGAACTATTCAGGCGGACCTTATGTAACAGACACTCGTACGATTTCAGCTAGCCAAGCTAAATCTTACAATTATATCCACTTATAAAAGTTTGAATTCGACATATGTTTTTAATAACTGAAAATGTTTAACTGTTTATCTTATAAATAAAAAGAGATTAAAAATGCGATAAATATCCAAAAAACACCCCTGCTAGCCATATGGTTAACAGGGGTGTTTAGTGTATTTAAATTTATAATATTTATCCATACAAATGCACCCCGTAAAGTTAGATTTTAGTCCAACCTTTGGGATGCAACATTATCTCACTTCTTAAATTTCTACGTCTTCTTCTATATTGGCTTCAAATTCATCAAGCAGTTCACGTGCTTCGGCTATCGATTTTGTCTCCATCAATTGGTGCCTCAACTGACTAGCGCCTTTGATACCTCTTACGTATATTTTGAAGAATCTACGTAAGCTTTTGAATTGTTTGGCTTCATCTTTATCATATTTTTGGAATAATGATAAATGTAGTCTTAACAATCCTAATAATTCTTTACTCGTATGTTCACGTGGTTCTTTTTCAAAGGCAAATGGATTGTGGAAAATACCTCTACCAATCATGACACCATCAACGCCATATTTTTCAGCAAGTTCAAGACCTGTTTGTCTGTCTGGAATATCACCATTAATTGTTAATAATGTATTCGGTGCAATTTCATCTCGCAATTGTTTAATGGCTTCGATGAGTTCCCAGTGTGCGTCGACTTTACTCATTTCTTTACGTGTACGAAGATGGATAGAAAGATTTGCGATGTCTTGTTCGAAGACGTGTCTCAACCAATCTCTCCATTCATCAATTTCATAATAACCTAATCTCGTTTTAACACTTACAGGTAATCCGCCTTCTTTAGTCGCTTGAATAATTTCAGCCGCAACTTCAGGTCTTAAAATTAAGCCAGATCCTTTACCTTTTTTAGCAACGTTTGCTACAGGGCAACCCATATTTAAATCAATACCTTTAAAGCCCATCTCTGCTAAACGGACACTTGTTTCGCGGAATTGCTCGGGTTTATCTCCCCATATATGTGCAACCATAGGCTGTTCATCTTCACTAAATGTTAAGCGTCCACGAACACTATGCACGCCTTCAGGATGACAAAAACTCTCTGTGTTTGTAAATTCAGTGAAAAACACATCCGGTCTAGCCGCTTCACTCACGACATGACGAAAGACGATATCCGTCACATCTTCCATAGGAGCTAAAATGAAAAACGGACGTGGTAGTTCACTCCAAAAATTTTCCTTCATAATATATTTAAACCTTCTTATCTATTAGTATCTCGTATTTTTATGCATGATGATATTACCACAAATCATGAACTTATACAAAAGGAATTTAGACAAGTCACCCACTTGATCCAAGGATGCCTAAGAGTAGTCTAAAATTCATATAATCATAAAACAAATGTCTACTCTATTCTATTATTAAGAAAGCATTATAACGTTTAAATTCCAATCAATCACATTATCCTTTAAATCCTAAACAACTATATATCCTATTACTGTGCATAAATAAAAAGTTGTGAAAATACCAATCAACTTAGATATTTTCACAACTTTTCTTAATCTCATTTAGAACCAAGCGTTTAATAACACATTTTTAAATGCTTCTGGCTGTTGTACATAACCAAAGTGGCCATTAGGTGTCTCAACAACATCAATATTTAATTGCTCAGCAATATATTGGTTAACTTTGTAAACAAAGTTCCCTTTAGATTCTTCTCCAGTTAGTAATGTGATTTTATCTTTATTACTCGCTAGGTTATCAATCGTCAAATTTGAATGAGTATATTGTCTAATTTCATATTCTGCCCAATATAAGATTTGTTTATTTTTCTCTTTTTGTTCTTCTTCATTTTTAGGCTTACTTGTAGATAAGTTATTTAAATCATCATTTGTTAAACATTTGGCTAACAAGGGATTTTAACGTACTTAAATTTATCTTATTACTTTCCTGACTATTTTACGCCAGCATATTCCATTATTTAACTTAATACTTGGAGGAGTTAGTTAAAATAACAAAGGGATTAAAATTACTGTTATCAATTGACCAACATTCATCAGTGCCTACACATATTAATTACTGACTTCTAATAATCGATCAATCGTTGTTCTCCATCTTTGAAGAACGTCTTCTGGATCTTTCAATGTAATAGTAATGCCTGTGTCAATATCCGCATATTTTGCAACATCTTCTTTGAAAGATTTAACATTTGCTTCAAAGCATGCTCTTTCAAAAGAATCTATCTGAATTTGAGCCATGAAGTTTACATCTAATTCGATGTAATTCACTTTATGATTATGAACGATAACAAGGCTTGCTTTTTTTAATTTTATAAGACTATTGGTTGTTTTTGTGTCGGGCCACAAGGCAATTCTAAGTTGCTCTGAATTCACTGCTACAACTTCCCCTACACTCACCATAGCAGTATGAGGGTAACCGTCTTCAGTCACAGATTGTAACATCATTGCTAAATCTTGCTTTTCATTTAACTGTTTACCATTGAGTAATTCAACAACTTCATTAGAAAGTTTCATAGACATTTCCTTTCTAAACTATTTAGATTTTAGTTCTGGGATAGGTGGAATTTGATCTAAGCTTTCGAATTCTTCAGGATTTAATTTAAATCTTTTATCGTACTTTTCTGGGTCTGTTATATGTTCACCCTCTGTGCTTCTCCATGAGAAAGTACAAGTATTACAAATGTGTACTTCCCATGCATCATCTTTAGGTGCTTTAGTTAATAATTCTACGTCTTTTGAATCACATCTTGGACACATCATATTATTTTTCCTCCCCATTTCTTAATTCATCTAATTTTTTAGTCCATGTATCTAAATTTTTAGGTGTTTCTAGTAAGTTAGTATCTCTCGCTTTGTCAGCACCTGTTGGCGTTGTTGCGTCGATGACTAATTTAGTATGCATACCAGCTGGTTCTGAAGATGGGTCTAGTGGCATACCTGGCGCTGCTGGCACTTTGAACACGTCTTTATCAGGTCTTACTCTTGTAGTAATTGCCCACATCACTTGTTCAAGATTGAATGGGTCAACAAACTCATCAACAATAATTGCGACTTTAGTATATGGCATACCATGTGGTGTTGAAAGTAAACGCATTGCGACTGCTTTACCATAACCACCAAGACGGGATTTAGTAGAAACGATTGTACCAATACCATGTGTATACATCGCATTCACTGCTTCAACTTCTGGGAAGTCTCGTTTCAATTGTTTGTATAGAGGTAAGCTTGTATTTAATGCCATTAGATAATCAATTTCAGTCCAAGGCATACCTAAATATAAGTTTTCAAAGATTGGATTAGTTCTATGTGTGATTTTAGTGATTTTAACTGTTGGCTATCTTCTTGCACCTGAATAACTACCAGGGAATTCACCAAATGGTCCTTCAATTTCACGTTTTCTTGGTTCAATATAACCTTCTAATACAATTTCACTTCGTGCAGGAATATCTAAATTACCATGTTCACTTTTAGTTAGTTCAATTGGTTCACCTTTTAATGCACCAGCGAAGTCATATTCAGATTGAACATATTCAATTGGAGTACTAGCCATGAAACTTAATACTGGGTCATTACCTAAACAAATTGCGATTGGTAGTGGTTCATCTTTTTCTTCAGCATGTTGTAAATGAACAGCGATATCATGAAAAGGAATTGGTTGGATACCTACTTTATCTTTACCTTTTACTTGGACACGATATGTACCAATATTTTGTTCATCATAATTATCAGGTTTGTCAGGGTCTTTACTTACGATTAATGCTTTTGATAAATAAAATCCTGCATCTGCTTCATTAATTCGGAATAATGGTAATACATCAAATAAATTAATTCCGTCTTCTTGAGTAATCACATTTTCTTTAACAGGGGCATCTTTTTTGTCTATCCATTCAGGTCCAATTGGATATTTGTCCCATTTTTCTTTTAAATTAAAGAATTGATCTTTGATAGAAGTATTTTTAGGTAATCCAAGCATTAACGCATGATTTTGCCAACTACCATGTACGTTCAATACTAGTGGTGTATTATAACCTTTAATGTTTTCTATCATTACTGCAGGTGCACTATCCATGTCTGGTGTTGCGCGACCAATTGCACTAATATCTGGTTCAGGCATAACTTCTTCTTTTACTCTTAATAATTGATTTTCTGACTCTAATAAGTCTAAAAACCCTCTTAAATCTTTATAAGCCATATCTGTCTCTCCTTTATTTTGATTTATTTAATCCTGTCCATACTTTTTCGTCAGGTAATCTATGAATATTAAATTGTGATAATAATCGATAAACGATATGATCAATCATTTCGTTTAAGTTTTTAGGATGATTATAAAAAGCGGGCATAGGTGGGAATATAGTAGCACCCATTTTTGATAGTTTAAGCATGTTTTCTAAATGTATTTGATTGAGAGGCGTTTCTCTTGTCATTAATACTAATTTTTTATTTTCTTTAAGAATGACATCTGCCGATCTAGTAATAAGATTATCTGCTAAACCTACACTAATAGAGGCTAAAGATTTCATACTACAAGGTGCTATAATCATGCCATCAACATTAAATGAGCCACTTGAAATCGCTGCACCTAAATCTTTATCTGAATAATGATAATCAGCTAGTTCACGTACTTCAGACGCACTATAGTCTGTTTCTTCTTTAATAGTAGTGATAGCCCAAGGTGACATAACTAGGTGTGTTTCTACATTTTCAACATCTTTTAAAACTTCTAACAATCTAATACCAAAAATGGCACCCGTTGCACCTGAAATTCCAACAATAATTTTCAATAGATATGACCTCCTCTCAATATCTATTATATGACTTAATATACTGATACAATAAATATATAATTAATATCGTATATATACTTAAAAGGTATGGGTGAGTAAAATGGAATTTCGTCAATTAAAATACTTTGTCACGATTGCTGATGCAGGCAGTATCACAAAGGCTGCTAAAACACTAAATATTTCACAACCACCATTGAGCAGACAGTTAAAAATATTAGAAGCTGAGCTAGGGTTTAAGCTATTTAAGAGAGTAAACAACAAAGGTATAGCGCTAACTGAACAAGGTGTATTCTTTTTAGAAAAAGCGAGAGAATTATTATATAAAACTGATAATATCATTATGCAAGCTAGAGAAATGGATGAAAAAGTTAATAAAAAACTTTCGATAGGAACGACGATATATTCTTCACAGTTAATGTTTAAGGATATTGAAAACTATCAATGTTTAATTACCGACAATATTAATTTTAATATTTGGGAAGAAGATAGTTTGAGTTTATTACATCTTTTAAATGATAGAAAAATAGATATCGCCTACATACACGAAACGGAAAGCTTTTCAGAAATTATGTATGTACCTATTATTGAAGATTATTGTGTCTATGTCGCTCCTATTAACAATGAAAGTCATTTAGGTAAAACGATATCTATTAACGAGATAGCTGAACTACCTTTAATTTTATTAGATTCCAATAATGGTACAGGTTTATACAAACAAATTGTTGATACACTTAAAACATATCAACTTAATCCGGAGATTTTATGTGAATGTCACGATTCTTCAGTATTATCACAACTTTTAGCCAGAGGATTTGGTGGAACGATCCTACCAAGTTCCCTGATTACCGATGAGATTAGAAAGAAATATACCGTTTTACCTATTCAAAATAACCCATGGAAACTAGAAATTAAACTAGCTTGGAAAAAAGATAATTACCAACCGACCCACTTATCAAAATATATAGACATGATATTAGAATGAACCTAAAAAGTCCCCTCACTATGACGAGTAGTGAAGGGATTTGTGCATATAATAAATGAAGTTTTTGGTGATAAATTATCGAGGGCGTTTCCTATTTTTTATGACCACTAATTTTAACTAAACCTCTTTCATAGTAACTATCCATCGTGACACATATTATTATATTCATGTTAATGTACTTAAATTTTGTAAATTAAAATCATATACTATACCTAATAATTCATACATTTTATGACAATTTATTTGTATTGTCTAAATACTAAGAATTATTCAAAAAATTATAGATGGGAGATATTTTTATGAAAACAACTAAAATTTTAGGGGCAACAACTTTAGCAGGCGCATTATTATTTACAGGGGTTAATGCACATGCTGCTGAAAGTCAAGTAACACCTAACAATGCAGCAAATATTGCTACTGACGTAATGAAAAAAGATGGTCAATCACCTGAAAACGTAAACTTTAGAAATGCTGAAGACAAAGGTGATTATTATTTCATTAATTATAGTAATAAATCTGGTGCCGGTGTTGGTGGTGTAAGAGTTTATAAAGATGGTACAGTTGAAGCAGTATCAGGTATTTTAGGTGCTGATGATGATAGTAAAGCTGAATTCGAAAAAGCAGGAAAATATGAATTTGCAACTACTCAAAACAACGATCAACAAACACCAGCTACTGACAACAATGTATCTACTCAAGCCACTGATAACACAGTAACTCAAGACAATACTCAAGCACAATCTGAAACTCAAGCTTTACCAGAAACTGGTGAAACATCTAACACAACTTTAGTAACTATGATTGCAGCAGTAATGTTAGCAGCAGGTTCATTATTAACTTTCAAACGCTTTTCTAAAGATAATAAATAAGTTCATATAGACTAATTTAGAGTACAAAGCAATGCTTTGTACTCTTTTTTTATCCCTATTATTTATGTTTTTCATAGCTCATCTGCCATTTTGGGGTGCTAATTTATCTCTTAATATTAAACAAATAACCATTAAAATAATAATTGGTATAAAGTAATAAAACGCATTTATTTTTGTAAAAAATTCAAGTCCAAAGTAAAGAACGAATAATACAGAAAAGATAATATTAAATAATAGTCTTAAGTTTCTTTTTGTCATACCTCATTCGAACCTCCACTCTAATTTTAGAAACTTGTCTCTCAAAATATATTTAAGCGAATATATTATTTATAAAATCTGTAAAGTAGGTTTCTAAAAAGGCTGCGATAATATATAGAGGTAAAGCAATTAAAACATAGATTTTGATTAGATTAGCAAAGGCTAATTTAATAGAATAATTAACTTTTTTAGTTTTTCTAAACATATTACTTACTTTTCTAACAATTGCTTGATTAAATTTATACAGTGCGCTGACTACGAAACAAAATGCTAGTAATTCTAGAATTGCATGTGGAATTGCACCAACTACCATTATTGTACCTTTGTGCAAGTCAAAGTTAATCGCAAAACCAAACATAATTCCAGTTATGACTGTAGTAGATATTAAATTTAAACAATATAAAAATGGAATTGGAATTAAAGAAAGTATGAACATTTGTAATGGAGTTTTAAGACCATTATTTACAATATATTGCCAAACTTTTTCTAAACCATGTGTTGCAGTTATATTAACTTTATCTCCAATATGTTTGAATGTCTCTAATGAAGGACTAAATATAAGCGCTAAAATAAAGGTAATTAACAAAACAATCATTGTACCTATGAATACTTTGAATGCACGTTTAACGTAACTGTCATCTTTAATTTCGAACACTATTTACACCTCATTAATGAAAATTCTTAAAATATTTTAACTCTATAAATAATTATCCTCTCTTATATTTTTAACATAAAATGATTTCTAGTTACCATTAATTTTTAATTTATTTTTTATTTTACAATCTGAATTTATTAATTATATTCCATATACATTAGATTCTGCTATAGAACTTTGTTAATCTGTTAGTATTTTATTCCTTCTTATTCTATTAAATATTTTAATATTACATGATTTAGTTAAATATAAATGTTATCGTAATCATAAAAGGAGTTTATTATATGAGATTATCTTGGATATTATGGTGGTGTGTATCCTCATTTTGGTTATTAATAATACTATTTATAGTAATATATTCCATGTTTAATGGACTCACTAGTGCAACATCTAGAGAATTGATGACATTCATTTGGTTATTGGTTGGCCTGTTTGGCATACCATTACTCATTCAACTAATTTGGTTAATAATAAATGTTTTTCTACAAAGAAATCATTAATATTGATTTATTAAAATATTTAACTCCAATTTTAATAAAAAGAATGCCATTGAAGGAGACGTTATTATGAAGCATCTTCGGAGATTTTTATTCTTTTTTATATTTATTTTTATAGTTCATTACGTTATTGACTGGATTTTAGCTAAAGATTTCTCATGGATTGACTGCCTAGCAACAAGTATTATATTAGCTTTGTTTTTTACTCCAACTTCTGATTTACTGAAGGATAAAAATAAATAAAAGTTTGATGCTAGTACTTATAGATGAAAGAGGTCGATGATATGTCTACGTTAAGAACTATTTTAATAATTTTTATATCTATTTTTGTTGGTAATATGGTATTGATGATTTTCGAAAGTGCTCCAATCAATATATGGATTGCTAGATTAATTGGTGGCATCGCATGTGCTATTACTGCCTTGATAATTACTCGCTATTATCAAAACAAAAAATCTAAAAATTGAAAAACTATTCAACTCAGATATTGACTTAAAATACAAAAGACAGCTTTTAATTAAGGTGTCTTTTTTCTGACTTTGCAATAAAACCTACATATTCTATAAGGTAATAAGACTTATATGATGAAATATAAAACAAAAAGTAGTATTTTAAAGTTGATGATTTCTATATGATTACTCGAAAAGGGGACTTCTTTATGCGGTTTATGGATATTTTTAAAAATTGGGCAAACGACTATGATCAAACAGTTAATGGTAATAACGAGGAATATTATGATGTATTTTATAACTATAACGATCTAATTTCACCAATATCTAAAAAGGTTTATGGTGATGTTCTAGATATTGGTGCTGGTACCGGAAATTTAACAGAGTTAATGTATAAAAATAATGATATAAAAAACATTTTGTCTATTGATCCTTCCAAAGAAATGCGCGAAGTTGCTAAAAAAGATAAGAATATCGATATTGAATATGGGCACTTTTTAGATATTCCTACAACTAAGAAATTCGATTTTATTGTTGCTTCATTTTCTTTCCATCACCTTACTTTTAAAGAGAAAGATGCTGCGTTTAAGAATATGAAAAGGCATTTAAATACGGATGGACATATTATTATATTAGATACGTTATTCAAAGATGAATTATCTAAAAAAGAAATTATAGAGAAATATACAAAAAAGAACTACATTAATTTAGTTGAAGACTTAAAAACTGAATACTATCCCTATCTAGAAGAAATAGACACTTTACTTAAGAAAAATGATTTCCAATATACTATCACTCAAAAAAATACTTTTGCATGGGAAATTATCATAGAAAACAAACGATGATTCAAAAGTTTAAAAATTAAAAGATGATTTGAGTCAAATGTTGACTTAAAATACAAAAGGCAACTTAATAAAAGTTGCCTTTAATACTGTCTATTCGATTATACGAGTTAAAAACATATAATTCTTATTATTGTTTAATTTTTTTAAGAATAAAAGAAACACAAGCACATACTACGATTAGACCAATTAATATAGCTCCAGAAATTAAAGTATTTCCTGTCCATTCAATTCCCAACTCTGAACTACCATTACTTTCAAAATTAGCGTAAGAATTAAATATCAATAATAATAAGAGACCAATGCTTGAAACCACACCAACAACATCAAAAATGAATTTAGTATATGGATACTTTATGTTTTTAGTTAGCATATTTTCCACACCCTTTTTTCTTCAACATAACATATTAATCTTTATGTGTAATCGGTATATATGAATTATTCATTTTAATTTAATATTTTTCACTTTGAATATATTAATCTAATTCCTTTGTTTTTATAAAAATACATAAAATATGTAGATAAATATTGTATTTTTAAGTTATCATAAATTATGAGAAGTATTTTAATGAAAAGAGAATTTTTTACGATAAAACATTATATTCAATAATAAAACTAGATGAATAGAAATGTGTAATCATTAGCTATCCCGTTAGAAAAACCTTATTTAAAAAAATAGAATTTTAAAAGTAACGTGAAAGGTTGACTATACTATGACTAAATCTAAAATAAGAACTATTTCTTTTTTACTGTTAACTTTATTTGTAATCGTATATGGAATACTTGTCATTACAACAGATTACATTAATGCTCTATATTCATTGCTATTTGTTGCTATTGTCGCAGTATGGGGATTTACCACAGATATTTTAACTAAACCTAATAAGGAAGATGATGAACATAACAACAACTAAAGTGAATTTATAGAGGTGAAACATAATATATGGAAAACCATAAATCAATGCTTATTTTAACCACTATTTTATTTTTAATTTGTTTAACCGTTGCTGCCTATTTCATTTTTTATGAGCATAACTATTTGGCTAGTTTATATCCATTAATTTTGGCTTTTGTAGATAGCGTTAAATTTTATACATCATATCAAAAATTAAAAGAACATAAATAATTAAAACAAATGAGGTGTTTTAACATGAACGCTGAAACTTTATTCATGATCATGATTTGTTGTGGTTTATTACCGATAATCATTTCTATGAACGAACGTAATAAGAAAAATAAAAAATAGACTAAATTATTATAGATAAATGTATCCCCTCAAAGTTAGATTCCAATTCTAATTTTGAGGGGATTTTTCGTTGATAAACCATACAAATTTCGTTTTAAAAATAAAACCATAAATATAAAGAACATATGCCGTATTCACTTTTCAAAAAAATCATCTATTTTTCTAAAACAGTCCGCTATACATATTAGCTATGTTTTATTCGAGATTTAAACCAAATCATTCCTAATACCGCTGATAACGCGCATGATAGTGTTAGTAATACAATATGACTGTTTTCTATTAAAATGCCTCCAACAACAGAACTTAATGTGATGCCTAAGTACATGGCAGTTTGATTCCAAGACATGGCACTGCCTGATGTTTCACGATGACGTTTAGATATAAAGGCTTGAAAGGCTGAAAATACAATATAGCCACTTATACCTAATAATGTTAATAAAGGATAAACTAGATAGATATTTTTAAACGTAATACCTACTAGTACTAAAGCAATGGCTAGTCCGATAAATGTGCTAGAAATCAATGTATTATTTTTTAAGCGATCGGAAAGTACGCCACCTAGTAGACTTCCTACAAGTGCTCCCACACCATAAAATACAAAGGCAACACCCACAATACTTGAATTTAAATGATTAATATCTCGTAGTGCACTGCCTAAATAAGTGTATAAACCGTAAATCGCAAATGCCCAAAATGTAGTCACAACAACATCTTTGATAATAGGAGAAAGTGTTTTAGCATCAAGCTGACGAGCACTTCCAGAATTAATATGATTCGGATATATAAATATGATCAAAATAGCACTGATGATCGAAGCTATTGAAAGATATAAAAATACAGTTCTCCAATTTGTAATGTTACTTAAAAGATTTCCTAGTGGAGCACCAATCCAAATTGAAGTTAAAAATCCAGAAGTTGCTATTGATAGCCATAATCCTTTTTTAGAAGACGGTGCGAGATCCCCTGTTATCGCAAACACTGAAGATGTAATCATAGACGCAGAGGTACCAGCAATAATTCTACTAATTAACAGTAATACAAAGTTTGGAGTTAAAAACGTTAAAAAATTAGATAAAGCAAAGAAGATTGAACCAACGACTATATTACGTTTTTTCCCCCATTTATCCGCTAATATCCCAAATATTGGAGCCATGATAGCATACATAATTGAAAATACTGTCACAGACCAACTAGCTTCATATTTAGAGATATCAAAATTTTGTTGAATGTTTGGCAACAAAGGCGATATGACAAATAAATCCGTACCAATGATAAATAACGTAATCCATGAAATTACTAATTCTAGTATTTTAGTAATTTTAATATTCACGACCAACACCTCTAAAATTTATTATCTATATATAATTGTAATCCTTTTAATTTGAATTTTAAAATTAATTACAATTAATCAATTAATGGATTATATTTTTAAAGGATAACAATATTATTTAGACATTTAAGGAGATATACGAAAGCAATCACCCCAAAGGTGGATATTCAATCCACCTTTGGGGCTTTTTAAATACATTAATAACCCTTTCAATTTCATTCGACAATTCATAAATCAACACACCACTAAACCAAAATCGAAATTATTTTTTCAAAGAAAAAATAATTTTTAACTGCACGTTCTCTCCTTATACTGCAACACATCCCTATCCCCTCCTCCAAATGAAACTTTGTTCATTCCAAAGTTCAAGTTCAAGAGAAACAATTTTCAATTGTTTCTTAGTTTACAACTTGAATACGTAAAAAAGGATGAAGAGACATGACATATATTCAAGTTTATATTGAACTATTAATAAAACACAGTGCCCCACCATAATCACAAATCAATCATTACTAAGACGACTAGAACCACGACACATTTTGTCAGTGGTTCTATTTTTATTTCTACCAACTTAAAACACTCAAAACATCATGATAAAGCGTTTTAAATCCATATCTACAAAATCATTGAAACGACAATTATCAAGCAACTTTTTCAATATAATATGGCTAGGGAGGGCACGACACTGTGGGGTACAAAACAAAAAGAATTTTATCTATTTATAAAAAATTGTTATCTAACCATCACGTGAACGTTAAACATATGGCTGGATTTTTTAATACAAATGAACGCACGATTCAAAGAGATATTAAAGATATTAAGTCATTTTTAAATACACATAATCAAACAATAATATATGAAAAATCAACATGTAATTATTATTTATCACATCAATTCACCCAAGACGATGACCCTACTTATATCAATGTAACTTATGAAATGACTTATCAACTCTATAGACAATTAAACAAACAATATGAAACGTATACCATTCAAAGAACGCGTCAAACAATCACAGTGGTACTTGCGATATCAGAATCTGATGCACTTAACCTCTGTTTCATGTATCGACATTCTTTACGTATGGTTTCACCTCAAACATTAATTGAGACATTTAGCAAAGAATTATGGAAATTACAAAATAATTATATATTAAACAAAATTTAAAGGAGATTAACCACATGAAAAAAATTCTAATACTATTAACTTTACTAATTACTTTTGCGGCGGCTTGTTCTAATGGCCCCGCAAAACAAGCTGAAGGAAAATGGAAAAACAGTGAAGGTCAAGAACTGACAGTTAAAGACGATAAATTAAAAGTTAACATTGAAGGATCTACAGTTGAAGGAACGATTAAAGACGATGAAGACCATAAAGATTTAGCTAAGATCAAATTGGTAGGTGAAACAGCTTACGTTAAAGTCAAAGATGACACACTTACAGTTACCGAAGAACCCGGTGAAGCAGCAGATGACGAAACTACATTCACACGTGTGAAATAATATTTTAAATTCAAAGGATGTTTTTTATAGTGAAAAGAATTTTAGTAAGTATATTAGGTGCAACATTACTATTAACAGCTTGTAGTACATCACATCAAGACGACGGTCAGTCTAACTCAAGTCACAAAGCGGAATCAGACAAACATCAAACTAAGGATAGTTCACATCATTCAACTAAAACTGTTCAACTTAAACAATTGTTAGACAATCCAAAAGAACAATTAATCGTTACATTAAAAAACGATAGTGTTCCAAGTGAAAAAGTATCTAACAACGATTTCATCAAACATCCAAAAGATAGTTTGAAAAAATTCAGTATCACTAATATTGGCTATATTAAAGACGGACAAGGTTACAATTATAGCGACAAAATCAATGATCAAGTAAGTTTTGATCAACTCGTTAGTACTGATGTTTCAGATATTGACCGTAAATTAACTAAGCTAACAGAATATGAGATGAATCATGGCATTAATGATGACCAAAATAAAGTCAACATTAAATACGAGCCTTCTGATTTGAAAACTATTTTATACACTAAAAAAGGTGACGCTCTCAAAGAAGACGTGCGATTAGCCGATTATCAAAGAGAAATGGATATGAGTGGTGACATTAGTGAAGAAAAAACAGATTGGCTATCTAACCATAACAAAATTGATGAAGATGGCTTAAAAAGTAACTTCCCTCAATCGTCAGACTACGAAATCGAGCCATTTGAATATAAAGGTAAAACATTTGCCGGATTTGCGAAATTAACGAGTGATGTTGATAATGACAATCAACCTAAAATTGATCAATATATTTCAGAATTAACATTAGTTGAAGTACCAAAAAATACTAAAGTCACTAAAGATGACAAAGATAACGTAACTAAAGTCATTGATTATAACGATACCGATTCTGGCAAACAAGAGAAAGACAAAGAAGATCATTCATTCGACAATTTATAAACTTCTATGTATAGGCACCATTAATCACTGTATTTATGGTGTCTTTCATTTTATAAATCATTATCTTATTTCATTTTATAAATCATTATCTTATTTCATTTTAAAAAACCTGTATTGGGAGGTTAAAAACCATGACGAACTATTTATCTAAATTTATATTTTACGATTAATCATCACTGTGAAATATAAATAAAAATCACAAAAATAATGAGGAGTGCATTTAAAATGAAAAAATTAACTATGTTAGGTGCCACAACAGTAGCAGGAACGTTATTATTTACAGGTCTAGGAACAGCACATGCCGACCAAGTCATCAATGACGCAAATGTTAAGAAATATGCAGAACAAACAATTGGTTCAAAATATAATAATGCAGGTAAAATCACTGCAGGTAATATTGAAGATAAAGGCGATTATTACACGTTAGGATTCGGTACGGAAAAAGATAACGGAATTGCATCTGCAAAAGTTTACAAAGATGGTCGCGTCGTTGGTAATAATCCTCAAGAACCAACAAAAAGTATTGTTTACGCTAAAGCACAAAACCAACCTACTCAAAATAATAACCAATCAGAAAAAGCGACTAACAATACAGTAAATACTCAACAAAACGAACAACAAACACAAGCTACAAATAGTAATGCTACAACTCAAAACAATACCCAAGACCAAGCTAAAGCATTGCCAGAAACAGGACAATCTAATACAACATTCGTTACAACATTAGCAGCTATTTTATTAGCTGTAGGTTCATTATTAACATTCAGACGTGTATCTAAAAACCAATAACAACTAACTATGGAAGTATTCAATGTGCACCCAAAAATTGGACTAAAAATCTAAATTTGTGGGTGCATTTTTAACATAGGTTCGTATAAATAAGTAATTGTTTTTATACACAATTTTTGTGTATAAATTCACGAAAAAATATTATCATAAACAAACAAAAAGCACAAAAAGATACACCTTTGATGTTGTTATGTGTAAATGTAGTAAGCTAGTATATAGATAACAAAAAACCAGTTCGTAAAAACGAACTGGACATAAAACTTAGTTAACGTATTGTGAACTCGTCAACTCTATGTGTTATTACTTCTTTTATATTTTACTCTCGTACTCCAATACGAGGGCTTATTTTTTATATTCATCTTTATAACTAAATAGATAGTTCCAATAATACTAAAAGCCAAAGATAAACCTAAATCGAAGTTTATCGTCATATAGACATCACCTCACTTTCTTAGTTTAAGTGATGACATATGACAATTTTGTTAACTAATATTTTAAAATCTTTATTATACATAGTAGACAGACTTGCTTAAAGTTAAGGTTTTTTACCTAAATTTCGTCTTTTCTTTTGAATATGCACGGTTATTGGATTAAATACAACTCGATAAAATTAAAATATTTTTTAAAATAATACAACTTGACTTAGCAAAGTAAAGTTAATTAATTCTATCACGATTGTTATAGTTTTTAGTTTCAAAACAAGCAAAAACAATAAATATAACCATTGTGATAAATAATATAATTCTAGGAATTAATAAGATGTATGAATAAAACATATTTTCATTAAAGACCAAGCTTCCGATAATTAACACATAAGGTATAAATATTGGTTTATTAACATCCCTCATTCTTCTAACTCCACTTGATAAAATAGGTAAGAAGATAATTACTCTTAAAATAAAAATTAGTAGTGTAGACCTGCTAAGTATTCCACTTACTAATGCTAATGAAATATCATGAAATAAAAAAGCCCACCAAAATCCTCTACGTGATGTGACACCTTTATAATTAAATATATTTTTCCAAGTATCTAAATATAATTCCCACGGGTTTTTAGTAGGGAAATCATTATTCTTTAATTGTTTATCATTATTAAAGCTTTCATCTGGATGTTGATAGTTGTCATATTCAACATTATTTAATGGAGTTCCACAATGTTCACAAAATTTTGATCCTCTTGTTAATTTATTTCCACAATTCGAACAATACATAAATTTATTTCCTCACATTAATTAATTCTCTCTCTATTTTCAGTATTTTTAGTACGTTGGCAAGCAAAAACAATAAAAACTATAGTTAAAGGTATCACAGCAATTTGCATAACACCGCTTAAATAATCCCCAACCATAACTGGCTGGAAAAACCATTGAACTACTATAGGGATTATTCCCCAATATATTGATTTATTAGTATCTCTCATTCTTCTTGCACTAATAGCAACTAAAGGTAGGTATAAGATACCTATTAATAACAATTCTAAAATACTATCAGTAGCTTGTATTAAGAGTACAAATAGAGTAAGGACTATACCAATAATTACATGAATTAAATATGTCCACCAAAATCCTCGACGAGAAGTAATACCTTGATAATTAAAAGCATTCTTCCAAGCGTCTACATATAATTCCCATGGATTCTTTTGTGATTTAGTTTGCTGAATAGATTGAGTTTGATTGTAGTAATTATTTTCTTGATAACCTTGATTAGAGCTATCGTTATTAATTGGCGTACCACAATTAGCACAAAATCTAGTATTACTTTCTAACTTATTTCCGCAATTTGGACAATACATATTATTTTAATCTCCTAATCTTATTAATTATTTTTTAATAACCGGCCTGGGCTTTCTCACTATCAGTTCTTTCTTTCCAATCATTAAAACTTTCATCTTCATCTGCATAATTCCAAGCAGCTCCACCACCACCTGCACCATTAGCTTTTTGTTCAGGTGTTAGGTGAGTTACAGCGTGCTGACTTTCTTTAGCGTTTAAGTAATCTTGATATTCTTTACTATTACTGTTAGCGTCATTAGAGACTTTTTCAGCATATTCAGAGTTGCTCATTCCATTATGTTCTGAACGACTTTCATTTTGCATACGTTCATTGGCTTCGGCTTGTGTCTCTTGTTGGTTATTAGAATTATTTGAAGCTTCTTGAGTACTATTATTTTGTTGATTGCTCTCATTAGAATTATTTTCTGTAGAATTATTTGTAGTTTTATCTTTTGATTTCTCTTTCTTACTATCTTTCTTTTTTTCTTCTTGTTTATCTTTAGATTCTTTATTATTATCACTATCTTTTTGACCACAACCAGTTAATAATAAAGTAATAGCTAAACTAGGTACTGCTAAATATTTAATTTTCATGTTTCTCCATCCTTTTTGTTTAGTAACAATATTTTAACACAATATTATTTGTTTTTTACTATAGTTATAACATTTTTACAAATTAATTTAATATATTGTTAAACTATATACATGGAGTAAAATTTCAAAAATCCGCATAATAAAAAAGACAATTTCTAAATAGAAATTGCCTTTTAACTCCAATCGAAGAAAGTAATATCTCCGACCTTTATTCACTTTTTTATTTTTGTATTACTATTTTTTAATGATTCTTTTATAATATCTCTATTTAATCTTGATAACGTGACACGACTGTTGCGATACCTTGTCCGCCACCAATACATAATGAAGCAAGTCCTGTTTGTTTGTCCTCATTTAATTGATGTAAAAGTGTTACTAAAATACGTGCACCTGATGCGCCGATAGGATGACCTAACGCAATTGCGCCGCCTTTAGTATTAACTTTATCTTCTGGTAATTGAAGTTCTTGATTTACAGCTAAGGCTTGTGATGCAAATGCCTCGTTTAATTCAAATACATCAATGTCATCTACTGATTTATTTGTACGTTGTAATACTTTATTAACCGCTTCAACTGGTCCAATACCCATAATAGAAGGATCAACACCACTTGTACCGAAACCATCTAACACTGCGATAGGTTTGATGTTTAATTCTTTAGCTTTATCTTCAGTCATCACTAACATCACAGATGCCCCGTCGTTAATACCTGAAGCGTTACCTGCTGTCACTGAGCCATCCTTTTTAAAGACTGGTCTTAAATGACTTAATTTATCCGCTGTTGTTCCTTTTCGAACACCTTCATCTTGAGATACTACTAAAGGTTCACCTTTACGTTGTGGTACTTCAACTGGGACAATCTCTGCGTCAAAAGCGCCACTATTTTGTGCTGCTTCTGCTTTTTGTTGGGATTGAGCTGCAAATTCATCTTGAGCTTCACGGCTGATGTTATATTTGTCGACTAAGTTTTCAGCAGTAATACCCATATGATAGTCATTAAAGACGTCCGTTAGACCATCTGCTACCATACTATCGACTAATTTTTGGTCGCCCATTTTAAATCCAAAGCGCGCATTTTTCATTAGCATTGGGGACTGTGACATGCTTTCCATACCGCCTGCGAGTACGACTTCATTATCGCCAGCTAAAATAGATTGATAAGCAAGTTGAATCGATTTCAAACCTGATCCACATACTTTATTAACTGTAAATGATGGTACTGTTTCTGGTAAGCCACCTTTCATCGCCGCAATTCGTGCAGGGTTTTGTCCTTGGCCAGCTTGTAAAACATTGCCTAAGATAACTTCATTAATTTCTTTAGGATCGATATTTGTTGTTTTTAAAATGTGTTGTATTAAAGTTGCTCCTAATTCGTAGGCAGGTAGGTCTTTAAATGCACCTCCAAAAACGCCAATTGGTGTACGATATGCTTCAGCTAAAACGATTCTAGACATAAGACATATTCATCTCCTTCTCATTTATATATAGGTATGTCATGTTTTCATCATTAATGAATAAATCAACGTTTCCTCACCCATAACATCATGGATAAATCACTCATCAATTGAGTTAACATGAAAAGTTAGTGACTAAATTTTTATTTACTCATTGTTGATATTTTACCAAAATCTTATTCACATTTACCAGAAAGAGCCTATTAACAAGCAGCATTATTTTAAATTAAAACAGCAATTGAAAATGAAACACTAGAGTATTCACATAGTTCTTTAAAATGATTAAAATAGTATTCAGCATTTAAAAATAAATCTATAGACTAATACGTCATATTTATAGCGAGACCCCCGAGAAAACCGTACTAGTTGAAGACCCTAGAAATATTCACGGATTTATCTGTGTCGTATTTCTGGCTAAAACTGAACCTTGGGAAGGGTACTAATTGAAAGCAGTATATAAAAATAAACCAACTAAAGTTGGAGGCTTTAGTTGGTTTTATATGTTGGTCTGTTTATATTTTATATTTTTTAGCTTACATTATAACTCTTCGTTAAGGTTTGGGTTTAGGTTCGATTATGATTTATAACCGAAATCTGGAATATTATGCCAACGCTCTTTAAAGTAATGTGCGATAGCTTTTGGCTTACGATCACGAGTGAAGATACCTTTTTTATTACCTTGAACACGGATAATACCATTTGATGTTTCAAAATCAGCAAAGTTCCATGTTTGTTCACCAATAAATTGAGGATATTGATCCATCACTTCATGATTGGCTTTATAGTATCTTAATTGATATTCTTCTGTAAACATTTGATCATCAATCGCATGCATACCTGCAACTGTATCAGCGCCATATTCTGTAAACATAATTGGTTTATTAGGTTGACGCTTAGACCATTCAGACAATTCTTTATCCAATGCTTCTTTAGCACTTTCTAAATCACCTGATTGTGTGTACCAACCGTAATATCTATTGAGACAAAGTACATCAACTAAATCTTGTACTTCACAAACATCTGGTTGCGCCATTAGAATTGTAACAATTGTCACTGGTCTATTTTGTGGATCTTTTTCTCTTGCTAGGTTAATAAATGGTTCAAAGTATTCTTTCGCACCTTTTTCATTAGAAGCTGGTTCATTCGCAATAGACCACATTACTACACATGCGTGATTTTTATCTCTTTCAATTAATCCTTCAATCACTTCTTTGTGCGCTTGATGTGTTTGAATATCTTTCCACGTATCTTGTTGTTCGGCATCACCAATAAGTTCGACTGCGAAGTTAAGATGAATACCAACACCAGTTGTTTCATCAATCACAACAATACCTTGTTCATCAGCTAGACGCATCATTTCCTCTGAATAAGGATAGTGTGATGTTCTAAATGAGTTTGCGCCAATCCATTTCATCAAGTTAATATCCATCACATTAGCTGATTCATTTAAGCCACGTCCATTATAAAAAGTATCTTCGTGTTTACCGAATCCTTTAAAGTAAAATGGCTTATTATTAATTAAGAATTGACCGTTTTTCACTTCAACTGAACGAATACCAAAACGTTCAGTATAAACATCCACGCACTCAGTACCATTTAATAATTCTACTTTCATATTGTATAAATAAGCATTCAATGGTTCCCATAGACGTGGATTTTCAATAGTAATCTGACCTTCAGTACCCTCATGTTCAGCGACTACTGTTCCTTCTTCATCTAAAACAGTTACTTTAACTTTGTCGATTTGATCACCGTGTTGTTGTGTGCTCACTTTGTAATTCACAATACTTTGTGATTCACTTTTTACTTCAGGATTAATAACAATGTCCTCAATATAAGTTTGAGGTGTTGAATAAATTTTCACTGGGCGATGAATACCTGAGTAGTTAAAGAAGTCAAAGTTAGGTACATTGACAGGTGTCACATTGCCGTATTTATCTGTACGTTCACTATAGTTTCCTACAGGTAATGTACTGTGTGTCAGAACATTGTTCACAACAACTGTTAAACGGTGTGCACCAACAGTAGCGATATCAGAAATATCCGCTTCAAATGGTAAGAATCCACCTGAATGTGTCACGACTTCTTGACCATCGATATAAACTTTAGCATGATGTGTCACAGAGCCGAATCTTAATACAATGCGTTCACCTTTTAGATGTTTAGGAATAATGATGTCGCGTTCATAACATACATCACCTACGTGAGTTCTAATAGTTTGAATCACACCTTGATCATTAAATGAACCGGGAACAGCCATTACCTCATCTGTATCTAAAGGTTGGCTTACATCAATTTTCTCTTGATGCTGAATTAATTTAAATTTCCATGTTCCACATAAATCAAGTAGTTGTCTTGTTTCTGTAAATATTGGATATAACAACTTAAGCTCCTCCTATTCATTAAACACCAGAATATGCGTTAAATCCTCCATCAATCGGTAATACTACACCATTTATAAAGCTAGATGCTTCTTCGCTTACTAGGAATAATAATGCACCAATAAGTTCTTCTGGTTTACCAAAGCGCTCCATAGGTGTCGCATTGATGATTTTTCTAGAGCGATCAGTGTAACTTCCGTCTTCATTTAATAATAATGCTTCATTTTGTTTTGTTAATAAAAATCCTGGTGCAATCGCATTGACGCGAATATTAGTTTTAGAGAAGTAAACACTTAACCATTGTGTAAAGTTACTAATTGCTGCTTTAGCACCACTATAACCAGGAATTTTAGTTAATGGTGTAAATGCGTTCATAGATGAAATGTTGATAATTGATGCTTCTTCTTTATCTAACATATCAGTTGCGAATACTTGTGAAGGAATAAATGTACCTAAGAAGTTAAGATCCATCACAAATCCTACGCTCTTTTCATCTAAGTCGAAGAATGTCTTACCTTCTTGATCAAGTTGGCCTTCAAAACGTTCATCATCAGTTGTACCTTTTGGAGAATTTCCGCCAGCGCCATTGATTAAAATATCAACGCTACCGAAAGCTTCATTAACTTCTTGTTTTACTCTTTCCATGTCCGCTTTTTTAGTGACGTCTCCTAAAAATACTTTAGATTCTCCACCTAATGCTTTGATTTGATCAACTAAACCATTATTATCATCTGCAATTCCAACCATAGCGACTTTAGCGCCACTTTGTGCTAATGCTGTTGACATCGCACTTCCAAGTACGCCTGTTCCGCCTGTAATTACTACTACTTTGTTAGTTAAATCTATATTGAAAGGTAATTTCATAAATTGATTTCTCCTTTAGTTTATTTGTTAGTTTTACTAACTGCTTCATATAACCCATTTAAATATGTTGCACCTAAGGCACGGTCATACAATCCATAACCTGGTTTACCTGTTTCGCCCCATATCATACGTCCATGGTCAGGTCTAATTGGTCCTTCATATCCGAAATCATACATTGCTTGAACGACTTCATACATATCAATAGATCCATCTTCAGATAAATGACCAGATTCTTGGAATGATTTGTCACCAATTAATTTAACATTACGTGCATGTACAAAATGAACACGGTCTTTTTGGCCGAAATAACGTAACATATCTACAAAGTCATTTTTTCTATCTGCACCTAAAGAACCAGAACACATTGTTAATCCATTACTTCTAGAATCATATAAGTTAATGAATCGTTCTAAGTTTTCTTTGTTAGTGATGATACGTGGTAAGCCAAAGATATTCCAAGGTGGATCGTCCGGATGTATCGCCATTAGAACGTCTTCCTCTTCAGCGACCGGAATGACTTTTTGAATAAAGTAATTTAAGTTTTCCCATAATTTTTCTTCATCCACTTGTTTATAATCTTCAAATAATTGATTTAAGTCTTCTTTTGTATAACTTGAATCCCAACCAGGTAATGATAATTCACCACTTAGTGGATTCATTTTTTCAACATCTTTCTCATCATAAATTAAGCATGTAGATCCATCGTCTAAGCGATAATCTAATTGAGATCTTGTCCAGTCGAATACTGGCATAAAGTTATAACATACTGTGTTAATACCGACTTGTCCTAAATTGCGTAAAGTTTGGCAATAATTTTCAATATATTTATCTCTTGTTGATTTACCTAATTTAATATCTTCATGTACTGGTACACTTTCAATCACAGATATTTCCATACCTGCATCTTCCACTTCTTGTTTTAATGCTTTGATTTTATCTAATGGCCATACCTCTCCAACTGGCACATCGTATATCGCAGTTACAATACCTTTCATCCCTGGTATTTGTTTAATATATTCTAAGCTAATGGGATCATCTTTCCCATACCATCTAAATGACATTTTCATAATATTGTCCTCCTAAATAAGTTTGAAATAATGATATGCATTGTTATAACAGATGTTCTCAATCATTCGTTGTAACAATTGATCATCATTTGGAATTTCACCTTTTTCTACTAAATCACCTATAAAAGTAGATAAAATTCGTCTAAAGTAATCATGTCTTGAGTATGAAATAAAGCTTCTTGAATCAGTAAGCATACCTACGAAATGCATTAATAATCCTTGGTCTGCTAATGATGACATTTGGCGTAACATACCTCGTTTTGTATCATTAAACCACCAACCAGCACCGTGTTGAACTTTACTTTGAATACCAGGTTCAGTTTGGAAGTTTGCAATCGTAGAACCTACAATATCGTTATAAATTGGGTTTAAATTATATAAAATTGTTTTTGGTAAATGATTACCTTGTTCCATCATGTCTAACGTTGCGTTTAAATGATACGCTAAGTTGTCTTGATCTCGGATAGAATCAAATCCAGCATCTCTACCCACTTGTTCAAACATTTTAGTATTGTTATTTCGGATAGCGCCAAAGTGAATTTGCATTACCCAACCATGTTCATGATAGGCTTTACTTAATTCGTTCAAAATAAATGTTTGGAATTGGAATGCTTCATATTTTGAAACGTCTTCATTATTTATAGCCTTATTGAAGATTGCTTCAATATCTTGTGTTGTATAACTTTCAAAATGTATTTCTTCTAAACCATGGTCAGCAAGACGTCCGCCTTTGTCATGGAAGTATTGAATACGTTGATTTAACGCATCTACAAATTGAGATGGATTATCTATTTTATGTGTTAAGCCTTCTAATTTTTGTATTAAATCAGTAAATGCTTTGTCACCAACTTTGAACACATCATCAGGTCTAAACGCTGGTAAGACTACAGTTTTAAAATCGTTTTGTTCTTTAATTTCATCATGATATTTTAAGTCATCTGTTGGGTTATCAGTTGTACAAATCAAATTAACATTTGAATTAGTGATTAATGATTGTGTCGTCACGTTATGTTCTTTTAAATAATCATTTGCTCGGTGATAAATCTCTTCAGCATTGTCACTTGTTAATAAGTCTTCAATTTCAAAATACATTTTTAATTCTAATTGTGACCAGTGATATAGTGGATTGCCAATTGAATTTTCTAATGCTTCAGCCCACTTTTTAAATTTTTCAAGTGGTTCAGCGTCTCCAGTAATATATTTTTCTTCAATACCTTGCGCTCGCATTGCACGCCATTTATAGTGATCACCACTTAACCATAAGTCGGCAATATTATCACATTTAACATTATCACTAATTTGCTTTGGATCTAGGTGACAATGATAGTCGTAAATCGGCATTTCTTTCGCGAAATCATGATACAAATGTTTAGCTGTTTCATTTTCTAGCATAAAGTCTTCGTTAATAAAAGCCATCCTATATACACTCCTTTATATTTCTTCTCTTAATGCAAGTTCTTTTACAATTTGTTTATGGCGTTTATCTGTTAATGGATACCATATGAAGAAGATGATTAGTGCTAGTAAACACGCCACTGCTGGTACTGCAAAGAATAATATTTTAAGACCTTGAATTGTACCAGCTGATTGTTCTACATTTGGTTTATATCCTATTAATGTTAAAGCTAATCCAGGAACAAATCCTGCAAGTGCTTGTGATACTTTTCTTGTGAAACTGTAACTAGAATACGTAATACCTTCAGAACGTAATCCAAATTTCCATTGTCCATATTCAACAACGTCAGCAATAAATGCCCAAATGACAGTGTTTGGAATAACTAAGAAGAATTGTGCAATAGTATTCATTACTAAGAACATGATGTGGTTTTCACTAAATAATAGGAAATTTATAGATTCGAATACTACAAAACCACCAATACCGATAAGTGCTGTTGCTTTTTTACCCATTTTTTTACTAATAAGTGTTGTTGCATATAATGCAGGTAATAATACAACAAAGTTCAATGTACTTACTAAACCTACTAAATTAGGTTCATCTAATACATATTTAAAGTAGTAAAGCTGACAAGATTGAATTAAGAACATTGACATGATTGTTAATAATGTAAAGATTGCTAATACTGCAAATGCTTCGTTTTTCACTAAGTTAAAGAATGCTTTTTTATTAAGACCTTTTTCTTTAGGACGTTCAACAACGTGACGTTCTTTAACACCTTTATAGCAAATCAAATGGAATATAACACCGAATACTGCTAATCCAGCAACAACTACTGGATAACCTATAGCATGGTTATCAAATTTTGATACTAATGGTATAACGACAATTCCTGCTATAAATAATGCACTTTGTGAACCTAAGTTTCTAAATACAGACAATTGTGTTCTATCATCTGAGTTCATTGTCATAGCAGCAGATAATGAACCGTAAGGAATGTTAACAACTGAATATGCGGCATTGAATAGTAAGTATGTAGCAAATGCCCACACTACTTTTCCTGTATAACTAAAATCGGGTGCAGTAAATGATAAGACCGTTACAATTGCTAATGGTACAGTTCCATATAAAATAAATGGTTTGAATTTACCTTTGGGACCAATATTACGTCGTGAGTCGACGATAGTACCTACACCAGTATCAACAAATGCATCAAATATCTTTGCTACCAAAAATACAAGACCACCATAAAATGCTGAAATACCTAAAATATCTGTAAAGAACATCATTAAATAAATTTGTCCCATGTCAAACATCATACCGTTACCTAAGTCACCAAAACCGTATGATAACTTTTCTTTAAATCCTAAAGCAGGTTCTGCAATATGATTAAGCTTTTTAACTTTTCTACTTTCTCTTTTTTCAACTGTGTCTCCCATAATCGTGCCTTCTTTCTATCTATTAATGTCTCGGTTACTTTGAATAGACGCGTAAATATTTTCTAGACTTGCATAACTAAAATCACCAAATATATTGTGTTTATAGCTCATGTTATAAATTCCAAATTCAACAATTTTTGCTAAATTCCATTTCTGCATAATCCCATAAATGACACCTACGCTAAATGCATCCCCAGTTCCTAATCTATCCAATATATCGACATCTATAGGATCAGTTTTTACTATCTGATTCTGTGTAGATAGAAATCCTTGTAAGCGGTTTCTTTTATGGCTAAAAATTTTTCTCTGTACAAACGCAATATATTTAATATTGTATTTATCGTGAATTTGTTCTAAATATGGTTGTATTTCCTCAATGTCAGCCATTCTATCTAATCCATCTTTTTGGTCATGTCCTTCATTGTCTGGCAATGCAATTGGTTCATAACCGAAGACTAAATCCACATCATATAATATGTCTGACATTTCTTTTCTAGCTGTTTCAAAATCCCATAAAGCAGCTCTAAAATTCAAATCGCAACTTACAAATAGACCTAGCTTTTTGGCTACTTTTACAGCTTTTTTCAAAAATTGTAATAGCTCGTTATTCAAACCAGCTGTAATACCTGTTATGTGGAACCAATCATGCCCCTTTAGTATTACTTCGATATCATCATCACGATGATAAAATTGACTAAATGTACTCATTTGACGATCATAGATAAGTCGATGTGCGCGTTGTGCATATCCACTTTCAGTAAAATAGAGTCCTAACCTTCCTTCTGCTTGGCTCACATGCTTTGTATCAACGTTATACCGTTTTAAGTTTTGAATGATTTGGTTTCCTAAATCATTGTTAGGTACAGCGCTAATCATTGCAGTATCAACGCCTAATCCTGATAATCCTATGGCGACGTTCATTTCTGCGCCACCGTAGTACGTATCAAATGATTGAGCTTGATTGAAGGTTTGATGATTCGGTGTGCTTAATCGCATTAAAATTTCGCCAAATGTGATGAATGACATCTCATCACCCTCTTATTTTTTTGAATTTTTCGACAAATTTTTGTGTGTTTTCTTTGATAACTGAATCGTTACCGTCTTTGGAACCTTTCATTAATGCACTACCAATTCCAACTGCATACGCACCTTTTTGATACCAGTCTTCCATGTTATCTAATGACACGCCACCAGATGGCATTAATTCAATATGTGGAATAGGTCCATGTATATTTTTAATAAAATTAGCTCCTAATAAATCTCCAGGGAATAATTTTACTAAATCAACACCTGTTTCCATTGCTTGAACAATTTCTGTGACTGATCCACAACCTGGTAAATAAGGTATTGAATAACGGTTACACATTTTAGCAATTTCAGGATCAAAGTGTGGACTAACTACATATTCTGCTCCATTTAAAATAGCTAATCGAGCGGTAGTACTATCTAAAACTGTACCTGCACCAATCACTACATCGTCATGTGTTTGATGTTGATTTAAATATTGAATAACTTCTTCAGCTTGTGGTGTTGTGAAGGTAATTTCGATATTGTAAATACCGCCTTCTATCATTTGATTTACAGCTGCGATAGCATCATCTTTACTTTTACCTCTTACAAAAGCTACAAGGTAATTTTCATGTAAACGATTTAATATCTCTGCTTTTTTCATTTACTCAGCTCCTTGCTATTTAAAAAGTTTTTTTCTTCGCCAACCCAACTTCATTATATTTCCAAATGAGAAAACGTCAATTCAGTGTAAACTACTAGGAATTAATAAAAAATAAAAACCCTCTCATCCAATCTTAAAAAAGTGTTGGTATCAAAGGGTTTTTAAAATATGCTCATTTTCAGTGTGAATTCAGTGAATGAAACAACTAGCCGTACTAAATTGCATTTGAGAAGCATAATTTTATATGATTTTTTGTAATTTTTTTAAGTCTTTTATAAAATTTTGACGTTATTTTCAGAAAAATCAGCTATTTGCATATTTTTCTTTGTGTTTAACTAGTGAAAAACAAAAATGAATGATAATTTTAAAATGTAATGTAAAAGTTAAACAAAATCATAAACATTTACGTTATGTAACTTTTTCATCGTTTTCACCATTGTAAGATTTTTTATATTCTAAGGGCGCAAGTTGATATTGTTCCTTAAAACATTTTGAAAAATAGCCTTGTTGTTTAAAACCTACATAGTTTGCTATTTCTTCAATTGTCATAGGCGTATTGATTAATAGATCTCGTCCTTTTTCAACACGTAGTTTCATAATGTATTGAGACATAGACTGACCTGTTTCTTTCTTAAATAATCTTGAAAGATATGATGGCGCCAACCCAACTAAATCAGCCAATTCTTCTAGATGTATCGGGTGGTCTAAGTTAATTTTAATATGTTGAATGACTGTGTTGATATTAGAACTATAATTTAATGATGTTACATTTAATGCTGTTCGCGCATAATCACTGATCATTTGTTTTGAAACCATTTCTAATGTTTCGACATCCATAGCATCATCAATTTTAGCAGCATAATATGCTGATAGTTCATTGATGATGAGTAAATTCACTTCTGCTTTTTCTATACTTTTACGGCATAGCGTATTAAGCAGATAGGCTTTGTATTTTTGATTTAATAAATCATCTTTTACACGCCTAATACCGGAAACCGAAACTTTCATTACGGAATATAGATTTAACGCTTCATCAATATTGCCATTTTGAATTGCTGTTAGCATCTTATTCTCAATGTCATAAGCTGTTTTGATTTGGTTAAATGTATATTCATATTGTTCTTTGTCGTGCGAATGGGATTCAGGATTACGGTGAAAACTAAAATCTAATTCTTCAACTTTATAATTTACATTTCTATTTTTCAAATATCGTACTGTTAGACGCCCCATTTTTAATGCTTGGCTATATTGACAAACAGGTATTTGTAAAAGGTATTGTTTTAAAATTGATAATTTAGAATATTTAATTTGTACTTGTTGTAACATCTCATGACATCTTTTTTCATTAGGACGTTGATGTAAAAAAGGTCCGAGAATGACAACTCGATTATATTTTCTATACTTAAATAATAAAAAATTAACATCAAATTGATTCACATAATGATAAATACAATCACTTTTCATATTTTCTAAAAGTTTCTTTAACTCTAATTTGTATTTTTTACTTTTAGTATTGGTAAAAGGAGACTTTAAATGGTTACTGATATTTTTAATATCGGATAAGTCATAATGATTTATATCAACCATTAATAATTCAAATGCATGAACTTTTAAAACATCAAAAATTTGTTGATTCAACATAATAATCACCTTCACTTAAGACTATAAACAGAATGGAAAGGATTGAAAAATTTGAATTATTCACTAGAACATTTTCAACCTCAACATGACTATCTCATTTGTGTAGATTCAGATGGTTGCGGAATGGATACAATGACGATTAAACATGAACGTGCTTTTGGTCCAGCCCTACTTGATATTTGGAACTTGGACGATATAAAAGACGAAGTACTAGAACGTTGGAACCAATTTAACCTATATGAAATCACACGAGGTATTAATCGATTTCAAGGTCTGGAAAAAATGCTCACAGAATTACATGAGCAAGGTCGTACAGTTGACGGCTATCAAGACATTAAAGAATGGGTAGACAACACTTCAACATTTTCTAATCCTCAATTAGAACAAGATATGAAAGCGCATCCAGAAAAGAAAGGACTACGCTTAGCTTTAGATTGGTCTAATCGAGTAAATGAATTAATCGTGAAATTACCTAGTATAGGTCCATTTGATAATGTACATTCTGCTTTGAAACATGCACATAAAGATGCAGATATTGTTATTGTATCATCTGCCAATTTAAAAGCAGTAGAAACTGAATGGACAGAGCATGAACTTACACCATTTCTTTCAAGTATATTTGCGCAAGAAGCAGGCACTAAAAAGCATTGTATTAACCAACTAAAACCATTTTACAAATCTGGCCATATTTTAGTATTAGGAGATGCCAGAGGAGATTTACAAGCAGCTCAAGACAACCATGTTCATTTTTATCCAATATTAGCGGGACATGAAGCACAATCTTGGTATGACCTAGATCATACTTATATCGATTTATTTACTAATAATCAGTTTGATAATACTATTCAAGACCGTGTAATTCAACAATTTTATAATAATTTTGACTAAGGAGTGGCTTATTTATGGTAAAAGTAGATCTAAAATCTAAACCTTATAATCTTAACGATCAACAAATTCAATGGGTAGAAAATACACTATCAGAACTTACAGATGAAGAAAAAATTGGTCAATTATTTTTCAATTTATTCTTTTTAGAAGACGATGCAAACTTTAATGATAATGAATTAACAAATAAAGATATTCTTGATAAATACCATATTGGAGGCGCAAGATTCCAAGGTGGCAATGGACAACAAGTACAACACTTACTTAACGATTTACAACATAACAGTAAAATCCCATTACTCATCGCTGCCAATTGTGATTCAGGTGGTAATGGCGCTTGTAAAGACGGTACTTACATTGCTTCTGCAGCTCAATGTGAAGCAGCTCAAGATACTAAAGTTGCATATAATGCAGGATATGTTTCTGGACAAGAATCTAGTGCATTAGGTGTAAATATCAACTTTGACCCTTGTGTTGATATTCTTGAAAATTGGAGAAATACTATCGTTAATACTCGCGCATACGGAACAAATGCTGACACAGTGATTAAATATACAAATGCCTTTATCGAAGGCTTTAACCAAACAAAAGATATGATTACATGTATCAAACATTTCCCAGGTGATGGCACAGAAGAACGAGATCAACACCTTGTTTTAGGCGTAAATGAAATGACTCCAGACGAATGGGATCAAAGTTTCCGTAAAGTATATGCTAATCACATTGATAATGGCGTTGAAATGATTATGTCTGGTCATATCGCACTACCTCACTACTCTAAAAAATTAAACCCAGCTTTAAATGATGAAGACATTTTACCAGCAACATTATCTAAAGAATTAATTACAGATTTATTGAAAGATGATTTAAACTTTAACGGACTTGTTGTAACTGATGCGAGTCATATGTTAGGTATGACAGCTGCGATGAAACGTGAAGATTATGTACCTCAAGCCATTGCTGCTGGTTGTGACATGTTCTTATTCTTTAACGATATTGAAGAAGATTTTAATTTCATGCTTAATGGTTATAAAAACGGCGTTATTACTGACGAACGTTTAAATGATGCTGTAAGACGTATTCTTGGATTAAAAGCAAAAATTAATCTACATGAAAAACAAGCTAATAACACTTTAGAAAAAGATGAAAAAGCATTAGAAGTTGTTGGTTGTGATAAACATATTGAAATACAAAAAGAAGCAGCTGATTTAGGTATTACACTAGTGAAAAATACACTTAACCAATTACCTATTCGACCTGAAACACATAAAAACATTCGTCTTTATGTTATTGAAGGTGAAAAAAATGGATTGTACAAATCTGATGACTCACTTACAGATAATTTAGTAGATATCTTAGAAAAACGAGGCTTTAATGTAACAGTAAACGACGGTTCAACACGTATTAAAGGTAAAACTTTAGAATATCGTGATGAAGTTGATGCTGCTTTAGTATTTGCCAATATTGTAGGTTACGCTGCTGAAAACAACTACCGTATCCGTTGGTCAACTGCTATGAGTAATGAAATCCCTTGGTATGTACATGAAGTACCAACAGTATTCACTTCACTTAACTTCACAACTCATTTACATGACGCAACAATGGTTAAAGCATATATCAATGCTTATCATTCAAATCAAATCAGTTTAGAAACAGTGGTAGATAAAATCATGGGAGAATCAGACTTTAAAGGGGTACCAAACGACCTAGTTTGGACAAATAAATGGCAAGCTAAATTATAGAAGTTAGTGGGATTTCTGCTTAATATGCTTGTTATAGAACAAAAAACAGTATAAGAATAAACCCTAGAAAAATAGCCAGTAAATGAGTTTTATAAATTCATTTACTGGCTTCTTTATTTATAATACTTCGCATTATTGGCTCCCTATGTCCAACCTGCTTTGCTTGTAGAAACTGGATAAACCAGTTTCTTTGTGTTGGGTCCCTTCTTAGGGGACAGCTTCAGCCAGAAATACTACACAGATAAATCTGTAAGGATTTCTAAGGTCTTCAGCTTGTCCTGTTCCCTCAAGAGTCTCGCCAAAATGCTCCGTATTTATATGTAAATTGAAACTAAAAGATGCTCCAAGATAAAATCCTTTGTCCAATTTGTACATAAATGATATGTCACAACACCTTAATGAAATCCATGAAATAACTACTTTTATTTTTGGAGATTGATTTATAGAAATTAAAAAAGTCTAATTAATTTATTTCATGATTTAGTAACGAATCTAGTTTGGGCTTTTGTTGTTTTAATGAAGTTTGGCTTAAATCTATAAAATGGGATTTCTGCCACTGTTGTGTTTTAAAGGCCGTAGTATTTAAATCTGTATCCCAAGTTGGATAAACACGAAATGCCATCTTACCTTTATGGTTCATATTTCTTAAAATGCCTTTGGTTAAAAGGGTCTTCTTATCAAACACAAACATGCCGTTAAGTTCCTGATCAAAAATGTGAATAATTAAATAGTCACTCATTTTATCAAAATGTATAGGTATATTTTGATGATTTTTATCCTTCTCCCATAGAGTTACAAAATAGCCCTTTTTCTTTGGTGTCTTTTTGCCCAATCTACTTTTAATACGATATTGAAACAATTCAAATTCCATCGCTTCATATTCTTGATTCCACTCTTCGACTTGAACTGTATTTACTATTTTAGTTTGATAAATATTTTCCAATTCTTGCAATGGTGTTATTGACTGAAATGATTCAAGATTTTTTGCCATTTGCTTTACCTTTATTCCTTTTATTGATTTCATTACTTTTATAAATTAGATAGCCTGCATTTATTACTGCAACGATAGCAATGATAATAGCTAAAATTAAATGATTAAAAGTCACTCCTAAAGCAATCACTACCATTAACAATACATTTAATAAATTCGAAATTATAAATCCTCTATCTTTCATATTGAATTGCCCCTTTGTTTAAAATTATTCGTGAATAATAATACCTTCATCCGTAGTTTCAATTGTAGAATTTTTAGGTGCCTGTATCATTTTAATCACCCAATAAAAGTCACCAACGCAACTACCAGCATGGAATGTCGCAAAAAATAAGAATAAAAATTTAGGTAATACTCCTGAATAAAGTGCAATGATTAAAATCATAGTTATAATCATAAAAGGTGCGATTGCGCTTATTAAAAAAGTCATTGGTGTAAATTGGCCACCTGGAATTGCACAATAAATCATTCCACTTGAATAACCAAAATGCACTTTTTGATGAGGTGAAAATAACTTGAAAAAGATACCATGTATACACTCATGAATAGTAAATATTAAAATATATAAAATAATAATACTCAATATATTAATTATGGCCGAGTCATATAAAAACTTTGTGGTTGTACTTTTTTCTATCAACCAAAATATAAGCCCAAAGCCAATAAAAGATATAATCATATACTGAGAAAACTGTTTCATTAAATTTTCATTATTCAATATATCAATACGTTGCAATCATACTCTCCCCTTTGTTTATATTTTGCATTTCATTGTTATATTCAATATACAGTATACATGTCATTTTGACAAATATACTTGTCAAAATGACGCAATTAATATACACTCAAATTAACAAGGAGTTGATCCACTTGAGAAATCGGCTTAAGGAATTACGAGCTCGTGATGGTTATAACCAAACCCAATTAGCAAAAAAAGCTGGGATTTCCAGACAAACAGTGTCTTTGATAGAAAGAAAAGATTTTACACCATCTGTGCTCACAGCGTTAAAAATCGCCAAAATATTTAACGAACCTGTTGAAAACATCTTTATCATTGAGGAGGAAGATTTATGAAAGTAGGTAGATATCTGTTACTAGTTTTACTTGGAGGTATTATCGGAGGAGCTGCTGGCTACTTAATACCAACCCTTAATGACATGGGTTTCTTTAATAAAATTCTTTTTACCAATCAAAATTCTATTATGGTTGTTTGTTTCATCGCGACATTAATTAATATTATCTTAACTGTAATTTTGTACAGAGAGTTAAAAAATTCTGTTTATTTTAAAAATAAAATAAACAATCCTGATAATAAATATAGCGAAGATGAATCCGAAGAAAAATCTAATTTGAAATTTTTAAATGCCAGTTTTATATACTACTTTCAAATTTTAATTAGTTTAATCTTTTTATTAATTCTTGTTATAGGAAATATTAAAGATATTTATGTATTATTTGCTATTATCCCATATATGATAACAGTCATTCCTGCTCTTCTAATAGGGTTATATGCCAGAAAAGTCGATGAACGTTATCCAAAACTAGGAGAACATAAATATACTGAAAAGTTATTATCAATTATGGACGAAGGAGAGCGTCACATAACTCTTACATCAATGTTTAAAACTTATCACATTAATTTAGTTCTAATCATTGTATTTGCTATCTTTTTAGCAATCCATTCAATAAGCTCTGGTATTAATCAAACAATGGGTGTAATATTTCTTATTGTTTTATTTATATATAATGCATTTGGCTATCTGTCTAAAGTTAGAAAATTTTATAAATCTTAAATGTAATTACCATACTTTTAAATATATTTTAGAAAGTGAGGCATATTCATGGAACAACTTTTAAATGTTCAAGATCTTAATAAGTCTTATAAAGATTCAGAATTTCGACTTTCAAATATTAATTTGTCGATTACACCTCAAGAAGTTGTAGGATTAATCGGTAAGAATGGCTCAGGGAAGTCTACCCTCATCAATACTTTAGTAGGCAATCGTCATAAAGATACAGGAGATATTTATTTCTTCGACCAAAAAATTTCAAATAATGATCTTTCATATAAAGAACATCTTGGTGTCGTCTTTGATGATTTACGCGTACCGAATAAACTTACTTTAACTGATATAGATAAAGTCTTTAGTAATATTTACAAAACTTGGAAAAGTGATCGTTTCTTTTCAATAATTAAGCAGTTTGAATTGCCAACTAAAAATCAAATTAAATCATTTTCAAGAGGTATGCGTATGAAATCTGCTTTAGCTATTGCTTTAGCTCATGATAGTCATCTACTAATACTTGATGAAGCAACAGCAGGTATGGACGCTTCAGGTCGTGAAGAAGTCATTGAAATATTAGAAGATTTTGTAGCTGAAGATAATGGTATATTAATTTCTTCCCATATCTCTGAAGATATTGAACAATTAGCCACTAAACTCGTATTTATGAAAGATGGATGTATTATTTTAGAAGAAGATAAACGAACATTACTTGAAAATTACGGAGTTTTAGACGTTGATGAAGAGCAATTCAAAGTACCTAATGAAATGATAGTTGCATCTCGAACACGACAAAATAGAATAATCGCATTAGTTAATAATTATCATCAAATTGAAGGTGCAGAGCCACTTTCTAGCATTGATGATGCGACAAAAATTTTAATGAGAGGTGAACAATAATGAAAGGTCTATGCCTTAGCATGCTTTATACAGCAAAAAAATCATTAATCACTTATTTCATTGTTTCTATCGTTGTATCTTTATTTATGGCTTTAACAAGTCCATTAATATCTTGCTTTATTTCAATGTTATTTCTCATTTCACCAATCTCAGATAATTTAAAACATGAAAAAGAATCAAAATGGATGTATTATGTATCAACATTACCTACAGGTCGTAATCTTTATATCAAAAGTTACTTTCTTTTAAATTGTATTTTAATAGTAATAGGACTAGTAATTGGTACAGTATCACTTACGATTATTAATCATAATCTAAATATAATCATAGCATCTGCTCTTATTGGCATAGGAGCTGCTGGCACATATGCTGTCGCATTTCCATTAACTTTTAAATTTGGTCCTGAAAATTCAAATGCTGTTTTAACAACAACGGTTCTTATTGTAATGCTATTCTATTTCATTGTAGTATTTGCCTTTGTATTCCCTGGTATGGGTGGTGCAGATAATATTGAAAATGTATTAACACCTTTCAATCAAGTTGTACTAATCATTTATGCATTATTTGGTATTATGACAACAGTAATTTCATACATTTTATCTATTAAGATTTTCAACAAGCAAGATTTATAAAATCAAAGACTAGGTAAGATTGGGCTAACCTTATGATTATGCCCTAATCTCGCCTAGTCTTTTTTCTATGATTGCCATTCTGATTTTAATAAACTATATACATAACTATCTGTAAATTTTCCTTGTACACATTCTTCACTTCGTAATTTTCCTTCTTTTGTAAATCCTAATCTTTTTGGAATAGCTTGGCTTTTCGTATTTTCCACTGAAGCTCTAATTTCCACACGGTTTAAATCCAACTCATTAAATGCATAATCAATAACCGCCTTAGTACATTGCGTCATAATTCCTTTTTTCTGATGACTTTCACCTAAATAATAACCAATAGACGTTTTTCTATTAACAGTATCGATATAATGTAAGCCAATCACACCAACTAATTCATTTTCTGACCAAATGCCACAGTGGAATCCATTACCACTAGCAAATTGTTGTAATGCTGCTTGAATAAATTTCTGACTGTCTTCAACTTGATTTGTATATTCTACAAAAGGTAACCATTTTGCTAAATACGCTCGTGATTGATCTATAAGTTTAAAAAGTGCATCCGCTTCTCTTGTTTCTAATATTTTTAAAGTCACTTCATCGTTTACCTTAAATCCAAACATGCTTTACACCCCATTTACATTATTGTCACACAATTCTGTTAATTATCAACATTTTAACATATGCTGTGGATAACTCAAATTACATATCAAACCCCTGATATAACAGTGTTTTAAAGAATATCAATCAAAATCTATCCACAGCCGTGCCAATTATCCACGCCTATAAAAAATCTCCATAATCAATTCATTGTTTACATAAAAATGAATCAACTATGGAGATTGTTAACATTTAATTTGGAAAAGTATCTGGATTAAAACCGCCTTCCCATTTGCTGATAGGCCAATACCTAAACATAACTTTTCCTACAATCTGCTTTTTATCAATTAGCCCAACGTCATATCTACTATCTATACTGTTCTGTCTATTGTCCCCTAATACTAGATACTTATCTTTAGGAATTTTAGCATGCCCTTTAGCACCTTTCAGTGTCTTGGAATTAAAATCTTCTGTTAAATATTTGCTTACTTTATTCTTTTTATTTTCTTTCAAATAAGGCTCTTTTATTTTTTTATCATTTATATACAGTTGATCTTTTTTATATTTAACAGTATCACCAGGTTTACCAATTAACCGTTTAATATAATCTTTTTTAGCAGTAGCGTGAAAAATAATAACATCCCCTGAATCAATGTGATTCAATGTTTTCGAAATTTTATTCACTATAACTTTATCTCTATCTTCAAAAGTGGGATGCATTGATTCTCCCGATACCGTATATGAAGTACCGATAAATACAGTTAGAATGATAGCTATGATAATACCTGTCGCTAAGGTAATAATCCACTCAACTAATTCTTTTCCCATATAAGCTCTCCTCGCATTTATTAATCACTATTCTACAACACCATTTTTTATTTTAATGTGCTGTCCTTTTTGCACTTTGTCGTACTGTTTTTTAGGTAAAACCACAACACGTTTACCTTGTTTAGTATCCACTGTGACGGTATATAATTTTTCTCCATCTTTCATTTGATGCTTCAACTTAAATTAAATTTTCATATGTAAAATCAATTAATTCTATCATTACATAACTTAATTATTTATTTCAATTATATTTACAAAAACTAAACTTTTATTTTTTATTATTAGTTAATCCTCTATAAAAATTCAAAAATCCACTATCCCTTCCCTCTTAAATCTAACCTTTCAATGCTGTAAGTTTGGTAGCGTATTTTGTAAGTTTAGATAAAGGCTGGAATATCTTATTGCTCCTAAAATTAAGATATAAGCAATAAGGAGTGATAACATGTCAATTTTACAAGTCGATCATTTATCAAAAATTTATGGTAAGAAGAAGCAATATCAAGCATTGAATGATATTAATTTTTCAGTTGAAAAGGGAGAATTTGTAGCAATAATGGGGCCTTCAGGGTCTGGTAAAACAACATTGCTCAATGTTCTAAGTTCGATTGATACAATTTCAAGCGGCTCAGTCATTGTTGACGGTCACAATATTAGTCAATTAAAGAATAAACAACTTGCACAATATCGTAAAAAGTCATTAGGATTTATTTTCCAAGATTACAGTGTATTACCAACTCTCACGGTTAAAGAAAACATTATGCTACCTTTATCAGTTCAGCATTACGGCAAAAAAGAAATGGAACAATCTTATCAAGAAGTCACTGAAGCATTAGGTATTCATGACCTGGGAAATAAATATCCAAGTGAAATATCAGGAGGTCAACAACAACGAACAGCCGCTGCCAGAGCATTTGTGCATAAACCGAAGATTATTTTTGCCGACGAACCAACTGGTGCATTAGATTCGAAAAGTGCGAAAGATTTACTCAACCGTCTTGAAGAAATGAATCGTACATTCCAATCAACAATTATTATGGTCACACATGATTCAGTCGCAGCGAGCTTTGCCAAACGTGTCATTATGTTAAAAGACGGACATATTCATTCTGAAATAAACCAAGAAGAAGATTCTAAACAAGATTTTTATCAAAACATTATTCAACTGCAATCTTCTTTAGGTGGTGTAGCGAATGTCATTTAATCAAATTACACTCAAAAATTTAAAAATGAATATAAAACATTATGGTATGTATTTATTTTCATTGTTATTGAGTATCATATTATATTTTAGTTTTACGACATTACAGTTCACTGACAGTATTAATAATGATCAGTCTTTAGCTATTATTCGAAAGGGTGCATCAGTCGGCTCAATATTTTTATTTATTATGATAGCGATTTTCTTAATGTATGCCAACCACCTATTTATTAAAAGACGTACTCAAGAATTTGCGTTATTTCAGTTGATAGGTTTTACTAGAAATAATATTTTAAGAATGCTTTGTGTCGAACAGATCGCTATTTTTGTAATAACTGGATTATTGGGCATCGTTTTAGGTATATTTGGTTCTCAATTTTTACTATATGTTGCATCTAAGTTAATGCATTTAACAGTAAAATTATCTATTAATTTTGAACCTATGGCTTTAGCATTAACATTATTTTTATTACTCACTGCTTTTATACTTATTTTATTTCAAAGTTATTTATTTTTGAAAAAACGCAGTATATTGGCATTGATGAAAGACCGCCGTCAAACTGAAACTACAAAAGTTAAAATTACATTTTTAGAAGTATTAAGCGGTATATTAGGCATTGTCATGATAGTGTTCGGTTACTATATAGCGACTGAAATGTTTGGTACATTTAAAAAATTAACATTTACTATGACTTCACCATTCATCATATTATTTTTAACGGTCGTTGGTGCCTATTTATTTTTCAGAAGTTCTGTATCACTCATTTTTAAATCATTGAAACATTTCAAAAATGGTCATGTATCTATTACGGATGTCGTGTTCACTGCTTCAATTATGCATAGAATGAAGAAAAATGCGATGTCGCTTACTGTTATTGCAGTGATTTCAGCGATCACGGTAACTGTCCTTTGCTTTGCGACAATAACTCAGGAAAATAGTAATAATACTTTCCAAACAATGTCACCACAAGATTTTGATTTTTCATCCAAAAAACAAGCACAACAATTCAAACAGCAATTAGATAAAAATCATATCGGATATAGCACTAAAACGTATGAGTCTATTTCAGCCGAAACAATAGAAGATAAGGTGATGACGTTAAAAGATGATAGTAAAAGTATGTCTGCCAAAAACGTTTTAGTACCTAATGATCAACTTAAAGGCACCAATGCAATTATTACAAATACTAAAAATACACCAGGTATGATGCAAATTAATTTAAATAAAACCGTTACTGTCGAAGGTAAACAACAACAAACGTTTAAAGTAACAAAAGAGGATAAAGAAACAATGCTTCCCCTTGATTTGACGACTAATATGCCAGTAATTGAAATTAGCAGGGCCGAATTTAATAAATTGAAGACAAATGACATCATGCAAAATATGTATGGCATCAATATCAAAGATCATACTGATATGAAGAAAGCAGCAGCTATTGCTAAACAGATCAATCCTGAAATTCAACCACGCGATGAAGTTAAAAAACTCTTAGATTCAACCAATGGCATATTAATCTTTGTCACATCATTCCTAGGTTTATCATTCCTTATCACTGCCGGTTGTATCATTTATATTAAACAAATGGACGAAACCGAAGATGAGATTGATAACTTCCGTATTTTAAAACGAATTGGTTTCACTCAAATGGATATGTTGAAAGGACTCGGATTGAAAATTATCTTTAATTTCGGTTTACCACTTATCATTGCTTTATTACACGCACTTTTTGCAGCAATTGCGTTTATGAAATTGATGGGTAACGTCTCTTACACACCTATTATTGTCGTAATGGTCATATACTCTCTCGTCTATTTCGCATTTGCACTCATTGCTTTCATACATTCAAATCGCATTATTAAAAAAACGATATAAAATAAAGGAGAGATTTATAATGAAATTCAAAGACTTAATCAAACAATCATATGAGGATTTAAAAAATTTAAAAGTGAACTTATTTAATGTAGTGATGCTCACACTTATAATCATAGTACTAAGTAGTGCTATCACACCGATTGCAGGTATTCCAGTCGGATTATTAGGTGGCGCTTACTTCTTAAAACGCAGAGATGAAAAAAAGAATTTATAATATAAAAAAAGTGTGTGCTCATTATTCATTGAGCGCACATGTTTTTTGATTTGATCATATTTTATAGCTTGGAATATTTAAATATATAAACATTAGCTACCACTTTACATGTTTGTTATATTGGGATTATTAATACATATTAAGGAGTTTCCTTATGAATCAATATCAAGAGTTTTTAAATCATCCTGATAGTTTTATCTTTATATTGTTTATATTTTATCTTATCGCAAGTTTATTTTTCTTTACTTTAACAGTTTTCATAGGTTTAAAACCTGTATCTTTTAAAGAAAAAATCATAACAATACTTGTTTTAACAATTATTCTGACACTTACGTTAACAGGTTTGTCCTACGTCATCATTCATTAGTTGTCATATATTTATGCTACTTGCTATTTAATAAGCGAGTAGCTTTTTTTTTGAATCAATTTAGCTGTGTTTGTATTTATAACTTCTATATATAATAAAAAAAGCCTATGTCCGCTGAACGGGCGTACATAGACTTAAAAAAAACAAGATTTTTTACCTAACAAACTACTTGTAGTATAACACCATTTTTATAAAATGTATATAACAACTTAATTTAAGCGTAAAAACTATTTGTTCTTACTTTTGATAATTAAACAAATTAAGTTTTTTACAGATGCAAATTATTAAAATAATAATAATTCATATTATATACCCGCTTATCTCAAATCTAATCATTAAGTTACAAATTTTTTGAATTAGATGTCATATCAAAACCTCAATATAAAAAAGCAGCCTAATGCGTAATCTTATTAGACTGCCCTTCTTTTATAATTCTATCGATTAAAATTTAAATGGTTTAATTATTCAATTACATCAACTTATATTTAATTATTAAAATCCAATTCCTTGATAAGTTACACTAACATTTGTAACTTTATTATTTTTCGTAGTAAAGAGAACGTTTGGTCCATTGTTAGAAGGTCTATAACTGTATACAGACTCTTTACTTTCCGGCGTATTAGGTGGACCTACTCTGTTTAAGTCATTGCCGTAAAAGTTCTTAATTTGCGAAACTGATAAATTATCTTTGACATCAAATGAAACATCTGATGCACTTTTACCTGATTTTGTTACGCCAGAAAATCTTTGATCATAAATATTAACGCGGCCTTCACCTTTTGTCTGAACTATTTTTTTACCATTAAATTTAACATTTCCGTATTTAACTCCATTTTTAAATTGGTTAGTAAGTAAAAAGCTTGTGTCATTACCTGCATGACCTTGATAATTATAATAAGGTTGTGTTGCTGCATGTGCTTCGTTACTTTGTGGTGTTTCTACTGAGGCGCCGATTCCGAATACTGTTCCTACTGCTAACATTGATCCAACAACTGCTTTTGTAGTCTTTTTCATATTCAATCTCTCCTCTTTATTTTTTGAAATGCAATACAAATGCAAGCGATTACATTTCGATTACATTATTACACAAAAGTTACAACGTTTCAAATTACACATTCCTTGGTTCTGTATTCTAGATACATCACTCTCAAAAATAATATAAATATTTACATATATAGGAATGGATTATATAATAAGGGTGTAAATTGTTTCTCTATTTAATAGAGAGCAACAAATAAAAAGCACAAGTGCTACCAACACTTGCGCCTATGTAAGCCCGTTAAAAAGACGGTAGCTTTTGAAATTGTCTATTTAGACCATCTAATTGCTAAAGTTGAGATGGTCTATTAATTTTGCTTACTACTAATTAATATTAAGCCAATAATCGTTAAAACGATCATTAATATTTCATAATCAGTCATGTTACTCCTTTCTAGGAGTAACAACCAAAATCATAGGCATCACCCCATTATTATGAGATTAGCCACCATCATTCAACTTGCTTACTTTAAATATTATACAATAATAGATAAAATAAATCTTATAATTTTATTCTATATTTTACGCTCTTAATAACGGTACTTATAACTCTTCATTTCTATTTTTTAAATATTTTAAAAGGTCTCAATCGAATCAAAATTTTCCCGTTATGATTACGCTTATCCATTATTACATTAACAATTGATTGTGCACCTTCATTTACTGTACGCATTAAAAAGCCTTTTTGGTTATTATTTAAATCTGTTGTAATACCACCAGGCATGACTCCAAATATTTCAACAGAAATCTTATGTTTCTTAAAATACTTCGCAAATAATTTAATCATTGAATTGAGTGCCGTTTTCGTTGTCATATAACTAAATGGATGGAAAAAATTACTTGGTTTAGTAGGAATGGTTAAATTGAGTATTCTCCCTTTATTGCGTGCTAGGATTGGCGTGAACGACTTAACCATTTCAAAGTTTCCATAAACATTGACCTCTGTCACTGTTTTTAATTCTTCAATATCAACATCTAATGGAGATGCTTCCATATTTCCTGAAATGCCTGCATTATTAATGAGTACATTTAAATCAGCATGGTTATTTTCAACATATTTTGCCGCTTCGTGAATGGTTGTTAAATCATTGAAATCAATTTTGATCCATTCCGCATTAATACCTTTTTGTTGTAACGTCTTTACCGCTTCAGTACCTCTTACTTCATCTCTAGCACCTAATAAAATAGCCCATCCTTTGTTTCCTAATTGTCTCCCCGTTTCAAATCCTAATCCTTTATTCGCACCTGTAATTAATACTTTTTGTGTCATATTAAGTCTCCTTTTTCATGACTTATCTCTTTAAATTTACATTACTACAATATTGCTTTATTAACTAGACACACCTCTTAATATAATAGCTGACAATGATACTTTCATTGTTAAAGAAAAAATTCCCTCAATACAATCATTAATGAGGTTTTTTTGTTACAATTTCATATTTTATTTCTAATTCTCAATATTTTCAGTTAAAGATGTCGCTAGTGTCTTCCCTTGTTCATATCCAGCATCACCAATTTCTTTAATATTTTTTGATGAATAAATATTTTGACCTATACTACCTTTACTGTTTTCGTCAGGTACAATTAAGGTAACGTTACTTTGTTCTTTTAATTTCTCCGCTTCTTCATACACTGAAGGCACTTGACCTAGTTTTTGACTAAGAGGAGCCAGAATAATAATATCTTGATAGTCTGACACTAACATCGCATTTGTTGATGAAACCATACCACCATCAATCCAAGATTCTCCCAATAAATTAATGTGTGGCCAAAGACCTGGCACAGCACCGCTAGCAGTCACTGCTTCTTTTAAGCTCACGCCGCTATTCTCATTAAAAGTCGACAACTTGCCTGTCCTTGCATTTATCGCAGTAATTTCAAGTTGATCCGTCCATTTAGCATTACCTAATCTTTGTTGTATTGAATCACTTCGAGTCTCTGGTGAAACATTTGATGGGTGACTATTAATAATATCTCCTAGATACTGACCGATTAATTGTTCATTATCCCTACCTTTAATAAATGCTTTAGTCCACAAGCCATATATCGCTGGATCAAGTTGAGCATTATCGGATTCACTATGATGTGTTGCTAAATCTTGATAATATGCTTGCATGTTTTGATTATTTGCTAAAATCGCTCCAACAAATGAACCTGCAGAACTACCTAATATCTTATCTACTTGATTCATTTTTATACCTGAATCTATTAACCCTGCTAGTACGCCAGCTTCCCAAGCAATTCCTGTAATACCACCGCCGCCTAATACAAGTGCTTTATCCTTACTCATTTTAGACTACCCCCTCGTTATTCCGTCTAAATTACATGTTGTTACTATGATTATATACAATATATTATTTCCCATTATATAAACAGTTAAAAGCATTGTACTTATAGCAGGTAAAATTTTAAATAATAAAGATTCGCACAACAAAAATCATCATAATTTTTAGTTAGTATTACACTTTATTTATAATAAGTTTTATAATTATTTCATATAAAGGAATGTCGTATTTTTAAGGAGGAATAACAATATGCAAAAGCTAAATAATAAGGTAATGATTATTACTGGTGGCGCTCAAGGTATGGGAGAAATGCAGGCAAAAAAAGCTATAGAACATGGTGCTAAAGTCGTTATCACTGATATCAATGAGGAAAAAGGAAATGAATTAGCCAAAACTTTAGGCTCTAATGCGCTTTTTATCAAACATGATGTGACTAGTGAGGATGATTGGCATAATGTAATTGAAACTGTTTTAGCAAAATGGAATAAAATTGATGTTCTAGTTAATAATGCAGGTATGACTTATAACAAGCCGTTAGAGTCTTTAACACTAGACGATTATATGAAGATTGTTAATATTAACCAAGTCTCTGTCTTTTTAGGTATCAAATCAGTAGCTAAGGTAATGAAAGAACAACAAAATGGTGCCATTATCAATATTTCTTCTATTGATGGATTAGTTGGAGGTGCCATTGGTTATACTGATACAAAATTTGCAGTAAGAGGTATGACTAAAGCTGCAGCACATGAATTGTCGCCGTATAATATTCGCGTAAATTCTGTTCACCCAGGTGTTATTAATACACCTATGATTCAACAAAAAGATGTTAAAGAAGCCGTCGATGAATTTGCTAAACAAATACCAATGCGACGTATAGCTGAAGTTGAAGAAGTGTCAAACATGGTTTGTTTCTTAGCATCCGATGAGGCTTCTTACTCTACAGGTTCAGAATTTGTTATAGATGGTGGCATTACAGCGATTTAATTAATATAGATAAAATGTTAATTAAACATAAATACATCTCATACCAACTTGTTAATTTTTAGTTATAAAAATAAATACTGTATCTCAGAAAATATTATTTATATTATAATAATTGGAGTAGAAAAAGTTCGCCACAAATGATAATTGTGACGAACTTTTCATATATATTTAGTTAAAATTGAAATATTATTATTTAATAATGTCTATTAATTCTTTTTTAGAGGCTGCGCGGGCTGGTATCCAACCGAAGACAACACCAATAAGCGTTGATACGCCTACAGCCAAGATGACTGAACTTATACTAACTGAACTTTTAACCATATCTGGTGTTGCTATATCGACCACTGTAGCGATGATAATACCTAGTATTAAGCCGATAATACCACCTAGTAGACAAAGTACAACACTTTCAACTAAGAATTGTATTTCAATGTCTCGACCTTTAGCACCGAAGGCACGACGTATCGCAATTTCCTCTGTTCGTTCTGTAACAGAAATATACATCACATTCATGACACCAATACCTGCGATAAATAGTGAAATACCTGCGACTGCTGCCACAAAGTATGTGATGGTATCTAAGACTTTACCAATGCTTTTCATCATTTCTTCGTTATCATTAAAACTATACTGGCCATTTGAAACACCAGTTCCTTTTTTATTCAGTTCTTTTTCAACTTTTTTACCGATCTCTTTTTTATCTTCGCCATCATTGACCTTTACTTGTATTTGAGGTGTTCCTTGAGACAGGTTACTCATATAATGGTCAGCTGTTTTCGTTGGCATTTGAACAACCGTTTCGAGAGGCATGCCACTCGCATCTTGGCCGCTTGCATCACCAACACCAACGACTTTAAAGCCTTCCCCATTAATATAAATTGATTTTCCTACCGCACTATCTGCATTATGAAAGACTTTTTTAGCGACTTTATTATCTATAACCACAACTTTTTCCTGTGTGTCATTATCATCTTTTGTAAAACCATGTCCATGATCAACGTCTGAGACCTGGCTCGCTTTTTTCAAATCAACATCGCCACTTCCATGAGTATTTGTAATTTTAGCGGCATAAGTACTATCTTTACTTTCCTTTACTTTCGCGCTTTTAACACCTTTAACTTGTTCTACAACACTGAGATCTTCTTGTTTAAACGGGTTGTCTTTAGGTGCACTCATATCTTCTGTCATATAAGTAATCATGGCTTGGTCTTTACCTGCACCTGCATCATCAAATTGTTCATTGGTTGTCTTTTTGAAACCATTACCCAATGCCATGATTGTAATAACAGCAGCAATACCGATAATAATCCCTATCATCGTAAAGATATTACGGCGTTTATTTTTTAAAATAGAGCGAAAGGCGACAGACAAAATATTAGAAAAGTTACTCATGCGCCAACACCTCTTCCTCTTTCACACGACCATCTAAAATATGAATGATACGATCCGCTTTGTTCGCGACCTCACGATCATGGGTTACCATAATCATGGTTGTACCTTTTTCTTTATTTAACGTTACAAATAAATCCATAATGTCTTTTGATGTTTTTGAATCAAGAGCCCCTGTAGGTTCGTCAGCAATGACAAACTTAGGTTCATTGATAATGGCTCTTGCGATAGCTACACGTTGTTGTTGACCACCAGACAATTTATTGGGAAGTAAGTCTTCCTTGTTGTGAAGGCCAACATCTTCTAATCCCTTCAATACTTTGTCTTTACGTTCTTTACTACCCATACCGTTGTATATGAGTGGGATGCTGACATTTTCAAGAATTGTATTATTTTGAATAAGCTTAAAGTTTTGGAAGACAAATCCTACTGTGTGATTACGAATGGTTGCGAGTTTATTATCTGAACTTTTTTTATAATTTTCACCATTAAAAAGATATTCACCTTCATAACCACGATCAATAAATCCAAGGATATTGATGAGGGTACTCTTACCTGAACCGGATGGTCCCATAATAGCGATAAATTCGCCTTCATCAATATGGATATCAATATCTTTTAAGATATGATTCGTTTCGTCACCATTTTTGAAGTGTCGATTGATTTTTTTCAATTCAATCATGATGACACCTCAACTTTTTCTCCATCATTTAGATTACCTTTAGGATTTTTGATGACTTTGTCACCTGCTTTAAGTCCTTTTTTCACAATAATTTGGCCATTACTGCGATCAATTTTAATATCACGTTTATGAACTTTATTATGTTTATCTACTACAAATACATCATTATCTTTTGTTAACACATTATTAGGTAATTTCTTAGTTTTTAAAGGAATTTTAGCATCCATAGAGAATCCAGCACGTACAGGGATGTCTAAATCACCAATAATGACATTATATTTAGACGTATCTCCTTCTTTACCGCCAGAAGGATTGTTAACTGTTGGATTAGAAGCTTGGGCTGCACTTGCGCCTTCTTCACTATCTTCGCCTTGACCTCCAGCACTTGCCTGAGCTCCACTTGATTCACCACTCGCGCTATCATCATAGCTAGTTGGTAGTTCATCTACTTTAAGGATTTTACCTTTGCCTTTTTTACCGTTACTATTCACGGTTACATCAACCTCGTCACCCTCTTTGATTTTATCGACATCAAATTCAGTAACCGTTGATTTAATTTGTGGATTGTCTGAAATCAATTGTAGAACAGGTTGACCTTCACCAGCATCTTCACCATTTTTAATATTTACCTTACCGTCAAATGATGCATAAATACTGTCATTCATTTGTTTATCATGTTGTGATAATTGTTGTTGTGCTTCATTAAGTGAACTTTGATCTTGCGTCAATTTAGACTGTAGTTGATTGTTATTTGGACTTTGATTGATCTTTTGATAATCATCGTTCACTTGTTGTTGTGCTTGATCAACTTTATTTGCGAGTTGTTGGCGTTTACTATTATTCGTGTCGTAGCTTAAGAGACGGTCGCCTTGTTTAACCTTTTGACCATCGTCTACGGCAGGACTTTGGAATGTGCCTATTTGGCTATTGTTGTTATATGTTTTGACTGATTTGGGAGATGCTTTACCTTCCAAACTAATCGGTGTTTCTTTTTTAACTGTATATGTATCGTATCCCTTACTATCTTTATCGTCAGAGCTTGTTGATTGCTTTGCGATAAATGCGGCAATGATAAGAAGTAAGATAATTGCCACGCCAATAATACTCCATAATAGTTTCTTATTCATATCCTATGCTCCTTAAAATGTATTATATTTTGCATGATAACACACTTTAATTATTATATATATTGAATTTAAGGATATTTAAGTTATTTTTAAGTTTGAGATTAATGAAATGTTTTTAATATTATTTTTACTTAGTCTATTTATTATACTTATTCAAAATAAAAATTGATATTTTAAATATTAGTTAACAATGTTATTCTGTTAATAAATATTAAAAAAGGAGAGATACATAAATGGAACAATCTAATGCAACACAGACTGAAGAAGAGACAAGTTCTAACTTACCTTTTGTTGATCACTTTAGAAAAATCCGTCAAAATCCTAAATGGATAGTGAAATTGATTGTACTTATTGTGTTATCTATTATTTTAGGACTTTTAACTGCACATATAACTGACAACACCAAAATGCTCAAAGATATGGGAATGAGCCAATCTGAAATTGATAAACAAAATCAATTCAATTTAGCAGTTACTATTGGACAATCAATTGGTGGTCTTATCCTAGGATTATTAATCACATTTGTAATTTTCTTAGTTATCTCTAAAATTATGAAATCTGATGCACAAGCAATACATATTTTTTCTGCATCTATCTCTTACTTAATCATTACAACTTCATTTTCAATTATTGTTTATGCGATACAAGCATTATTTGGTCTTACAATTCCAGAAACTCAATTAGATAGCCTGAATATATTCGACAAGGGTAATAATTATTTAGCCGCCTTTAGTTTATCGAATTTATTAGCTGCCTATGTTATTTTTACAGTTTATTACGGTACAAGTAAACTTTCTAAAAAAGCATCTATTATTTGGGCAGTCATTGCCTTAATCGTGATGGTTGGCTTTACGCTAGGAGGAGCTGCGTTTACAGAATCTATGAAAGGCTTAGCTAATATGCAATAAAATTAATTATCCTGGGGCATAGGTATGTGTCTCAGGATATAATTATGTATGAGTATAGTTAGTCGAATTGCGATAATCTATCTCTTTAAAATAGCTTTTATAAGACTTCCTTTAGACTATCTCCTTATTCTAGCCAAATTAAAAACGCCCTCTATCAAGGACGTCGTAAAATTATATATCATAAGCTTTTAAAGCAACGCTCAACATATTTTCTATATACTCTTTAGTTAGTGTTTGCGGTTTAATTAAAATATTAAAATAAATAGGTGAAAAAATAATATCTATAAATAAATCTTGGTCCGCTTCATCAATATCCTTACTAATAATTGACTTTAAAATACTTCTATTACGTTCAAAGTATTCTTTCATAAACTTATCTTTTGCTTCAGTTTGCTGATTACTAATTAGAATTTCTATCACAGCACTACCTAAAGGTGTCTTATAGATGTTCATTATTTTGATTAAAAAGTCATATAAATTATCAAATACAGTATCGAATTCTGGCTCAATAATACGTGATTGGTCTACAAACATATCAACAATCATTGATTCTTTGTCTCTCCATCGACGATAAATCGTTGCCTTTGATACGCTTGTATTTTCAGCAATCTGATCAATGGTCATATCTTTAAAATGTGTTGTTTCTAATAAACGATTAATTTCTTGATAAATTTTTTTATTTACTGTTGGGTCTTTCGGTCTTCCAGCCATATTTTTCCCTTCTTTTTCGTGCAATGACTTCCACGATTTCAAATATTATAAATGCACTAACAAACCATACTATAAATCCAACAATAATGCTAAGCAACCAAATATTTGTTACCTTTAGCATGCCCCATGTAGCTAATATACTGAATAAAACACCAGTCATTCCGAAAATCGCACCTCTACTGACATGCATAGCTACTTTATTTCCATATTGCATACCAGATATAAACATAGACACTAAAAAGACTGCAGGAAACGTAGCAAAAATACCTCCAAATTCTTTCCAAGGAAGTACTACTGATACGATGTAACTGACTAATACTGCTAAGCCTCCAACTAAAAACTTAATTATTGTTAATTTCATCAAAAATGTACCTCCCTTTTTATAAATGTCTGACTATAAAAATATCTACAGAAATAATAAACCAACATAATACGGCAAATACTGTACCACTCTTATAATCTTTCTTTTTTATAAAAATTGAGGTGAAAAATACAGTTAAAATGCAAGAGATAATACCGACAATGGCACCTGTACTTAAATGCATAGACATTTTAACGAGCGAATCTCCACGATGATCTATAGCTAATGCTATTACTGCTGCTAAGTAGACTGCAGGCATTGTGGCTATTATGCCTCCTAATTTACCGCCAACTTTGTCAGCAATAATAGAAGCTAATGCTACTGCAAACCCACCAATGACAAAATGAAGTATCGCACTTGAAATAGATATTCCGAACACAATAATCCTTCTTTGCTAATTATTAAACGAAACGTTTCGTTTACTTTTAGTTTAAAACTGTCCTACTATCTTGTAAACATTAAAATGAATATACCTAATTTTCTAATTATTAACGTTTGCTACAGCCGTCCATTAGGTCTTTTCTAAATTTGTTTCAACAAAAAAACTCCTTCCGTCAGTTACAGACAAAAGGAGTTATCGCTATTTCTTATATATTCTTATTTTAATTTCATAATAATCATCATGATCTCTATCTTTTTGTTCAACATATAAACCTGATTGTTGTATAGCTTCGATACTTTTACCTACTTCATCTCGCGCTTGTGTCACATCTTGTGAAAATTGGAATGATTGAGCTTTAACCTTTTCAGGACCAGTTTTTTGGCGAACTTTATCTTCTGTTTGTTTCACATTTAATTTCTGTGCTATGACTTGTTCAATCAATTCTTCTTGATCTTCATGTGATAGTACAAGGACAGCTCGAGCATGGCGTTCTGTTATTTTACCTTCTCTTAATCGTGTAATAACATTAGGTGCTAATTTAAGTAAACGTAACTTATTAGCAATAAAGCTTTGGCTCTTACCAAGACTTTTAGCCAATTCACTTTGTGTCACATCACCAAGTTCAAGTAGTTTTTTATAGGCTTCCGCTTCTTCAACGACAGATAAGTTTTCGCGTTGAATATTTTCAATAAGTGCAACAACTGCAGTTTCCTCATCATCCATATCGCGAATAATCACATCTGCTTGAGACATATTTAAAGATTGCATTGCTCTAAATCTACGTTCACCAGCAATGATTTCAAACATATCTTCTTCGATTGGTCTTACTACAATCGGCTGTAATAATCCATGTTCTTTAATAGATTCAGCAAGTTCATTGATTTTACTTGGTTCAAATACTTGTCGTGGTTGATAACGATTAGGTACGATACGTTCAATATGAATGGACTCAACATTATTATTTCGGTCTTCTTCAATAGAACCCATGATGTCATCTTTGTTTTTTAAACCAAATAATTTTGAAAAAGGTTTCTTCATAATCCATTCGCTCCCTCTCATTTATTTCTATATCATCACATCTTACTTTTCAAGTAAAGGGGATTTATTGGGTGTACCGGGTTTTCTCGGGTATTTCTTAGATATTTGTCGTCGTTTATCAATGACAATCATTTGTCTTTCTCCTGCGTCTTCTGGTAATTCAAAGTTAAACGTCTCTTTCACGTTACCGCCTAGCACATTAATCGCAAACTTGGCTTCATCTAACTCTTTTTCGCCTTTAGATGATTTTAAAGCTATAAATTGTCCACCTTTTTTAACTAATGGTAAGCATAATTCACTAAGTACTGTTAAACGAGCTACTGCACGAGCAGTAACGATATCGTAAGACTCCCTGTAGTCTCCTTTACCAAATGTTTCTGCGCGATCGTGAACAAAACTTACATCTTGTAGCCCTAATGCATCTGCTAAGTGGTTTAAAAATTGAATACGTTTATTTAATGAATCAACAATAGTAACTTTTAATTCAGGAAAAATAATTTTCAATGGAATACTAGGGAAACCTGCACCTGCACCCACATCACATAAAGTTAATGGTCCATTAAAGTCGTAATAAAAACTAGGTGTAATGGAATCATAAAAATGTTTTAAATAAACACCATGTTCATCGGTAATACTTGTTAAATTCATTTTTTCGTTCCATTCAACAAGTAACTGATAATATGTCTGAAATTGTTCTTTTTGAGTGTTAGATAATTCGATGTCGTGTTCTTTTAATTTCTCAGATAGCCATTCTATACTCATTATTGATTCACCCTTTGAAGTTTACCTTGTTCTAAATACACAAGTAAAATTGAAATATCTGCTGGATTTACACCTGAAATTCTTGATGCTTGTGCAATGTTTAATGGTTTAACTTCAGCTAATTTTTCTCTTGCTTCAGAAGCTAAGCTATCCACTTTACTATAATCTAAGTCTTCAGGTATTTTCTTTTTCTCCATGCGTTTTACTTTTTCAACTTGTTGTAATGATTTATTGATGTAACCTTCATATTTAGTTTGAATTTCAACTTGTTCTTCAACATCTGAAGGTAATTGATGGTCTTCTTCTAAAATTTCTAGAATAGTATTGTAAGTCATTTCTGGTCTGCGTAATAAATCAATTGCTAAAATACCATCTTTAAGTTTAGAACCATTATTTGCTTCAATTATAGATTGAGTATGTTCATTTGGTTTAATACGAATTTCAGTTAATCTTTGAATTTCATCTTTAATTTGTTGACGTTTATGGTTGAATTTTTCATAACGTTCGTCAGAAATCATACCTAATTCATAACCTAAATCAGTTAAGCGTAAATCAGCATTATCATGACGTAGCAATAAACGATATTCTGCACGTGATGTTAATAAACGATATGGTTCGTTAGTTCCTTTAGTTACTAAGTCATCAATTAAAACGCCGATATAAGCGTCAGAACGACTTAAGATAACTTCCTCTTTACCTAATACTTTCGCAGCAGCATTAATTCCTGCCATAATACCTTGTCCAGCCGCTTCTTCATAACCAGAAGTACCATTGATTTGACCTGCAGTATAAAGGTTTTTAATTTTTTTAGTTTCAAGTGTTGGCCACAATTGAGTTGGAACAATTGCATCATACTCAATAGCATAACCTGCACGCATCATATCTGCTTTTTCTAGGCCTGGGATTGTTTCTAACATTTGTCTTTGAACATGTTCAGGTAGACTTGTTGAAAGTCCTTGTACATAAACTTCATTAGTATTACGTCCTTCTGGCTCTAAGAATAGTTGATGACGTGGTTTGTCATTGAAACGCACAAATTTATCTTCAATTGAAGGACAATATCTTGGTCCAGTCCCTTTAATCATACCTGAGTACATTGCTGATAAATGTAAGTTATCATCAATAACTTGATGCGTTTTATCATTTGTATAAGTTAACCAACATGGTAATTGATCTAAAATGTATTCAGTTGTTTCATAACTGAATGCACGTCCAACTTCATCACCTGGTTGGATTTCAGTTTTTGAATAATCAATTGTTTTAGAATTTACACGTGGTGGTGTACCTGTTTTAAATCGTACAACTTCGAAACCTAATCCTCTTAAGTTATCTGCTAATGTCACAGATGGTAATTGGTGATTAGGACCACTTGAATATTTCATATTACCAAGAATGATTTCACCGCGTAAGAATGTACCTGTTGTTACAACAACAGCTTTAGAACGGTATTCGGTACCAATATTTGTACGTACACCTTTAACTTCTTCATCCTCAATAATTAATTCATCTACCATACCTTGCATGATATCTAAATTTTCTTCGTCTTCAAGAACTTTTTTCATTTCTTGTTGGTATAGTACTTTATCTGCTTGGGCACGTAATGCTCTCACAGCAGGCCCTTTACCAGTATTCAACATACGCATTTGGATATGCGTTTTATCTATTGCTTTTGCCATTTGTCCACCTAATGCATCTATTTCACGTACAACTATTCCTTTAGCTGGGCCGCCAACAGATGGGTTACATGGCATAAAAGCGATATTATCTAAATTGATTGTTAACATTAATGTTTTAGCGCCACGTCTTGCTGATGCTAAACCTGCTTCAATACCTGCATGGCCTGCACCAATTACAATTACATCATATTCTTGAACCAATTGTTTAACCTCCTTATTAATCGTAAATCTATATACATCTCACATTTTGATTTTGTTTTTGACTGCCTTTAATCTTGTGAATCCTTATTTTCCTAAGCAAAATTGACTAAATAATTGATCGATAAGTTCGTCACTTGCTGACTCACCAATGATTTCACCTAGTATTTCCCAAGTGCGTGTTAAATCGATTTGTACCATATCCATCGGAATACCAGATTCTGCCGCATCAATCGCATCTTGAATAGACTGTCTTGCTTGTTTAAGTAATGAAATATGTCGTGAATTTGATACGTATGTCATATCTTGGTTTTGAACATCTCCACCAAAGAATAGATCTCTGATTTGTATCTCTAATTCGTCAATACCTTCTTGTTTTAACATAGACGTTTGAATTAATGGTGTGTCACCAATCATTTCTTTTACTTCATTTATATCTAAATTCGTTTCTAAATCTGTTTTATTGATAATAACAATGACATCTTCATTTTTAACGACATCATATAATGTTTGGTCATCTTCTGTTAATGCTTCATTATTGTTTAATACAAATAAGATTAAATCTGCTTGACTAAGTGCTTTACGTGATCGTTCAACACCTATTTTCTCAACGATATCTTCAGTATCTCGAATACCTGCTGTATCTACTAATCTTAATGGTACGCCTCTGACGTTAACATATTCTTCAAGTACGTCACGTGTGGTACCAGCTACTTCAGTCACAATCGCTTTATTGTCTTGAATAAGGTTATTTAACATGGAAGACTTACCTACGTTTGGTCGACCTACAATAACAGTTGAGAGTCCTTCCCTCATAATTTTACCTTGAGCGCCTGTTTCTAGTAATTGATTAATTTCTTGTTTTATACGTTTAGATTGTTGCAATAAAAACTCTGTGGTTGCATCTTCTACATCGTCATACTCAGGATAATCAATATTCACTTCTACTTGTGCGAGTATCTCTAATATTGATTGACGTTGACGTTTAATTAAATCGCTCAAACGACCTTCAATTTGATTCATCGCTACTTTAGAAGCACGATCTGTTTTAGAACGAATAAAATCCATTACTGCTTCTGCTTGAGATAAGTCAATTCTTCCATTTAAGAAAGCTCGTTTTGTATATTCACCTGGTTCAGCAATACGTGCACCATGTGTCATTGTTAATTCTAAAATACGATTAATTGTTAATATACCGCCATGACAATTGATTTCGATGATATCTTCTCTAGTAAAAGTTTTAGGTGCCCTTAAAACTGAAATCATAACTTCTTCAACTGTTTCTTTAGTATCCGGATCAATAATATGACCGTAATTAATTGTATGTGAATCTACTTCTGCTAATTTTTTCTTACCTTTATATAACTTATCGCCAATTTCAATTGCTTGTGGACCTGAGAGTCTCACAATACCAATTGCACCTTCACCCATTGGCGTTGAAATACTAGTTATTGTATCAAAATCCATTGTTAGGCTGGCCTCCTTATTCAAGTAAATTTTCAATATTATATTGTAAATTGTTTCTTTTTAAAAAGCTATTATCTTGTTTTGAAATAGACAGGTTAGACTTAGGGTTGTCTGAGGTTAGACTTAGGGTTGTCTAAAAGTCCGCCCCTTTTTCTCTTCCCCCACCCTACTTAATCTTCTTATTAAATACTTTAGCTATTTTGAGAACATGTTCTAAGCTTCCTTGTATTTCTAATGTCGACATATTTTTTGCAGGATGTCTTGCAATAACTATAATATCTTTCGAGATCATATCTTGTTTATGAACTTTAAAATTTTCTCTTATCGCTCTCTTAATTCTATTTCTTGTGACAGCATTTCCTATCTTTTTTGAAACACTAATGCCTAAGCGAAAATGTTCTTGTTCACTATTGTCATAGGTATATACAACGAATTGTCTATTTGCAACAGACTTTCCTTTTTTATATATCTTTTGAAAATCTGAATTCTTTTTTATACGGTACGCTTTTTCCACCAAACATCACTCGCTTATTAAATTCTCTTACTGCATTATTATAACTCATTTCATTTTTTAACTAAAAATAAACCAGCATTTATCGGGAAAACGCTGATTTCAATTGAAGTCTAGTTGTATCATTTATCTGAAGTTAGTTAGCTTTTCTTATTCTAAACGAAAAAAAAGACCACTGATGAGTCAGTGATCTTATGCAGATAATACTTTACGGCCTTTACGACGACGACGCGCTAAGACTTTACGGCCATTTTTAGTGCTCATGCGTTTTCTGAAACCATGAACTTTACTATGTTTACGTTTATTTGGTTGATAAGTACGTTTTACCATGCAAAACACCTCCATCTTTATTAAGTTATCTAACATCTCCAGGATTAAACTTCCTGATAAATTTCATAGATAGATAAATTGTTAAAGTGTGTAACTATTAATGTAATAGCAACAAAACTTATATATAAGAGATACCTCTTATTGACTGACTGCTATAAGAAATTCTTGGTTTAATATACTTATTATCTAGTCATATTTCAAGCAACTACTACAATATAACAAATTACTACTTATAAAGCAAGCTCATTTTAATACGCTATTACGATTTAATCTTAACTATAATTCGTGATTTTTTATTTTCTTAAAAACATAGCCTCTTATTCATATTCATTTTTCATACAGCTTTATAAATTATTTCCCAAACTGTTATAGTCCCTTATTTTCATTATTAATAAGTATGACGTTGAGTTATCCACTTATCAACAGTGATTCGTGTTTTCTGTGTGGATAATTACTATACTATGCACAAGTTTACATATCTTTTACGAACATATTCACAGTCATTTGACATCTATCTGACTGAAAAAGTATAATTGTGTGGATAAGTCGTTTAATCATTGATTTTATAAGGATTTATTTATTAGATTTATATACAAAAAGTCTGTGAACAAATCATAGTATGAATTAAGTTATCCACTATCTGTGATTAACTTGTGGATAATTATTAACATGCTGTGATTATTTTTATCCACGGGTGTTATTTTTGTGTATAACTAAAAATTTTTGAGAAAGATGGAGTTATTTATGTCTGAAAAAGAAATTTGGGAAAAAGTATTAGATCTTGCCAAAGAACGAATTTCAAAAATAAGCTTTGATACCTTCGTAAAAGATACGCAACTCTATTCACTCCAAAATGACGAAGCCATCGTATTAGTAAGTGAATCATTTAATGCGAGTTGGCTAAATCAAAAATATAGTGAGATTATGCAAAGCATCATATATGACGTCATTGGTTATGAGGTTAAACCACATTTTATAACTGAAGAAGAATTGTCTAAATATATGAACCCAGATCAAAAACAACCTGAACCAACTTCTACTAAAGAACAAACAACTTCACATAATGTTGAAAACCCAGGTGGTATCGAACAATTTAATACACATAATACGTTTGATACATTTGTTATTGGTCCAGGCAACCGCTTCCCACACGCAGCCAGTTTAGCCGTAGCTGAAGCACCAGCAGAAGCATATAATCCTTTATTTATTTATGGTGGAGTTGGATTAGGAAAGACCCATCTTATGCATGCGATTGGGCATCATGTTTTAAGTAATAATCCTAATGCTAATGTGATTTATACATCTAGTGAGAAATTTACGAATGAATTTATTAAATCTATTCGTGATAATCAAGGTGATGCATTTAGAGAGAAATACCGTAATATCGACGTATTATTAATCGACGATATTCAGTTCATCCAAAATAAGGAACAAACCCAAGAGGAATTTTTCCATACATTTAATGAGCTACATAATAATAGTAAACAAATAGTTATTTCAAGCGATCGCCCACCTAAAGAAATCTCTAAACTATCAGATAGACTTCGTTCACGTTTCGAGTGGGGTTTAATTGTGGATATCACACCACCAGACTACGAAACACGAATGGCTATTTTACAGAAAAAGATAGAAGAAGAAAATTTAGATATACCAATGGAATCTCTAAATTATATTGCTAATCAAATTCAATCCAATATTCGTGAACTCGAGGGTGCGCTAACACGTTTGTTGGCTTATTCACAACTTCAAGGTAAACCAATAACAACTGAATTAGCTGCTGAAGCTTTAAAAGATATTATTCAAGCACCTAAATCTAAAAAGATTACAATTCAAGATATTCAGAAAGTGGTAGGTCAATACTACAATGTACGTATTGAAGACTTTAGTGCTAAAAAACGTACTAAATCCATTGCCTATCCAAGACAAATCGCGATGTATCTTTCAAGAGAACTAACAGATTTCTCACTACCTAAGATTGGGGAAGAGTTTGGCGGTCGTGATCATACTACTGTGATTCACGCTCACGAAAAAATTGTAAATGATATTAAAGCAGATCCAACATTCAAACAAGAAGTAGAGAATTTAGAGAAAGAAATTAGAAATCAATAGTTGGGAAATAATTTTAAATATTAAACTGTTATAATACAGCTATAATTTAAGATTGAATTTAACTCTAAAAGGGAATAATTACATCGGATATTTTATTTCGCTTACTTTTTCTTTTATAAAGCTAATAGAGATAATCAACTTGTGGATTGTGGACAATGTTGAAAAGGTGTACACAGTATACACACTTTATCCACATGTGTATAACTTTGGCACATCAGACTTAATGTCACTTATCCACTAATTCACAAGCCCTACTACTATTACTATGAATTTAAAACCTATATAATTATATATAAACGACTGGAAGGAGTTTAAATTTTAATGATGGAATTCACTATTAAAAGAGATTATTTTATTAATCAATTAAACGATACACTAAAAGCTATTTCACCAAGAACTACATTACCTATACTTACAGGTATTAAAATCGACGCTAAAGATAATGAAGTCATCTTAACTGGTTCAGATTCTGAAATCTCAATTGAAATCTCAATCCCTAAACAAGTAGATGGTGAAGATATTGTAGATATATCAGAAACTGGTTCAGTCGTACTTCCTGGTCGTTTCTTCGTTGATATTATCAAAAAGTTACCAGGAAAAGACGTTAAATTATCTACTAATGAACAATTCCAAACACTAATTACATCAGGTCATTCTGAATTTAACTTAAGTGGTTTAGATCCAGATCAATATCCATTATTACCTGAGGTATCTAGAGATGATGCAATTCAATTATCTGTAAAAGTATTAAAAAATATCATTGCACAAACGAATTTTGCAGTGTCCACCTCAGAAACACGCCCAGTACTAACTGGTGTGAACTGGCTTATACAAGATAATGAATTAATATGCACAGCAACTGACTCACACCGCTTGGCTGTAAGAAAGTTGAAATTAGAAGATACATCTGAAAACAAAAATGTCATCATTCCAGGTAAAGCATTATCTGAATTAAATAAAATTATGAGTGACACTGACGAAGATATTGATATTTTCTTTGCGTCTAACCAAGTGTTATTCAGAGTAGGACATGTCAATTTCATTTCTCGTTTACTTGAAGGTCATTATCCTGATACAACTCGTTTGTTCCCTGAAAACTATGAAATTAAGTTAGGTATTAACAACGGTGAGTTCTATCACGCAATTGATCGTGCCTCATTATTAGCAAGAGAAGGCGGCAATAATGTTATCAAGTTAAGTACTGGAAACGAATTAGTTGAATTGTCTTCAACATCTCCAGAAATCGGTACTGTTAAAGAAGAAGTGACAGCAACTGATGTTGAAGGTGGAAATCTTAAAATTTCTTTCAACTCAAAATATATGATGGATGCCTTAAAAGCCATTGATAATGACGAAGTTGAAGTTGAATTCTTCGGTACGATGAAACCATTTATCTTAAAACCGAAAGATGACGATTCAGTAACACAACTTATATTACCGATTCGTACTTACTAAAATATGTTATAGATCAAAAGTAAAAAAGCTGAGACACAAATATTTGTCTCAGCTTTTTTATTTTATTTGAGTTTTAAAGTGTGTGAGCCTCTGTATAAGCTTAAGAAAAAATTTTAGGAGGAATTTATCGTTTCAGAAAAAACGAAGCAAATATTGCCTTTAAAATTAAAAAAAGATAATGTAACTCTCGAAAATCGTATTAAAATGTGCTTTAAAAATAAAAATAGAAAATTATCACATTAAGTAAACGTTTACTTTCTTTGTTTTACATGAAATTTAAGCGCAAAACAGGTATAATATATTAATGACATAAAAAGAAATGGAGTGATGAATTTGATTCAAGAAGTTGTTGTAGAAGGTGACATTACTTTAGGTCAATTTCTGAAAACAGAAGGTATTATTGAATCAGGTGGACAAGCGAAATGGTTCTTACAAGATTTCGAAGTTTTAATCAATGGGCAACGTGAAGTAAGACGTGGCAAAAAATTAGAACATCATGACCGTATCGATATACTTGAATTACCTGAAGATACAGGTGCCTTTTTAATCATTCACCAAGGTGAACAATGAAACTAAATACACTCCAATTGGAAAACTATCGTAACTATGAAGAGGTTACAATCGATTGTCATCCTGAAGTGAATATTCTCATTGGCGAGAATGCACAAGGAAAGACGAATCTCCTTGAATCAATTTACACTTTAGCTTTGGCAAAAAGCCATAGAACTTCAAATGATAAGGAACTCATACGTTTTGATTCTGAGTATGCTAAAATAGAAGGTGAGCTAAATTATAGACATGGCACAATGCCACTAACGATGTTCATTACTAAAAGAGGTAAGCAAGTTAAAGTTAACCACTTAGAGCAAAGTCGATTGACACAATATATCGGACATCTAAATGTGGTGCTTTTTGCGCCAGAAGATTTAAACATCGTTAAAGGAGCACCTCTAGTACGTCGTCGTTTTATAGACATGGAGTTGGGACAAATTTCAGCTGTCTATCTAAACGACCTTTCTCAATATCAACGTATTTTAAAACAAAAGAATAATTACCTTAAACAATTACAAATTGGAAATAAGACTGACACAACTATGCTAGAAGTCTTAAATGAGCAATTTGCAGAGTATGCGTTGAAGGTAACGTTACGTCGAGAACATTTTATTAAAGAATTAGAACAATTAGCTCAACCCATACATGCAGGTATTACAAACGAGCGTGAGCGATTAGCGCTCAAATATTTACCAAGTTTGAAAATAAGCAACCACGACCAATCAGAATCAGAAATGCTTGAAGAGGTGTTAGCATTACTTAATGACAATCTTCAAAGAGAAAAAGACCGCGGTGTAAGTCTGTTTGGACCTCATCGTGATGACTTAGGTTTCAATGTTAATGGCATGGATGCACAAACATATGGGTCACAAGGACAGCAGAGAACAACTGCATTGTCTATTAAGCTAGCAGAAATTGAATTAATGAATATAGAAGTTGGAGAATATCCAATTTTATTATTAGATGATGTGTTAAGTGAGCTAGATGATTCTCGACAAACACATTTATTAAGCACAATTCAACATAAAGTACAGACATTTGTAACTACGACATCCGTAGACGGTATTGATCATGAAATCATGAATAACGCTAAGTTATACCGTATTAATCAAGGTGAAATTATAAAGTAACAGAAAGTGATGGTGAATACATTGTCAGATGTAAACAACAATGATAATTATGGTGCTGGCCAGATCCAAGTACTAGAAGGACTGGAAGCGGTTCGTAAGCGACCTGGTATGTATATCGGTTCAACTTCAGAAAGAGGATTGCACCACTTAGTATGGGAAATTGTTGATAATAGTATTGACGAAGCATTAGCAGGTTATGCTGATGAAATTAACGTAACAATTGAAAAAGATAATTGGATTAAAGTTACTGACAATGGACGTGGGATTCCAGTTGATATTCAAGAAAAAATGGGACGCCCAGCAGTTGAAGTTATCTTAACTGTACTTCACGCCGGAGGTAAATTCGGTGGCGGTGGATATAAAGTCTCAGGTGGTTTACATGGTGTTGGGTCATCTGTAGTAAACGCCTTATCAGAAGACTTAGAAGTATATGTACATCGTAACGAAACAGTTTACCACCAAGCTTATAAAAAAGGTGTACCACAATTTGATTTAAAAGAAGTTGGTAGCACTGATAAGACAGGTACAGTCATTCGTTTTAAAGCAGATAGTAGTATTTTTACTGAGACAACTGTTTACAACTATGAAACATTACAACAACGTATTCGTGAATTAGCTTTCTTAAACAAAGGAATTCAAATCACTTTAACTGATGAACGTGATGAAGATGAAATAAGACAAGACTCATATCACTATGAAGGTGGTATTAAGTCTTACGTAGAAATGTTAAATGAAAATAAAGAACCGATTCACGGCGAGCCAATTTATATTCATCAATCTAAAGACGATATCGAAGTAGAAATTGCGATGCAATATAATAAAGGCTACGCAACTAACCTATTAACATATGCTAATAACATTCATACGTATGAAGGTGGTACACATGAAGATGGTTTCAAGCGAGCATTAACACGTGTACTAAACAGTTATGGTATGAGTAGTAAAATTATCAAAGAAGATAAAGATAGACTTTCAGGTGAGGATACACGTGAAGGTTTAACAGCTATTGTTTCTATCAAACATGGTGATCCTCAATTCGAAGGTCAAACTAAAACGAAATTAGGTAACTCAGAAGTACGTCAAGTAGTAGATAAATTGTTTGCTGAATACTTTGAACGTTTCTTATATGAAAATCCTAATGTGGCTAGAATTATTGTTGAAAAAGGTATTATGGCATCTCGTGCGCGTGTAGCAGCTAAAAAAGCACGTGAAGTCACACGTCGTAAATCAGCTTTAGAAATTTCAAGTTTACCTGGTAAACTTGCTGATTGTTCAAGTAAAAACCCAGAAGAAAGTGAAATATTTATTGTCGAAGGTGACTCTGCAGGTGGGTCTACAAAATCAGGACGTGACTCAAGTACACAAGCAATCTTGCCATTAAGAGGTAAAATCCTTAACGTTGAAAAAGCACGTTTAGATCGTATTTTAAATAACAATGAAATCCGTTCTATGATTACTGCATTTGGTACAGGTATTGGCGGAGAGTTTGATATTTCAAAAGCACGTTATCATAAAATTATTATTATGACAGATGCCGATGTAGACGGTGCGCATATTAGAACATTATTATTAACATTCTTCTATCGTTTTATGAGACCACTTATAGAAGCGGGCTATGTATACATTGCACAACCGCCATTGTTTAAATTAACACAAGGTAAACAAAAATATTACGTCTTTAACGAGAGAGAATTAGATAAATTAAAAGAAGAATTGAATCCAACACCTAAATGGTCAATTGCACGTTACAAAGGTCTTGGTGAAATGAACGCTGATCAATTATGGGAAACAACAATGAATCCAGAACATCGTGCAATGCTTCAAGTATCTTTAGAAGATGCTATTGATGCCGACCAAACATTTGAAATGTTAATGGGAGATGTTGTTGAAAATCGTAGACAATTTATCGAAGATAACGCAGTCTATGCCAACCTAGATTTCTAAGTAGAAATGAACTGAACTTTTGAAGGAGGATCTCTTGATGGCTGAATTACCTCAATCAAGAATTAATGAACGAAATATAACCAATGAAATGCGCGAATCATTTTTAGACTATGCAATGAGTGTTATCGTTTCTCGTGCATTGCCAGACGTCAGAGACGGATTGAAACCAGTTCATCGTCGTATTTTATACGGATTAAATGAACAAGGTATGACACCAGACAAATCTTATAAAAAATCAGCACGTATTGTTGGGGACGTAATGGGTAAATATCACCCCCATGGTGACTCATCAATTTATGAAGCAATGGTAAGAATGGCACAAGAATTCAGTTATCGTTATCCATTAGTTGATGGACAAGGTAACTTTGGTTCTATGGATGGTGATGGAGCTGCTGCCATGCGTTATACCGAAGCACGTATGACTAAAATCACTTTAGAACTTTTACGTGACATCAATAAAGATACAATTGATTTTATTGATAACTATGATGGTAATGAAAGAGAGCCGTCAGTCTTACCTGCTCGTTTTCCTAACTTATTAGTAAACGGTGCTGCAGGTATCGCGGTTGGTATGGCAACGAATATACCACCACATAATTTAACTGAAGTCATTGATGGTGTCTTAAGTTTAAGTAAGAATCCAGATATCTCTATTAGCGAATTAATGGAAGATATCCAAGGTCCTGATTTTCCTACTGCAGGCCTTATCTTAGGTAAAAGTGGTATTAGACGTGCTTATGAAACAGGTAGAGGTTCTATACAAATGCGTTCACGTGCTGAAATCGAAGAACGTGGTGGCGGTCGTCAACGTATCGTTGTTACAGAAATACCTTTCCAAGTAAACAAGGCACGTATGATAGAGAAAATTGCTGAACTTGTTCGTGATAAGAAAATCGATGGTATTACTGATTTACGTGATGAAACAAGTTTACGTACAGGTGTAAGAGTTGTTATTGATATTCGTAAAGATGCAAATGCTAGCGTTATATTAAATAACTTATATAAACAAACACCATTACAAACATCATTTGGTGTGAATATGATTGCCCTAGTTAATGGCAGACCTAAACTAATCAATCTTAAAGAAGCATTAGTACACTACTTAGAACATCAAAAAACAGTCGTACGTAGACGTACTGAATATAACTTAAGAAAAGCCAAAGATCGTGCGCATATTTTAGAAGGTTTACGTATAGCGCTAGATCATATCGATGAAATTATTACGACAATTCGTGAGTCTGAAACAGATAAAGTCGCAATGGAAAGCTTGCAAGAAAGATTTAAATTGTCTGAGCGACAAGCACAAGCCATTTTAGACATGCGTTTAAGACGTCTGACTGGTTTAGAAAGAGACAAAATTGAATCAGAATATAACGATTTATTAGCATACATCGATGAATTAGAAGCTATTCTAGCGGACGAAGAAGTGTTATTACAATTAGTTCGTGACGAATTAACAGAGGTTAAAGAACGTTACGGTGACGAACGTCGTACAGAAATTCAACTTGGTGGCTTAGATGACATTGAAGATGAAGACTTAATCCCAGAAGAACAAATTGTTATTACTCTAAGTCATAATAACTATATTAAACGTCTCCCTGTATCTACATATCGTGCACAAAATCGTGGCGGTCGTGGTGTACAAGGTATGAATACTTTAGAAGAAGATTTCGTGAGTCAATTGGTTACGTTAAGTACACACGATAACGTTTTATTCTTTACAAATAAAGGACGCGTATACAAACTTAAAGGCTATGAATTACCAGAACTTTCTCGTCAATCTAAAGGTATTCCAATTGTGAATGCCATTGAACTTGAAAATGATGAAAGTATTAGTACAATGATAGCTGTTAAAGACTTAGAAAGAGAAGATAACTACTTAGTGTTTGCTACACGTAAAGGTATCGTTAAACGTTCATCATTAAGTAATTTCTCTCGTATTAACAAAAATGGTAAAATTGCAATTAACTTTAAAGAAGATGATGAGTTAATTGCGGTTAGACTGACAGATGGTGAAGAAGATATACTCATCGGTACAGCACATGCATCATTAATTCGCTTCTCTGAAAAAGCGTTACGTCCACTTGGTCGTACAGCAGCAGGTGTGAAAGGTATTACCTTACGTGAAGATGACGAAGTTGTTGGCTTAGACGTTGCTCATGCTAATAGTGAAGACGAAGTGTTAGTTGTTACTGAAAATGGTTACGGTAAACGTACACCAGTTGGTGAATACCGATTATCTAATCGTGGTGGTAAAGGTATTAAAACTGCAACGATTACAGAACGTAATGGTAATATCGTATGTATTACTACAGTAACAGGTGAAGAAGACTTAATGGTTGTAACAAACGCAGGTGTGATTATTCGCCTTGATGTACATGATATTTCTCAAAATGGACGTTCTGCACAAGGTGTTAGACTTATGCGTTTAGGTAACGAACAATTCGTTTCTACAGTTGCTAAAGTAAAACAAGAAGACGAAGCAGATGTAGAAGATGAGAACGAAGACAGTACTCAAAATGATCGAACTGGACCTAGCAATGAAGAAGTCATTGAAGGTGGCGCACCTGGTCAAGCTATTCAAACAGAAGTTACTGACGAAGAACAAGATACTGAAGATAATTCAGATAACGATGAACGTATCGATGTAAGACAAGACTTTATGGATCGTGTCAACGAAGACATTGAAAATGATTCAGACGAAGATAACGAAGAAGAATAAAATTAAAATATAGACTAAAAATAAGACTTCCCTATAATAAGGGAAGTCTTATTTTGTGTTATATATGATTGAAATCGGACTTTAAGAAATATCTTATATCCTATTCTTCTAATTGCTTCATAGCAAATGGGATTTCACTAATTAAACGAGATGGTGGTACTACATACATCTTTTCTGATAACTTTTCGCCAATATAACTATGTGTATATGTGGCACTCATTACCGCTTCTTTAATACTATCAAATTGTCCTACAAAACTAGTAATCATACCAGCTAGTGTATCACCCATACCACCAGTAGCCATTGCTGGACTACCGATAGCTAATTTATAATCTTCATTTCTAAAGAATATCTCAGTACCATGTTTTTTAAGTACAACTGTAGCCCCTAATTGATTTACCGCTTCACGGTTACGTTCATATGTTTGTTCATCAATTGGAATACCACTTAATCGTTCCCATTCCTTTTGATGAGGCGTGAAGATAACACGACATGATGGTAATTGAGGTTTAAGTTTACTAAAGATAGTAATTGCATCACCATCGACGATTAAATTCTGATGAGGTTGAATATTTTGTAGTAGGAAAGTAATCGCATTATTCCCTTTAAAATCTATACCAAGTCCTGGACCAATTAAGATACTATCAGTCATTTCTATCATTTTAGTAAGCATCTTAGTATCATTAATATCAATTACCATGGCTTCTGGACATCTAGAATGTAATGCTGCATGGTTTGTTGGATGCGTCGCAACAGTGATTAATCCACTACCACTGAAGACACATGCACGTGCCGCTAACATAATTGCACCGCCTAAATTGGCAGAGCCACCAATTAATAGAATTTTACCGTAATCGCCTTTATGAGTATCTTCTTTTCTTTTGGGGATATTAACCGTATCTAAAGTTTCCATCTACCTAAACCTCCTTTTACCGGTATTATCTATTTGATTTAACAGTACTTACCGGGTTCAAATTTTTAATTAATATATAGTTGTAGCCTAATACATTTACTTATGAAAAAGGCTTACTCATTTCAAATACAATAGAAAATACTATACCTGTAATAGACTTTCGTCAATAGGTATTTAAGAAATATCACAGTCTACCTCATACATCAAAATTAAAATATTTTAGCGTATTAAATAATTAAATTGGTAATGTAATACAAAAATTATAAAAGGTATTGTTTATGTAAAAATGAAAACGTATACTTTTTACTAATAGAAGTTTTAATTCTACAAAAAGGGAGCTGTTTCTATGACTTTATTTTTAAATGGAGATGCTTTAACGATTGAAGATATCAAACAATTATTACACCAAGATTTAAAAATTGAAATTACAGAAGAAGCATTAGAAAGAGTTAAAAAAAGTAGAAGTGTAGTAGAAGGAATTATTAATAATAATGAAACGATTTATGGTATTACAACTGGTTTCGGTCTATTTAGTGATGTGCGTATTGATTCTACGCAATATAATGATTTACAAGTCAATTTAATACGTTCACATGCATGTGGTATGGGTGAACCCTTCTCTGAAGAAGTATCGCTTGTTATGATGATTTTACGTTTAAATACATTATTGAAAGGACATTCCGGTGTAACATTAGAATTAGTTGATCAATTACAATATTTTATCAATGAACGCATTATACCTGTGATTCCACAACAAGGTTCATTAGGTGCTTCTGGTGACTTAGCGCCTTTATCCCATTTAGCGTTAGCGCTTATCGGTGAAGGTCTTGTATATTATAAAAATGAAGAAGTAGACAGTCGATATGTCTTAAATGAATTAGGAAGAACACCATTACATTTACAAGCAAAAGAAGGATTAGCCTTAATCAATGGTACACAAGCTATGACAGCTCAAGGCGTTATCAACTATATAGAAGCGGAAGATTTAGGATACCAAGCAGAATGGGTTGCTTCATTAACTCACCAAGCATTAAACGGTATCATTGATGCATATGACCATAGAGTGCATACCGTTAGAAATAGTCAAGAACAGGTTGATGTAGCTGCACGTATGCGTGACTGGTTAGCAGATTCTCAATTAACGACAAGACAAGCTGAAATTCGCGTTCAAGATGCATACTCTTTACGTTGCATTCCACAAATTCATGGCGCTAGCTATCAAGTGTTTAATTATGTAAAAGAAAAGTTAGAGTTTGAAATGAATGCCGCTAATGATAATCCTCTTATATTTGAAGAAGATGGTGAAACTACAGTTATTTCTGGAGGTAATTTCCATGGCCAACCGATTGCATTTGCTTTAGATCATTTAAAACTAGGTGTGAGCGAACTAGCAAACGTTTCTGAGCGATGTGTTGAACGTTTAGTTAATCCACAACTTAATGGAGATTTACCAGCATTTTTAAGTCCAGAGCCTGGATTACAAAGTGGTGCGATGATTATGCAATATGCAGCAGCAAGTTTAGTTTCTGAAAATAAAACATTAGCTCATCCAGCGAGTGTAGATTCTATCCCTTCTTCAGCTAACCAAGAAGACCATGTTTCAATGGGAACTATCGCCTCAAGACACGGTTATCAAATGATTGAAAATGCGAGAAGAGTTATTGCAATTGAATGTATTATTGCCTTACAAGCTGTCGAACTTAAAGGTATAGAAGGATTATCACCAAAAACACGTGCTAAATATGACGAATTTAGAAATATTGTGCCATCTATTAAACAAGACAGACAATTCCATAAAGATATAGAAGCTGTATCCCAGTATCTAAAAGATAGTGCATATCATTAAGATCAGTTAAATAAAATTATTGAATTTTAAAATAACTTGAAAATTACAAAAAACTTTGCTATATTGTGAGTAAGTTAATAAAATATTGTTCGTAGGCCAAGTAGTATTAATGATGGATTTCAGAGAGCTTGTGGTTAGTGAGAACAAGTAATCCACTTTAATGTGAATCTACCTACATATAGTGAACAACCGGTGAATAACCGTTATTTTAGTTAAGTGCAGATAAAGTAATATCTTTGTTAGATATTTTCTTTGTTTGTTAAATAGGGTGGCAACGCGTAGACCACGTCCCTTGTTGGGGCGTGGTCTTTTTGTATGCTTTTATACATTGTTGTCACGCTAAATATAAATTATAGGAAATGGGAAAGGATGAAGGTTTCATGTTAGATATTAAACTTTTTAGAACTGAGCCAGATAGAGTTAAGAGCAAAATTGAATTAAGAGGAGACGACCCTAAAGTAGTCGATGAAGTATTAGAATTAGACGAAAAACGTCGTACTTTAATTAGCAAGACAGAAGAAATGAAAGCACAACGTAATAAAGTAAGTGAAGAAATTGCTCAGAAGAAACGTAATAAAGAAAACGCTGATGACGTTATTGCTGAAATGCGTCAATTAGGTGATGATATTAAAGAATATGATACACAATTAAATGAAATTGATAATAAAATGACTGACATTCTTGTCCGTATTCCTAACCTTATCAATGATGATGTACCTCAAGGTGATTCAGATGAAGAAAATATTGAAGTTAAAAAATGGGGTACACCACGTGAATTTGATTTTGAAGCTAAAGCTCACTGGGATATCGTAGAAGATCTTAAAATGGCTGATTTTGATCGTGCTGCTAAAATCTCTGGTGCACGTTTCGTATACTTAACAAGAGATGGCGCACAATTAGAACGTGCTTTAATGAACTATATGATTACTAAACATACAACTCAACATGGTTACACTGAAATGATGGTTCCTCAATTAGTTAACTCTGATACTATGTTTGGTACAGGACAATTACCTAAATTCGAAGAAGACTTATTTAAAGTAGAAAAAGAAGGATTATACACAATCCCAACTGCTGAAGTACCTTTAACTAACTTCTACCGTGATGAAATTATTCAACCAGGTGTATTACCTGAAAAATTCACTGGACAATCTGCATGTTTCCGTAGTGAAGCGGGTTCAGCTGGTAGAGATACAAGAGGTTTAATTCGTTTACACCAATTCGATAAAGTTGAAATGGTACGTTTCGAAAAACCTGAAGATTCTTGGGATGCTTTAGAAGAAATGACATCAAACGCTGAAGCTATCTTAGAAGAATTAGGTTTACCATACCGTCGTGTGATTCTTTGTACTGGAGATATCGGATTCAGTGCTAGTAAAACATATGACTTAGAAGTATGGTTACCAAGCTACAATGATTACAAAGAAATTAGTTCTTGCTCAAACTGTACTGATTTCCAAGCACGTCGTGCAAATATCCGTTTCAAACGTGATAATGCAGCTAAACCTGAATTAGCGCATACGTTAAATGGTAGTGGTTTAGCTGTAGGTCGTACATTCGCAGCAATCGTTGAGAACTACCAAAATGAAGATGGTACTGTAACAATCCCTGAAGCCTTAGTACCATTCATGGGTGGTAAAACTCACATTCAAAAGCCAACTAAATAATAAGATTGTTTGCGAATAAATAGTAAACATGCGTGGTAATGAAGAGCCATCATTGCCACGTATTTTTTTATGCCATTTTATATATGAAGCAGGGTAGGGGAGCATTAAATTTAAAAAAATATCTGTAATTATATGCGGGTAAGTCTAAATATTTATTGAAAATTCTGTCATATATTAAACGTTGTAATGACAACGGTTTTAAACGGAAGTTTGTCTAACGTCACACATACAGTAGTCTAAAAATATTGCCGTTTTGTGAATTGTATATTAGACTTGAATTTATTATTTACGATCTTATAAATAGAATGAAAAAGGGGGCGACACATACATATATGACACATCTCACATTTAGACAAGGCGTGAAAGAATGTATTCCAACTTTATTTGGATATGCAGGCGTAGGTATTTCGTTTGGAATTGTTGCCGCATCTCAAAAGTTTAGTTTGTTAGAAATTATTTTACTTTGTTTAATTATTTATGCAGGTGCTGCTCAATTTATTATTTGTGCTTTAGTAATTGCAGGTACACCTATAACTGCGATAGTATTAACAACATTTATTGTGAATTCACGCATGTTTCTATTGAGTATGACTTTAGCGCCCAATTATAAATCTTATAGTTTATGGAATAGAGTTGGTTTAGGGTCACTCGTAACCGATGAAACATTTGGTGTTGCCATCACGCCGTATTTAAAGGGAGAATCAATTAATGATCGATGGTTACATGGATTAAATATTACTGCATATTTATTTTGGACATTTTCATGTGTGGTTGGGGCGCTCTTTGGAAAATATATTTCAAACCCAGAAATGTTAGGATTAGACTTTGCTATTACTGCTATGTTCGTCTTCTTAGGTATCGCTCAATTTGAATCGGTTAAGAAATCTAAAATTAATATTTATCTTGTTTTAATTTTATTCGTTATTGTGATGATGCTAGCGTTAAGCTTTGTTATGCCATCATATGTAGCGATTATTATTTCAGCAGTGGTCGCTTCTGCACTTGGGGTGGTGATGGATAGATGATGACAGATACGCATATGTTAGTTGTAATCATATTATGTGGTGTAGTTACACTATTGGTTAGAATTATTCCATTTATGATGATTTCACGAGTTAGTTTGCCAGATGTTGTGATACGATGGCTTTCATTTATTCCTATTACACTTTTTACAGCACTCGTTTTAGACGGCATCATTCAACAACATGAGGGTAGTGTAGGATACACTTTAAATATTCCATTCATTATTGCTCTTATACCTACAGTACTTTTAGCAATTTTAACGAGAAGTCTAACTTGGACTATTTTAGGTGGTATTGTCTTTATAGCGATTTTAAGATATTTTATTTAACATTTTCTTCGTATCATATTGAATTTCAAATTCGAGTTAGTTAAACTTTAAGTAATTAGAATATTTTGATAATTATCGTTTTTCTTAAAAACTTAATCATAAAACCTTATTCAGAGAAGTTGAGGGACTTGGCCCGTAGACGCTTCAGCAACCGGCTACAAATATTAAGAGTACGGTGCTAAAACCAACGATTACTCGAATGATAAGTACTGAACCGCTTCTTACTTTTCAAAGAGTAAGAAGCTTTTTTATTTAAAGGAGGATGGATTGATATATGTCGAATTATATTGTTGATACATTACATTTAGGCGAATTCACGACTGAGTCAGGAGAAACAATACAAGATTTGAAACTAAGATATGAACATGTAGGTTATCCTGGACAACCATTAGCACTAATCTGTCATGCGCTAACTGGTAATCATTTAACATATGGTACTAATGACAATCCAGGTTGGTGGCGTGAAATTATTGATGGTGGATATATGCCAATTAATGATTATCAATTTTTAACATTTAACGTCATTGGCAGTCCGTTTGGTTCAAGTTCAAAATTTAACGATAAGCACTTTCCTAATCATTTAACATTAAGAGATATAGTTCGTGCCCTTGAAAAAGGGATAGCAGCATTAGGATTTAATAAAATTGATATATTGATTGGTGGAAGCTTAGGTGGTATGCAAGCGTTAGAATTTCTTTATAATCAACGTTTTCCAGTGAATAAAGCGGTCATACTAGCCGCTACTGAAAAAACGTCATCATATAGTCGAGCATTTAATGAAATTGCAAGACAAGCCATTCATATCGGAGGCAAGGAAGGTTTAAGTATTGCTCGTCAATTAGGATTCTTAACTTATCGTTCTTCGAAAAGTTATGATCAGCGATTCACTCCAGAAGAAGTTGTCAATTACCAACAACATCAAGGAGATAAATTCAAAGAATCATTTGATTTATCATGCTATTTAACACTGCTAGATGTCTTAGATAGTCATAATATTGATAGAGGTAGAGATGATGTTGATGAAGTGTTCAAATCACTAGATACTAAAGTCTTAACAATGGGATTTATTGATGATTTATTATACCCTGACGACCAAGTGTTAGCTGCCGGGCAACGATTTAAATATCATCGTCACATTTTCGTACCAGATAATGTTGGACATGATGGCTTTTTACTAAACTTTGAAACTTGGGCACCTAATCTATATTACTTTTTAAATTTAAAACAAATAAGACGTTAGTTAACTAACTTGAAGTAGTAATTAGAATAAATATTTTTAATAGGAAGCATGCGAGAAATCACCCTTCGTAAATGACTATAGTACTTTATTGTTTATTTTTTTCAAAGAGGTTAAAATAGTAGTTATAGTCAAAAAAAGTATGGGAGTGGCGTGTGTGTTTTCAAAAATACAACCTAAAGCAACTATTATAGGGACTTTAGTATTAGCAATAGTAGCTTTAGTAACACATGTATTACCTATTCTCGGCTTAATTTTATGTTTATTTGCAACAATCCCAGGTGTCGTGTTATGGAATAAATCTATTCAATCATTTGGAATTAGTGCTTTAGTAACAGTTATAATTACAACCTTATTAGGTAATACATTCGTCTTAAGTATCATGGTTCTAGTGATTTTAACAAGTTTAATCATTGGACAATTACTTAAGGAAAGAGCAACAAAAGAAAGAATTTTATATGTAACAACGGTATCTCTAAGCTTAATGACATTGATAGGATTCATGTTATTACAAGTATTTGAAAAAATACCAAGAGCAACCGCATTAGTTAACCCTGTTAAAGAAACCGTACATAACGTTTTATTAACAAGTGGAGCAAATGCTGATTATAGACAGATGCTTGAAGAAAGCATCCGCAAAATGACGGTCCAACTCCCAAGTTATCTCATTATTATCGTTTTCCTTATCGTTTTAATTAATCTGATTATAACATTTCCAATCCTACGTAAATTCAAAGTAGCGACGCCTATATTCAAGCCATTATTTGCTTGGCAAATGAATCGTACGCTATTAACAATCTATATTATTGATTTAATTTGCGTGATGTTTGCGACTCAACCAAATACTTTCCAGAGTATCGTTTTGAACTTTGAAGTTGTGTTATCATTAGTGATGTACATTCAAGGGATGAGCGTCATTCATTTCTTCGGGAAAGCGAAACGATTACCGAATGTAGTAACAGTTATATTAATGATTTTAGGAACATTATTAACACCTATGACACACATTGTAGGATTAATTGGTGTCATTGATTTATGTATTAATTTAAAACAACTAATGAATAACAATAATAATAAAAAGTGATGAGAGGTGGAAAAATGAACCGTCAATCCACTAAAAAAGCTTTGCTCATACCTTTTATTGTAATGGCATTAACAGCCATTGCCTTAGTCGTCGTTTGGTTTATATTTAACCAAATTATCGCAGGTATAGCGGCAGGAGTACTACTAGTGATGTTGATTGCTAGTGGATTCTTGTTGAGACAAGCTTTTATGAAAATGGACAATTACGTGGATGATTTAAGTGGCCATATTACAACGAGTAGTAATAAGGCAATTAAACACTTGCCAATCGGGATGATTGTATTAGATGAAAATGACCATATTGAATGGGTTAACCAATTTATGTCTGAACATCTAACAACAAACGTGATTTCAGAATCGGTTAATGAAGTATTTCCCAATATTTTAAAGCAATTAGAGAAAGTTCAAGAAATTGAAATTGAACACGAAAATTATCATTTCAGAGTACGTTATTCTGATAATGAACATTGTTTATACTTCTTTAATATTACAGAAGAGGTACAAACAAATCAGTTATATGAAGATTCTAAACCAATTATCATGACATTATTCTTAGATAACTACGATGAAATCACACAAAATATGAACGATACACAACGTTCTGAAATTAACTCTATGGTTACACGAGTAATCAGCAGATGGACTTCAGAATATGGTATCTTCTTTAAACGTTATAATTCAGATCAATTCGTAGCATATTTAAACCAAAAGATTTTAGCAGAAATTGAAAACTCAAATTTCAATATTCTAAGTCAATTACGTGAAAAAAGTGTCGGCTACCGCGCCCAGCTTACATTAAGTATAGGTGTTGGTGAAGGTACTGAAAATCTTATTGACCTTGGTGAATTATCACAATCAGGCTTAGACTTAGCATTAGGCCGTGGTGGTGACCAAGTTGCTATTAAAAATATGAACGGTAACGTACGTTTCTATGGTGGTAAAACTGACCCAATGGAAAAACGTACACGTGTAAGAGCGCGAGTTATTTCACATGCATTAAAAGATATCTTAACTGAAGGCGATAAAGTTATCGTTATGGGACATAAACGACCAGACTTAGACGCTATAGGCGCAGCAATCGGTGTATCTAGATTTGCATTAATGAATAACTTAGAATCATATGTTGTGTTAAATGAATCAGATATCGACCCAACATTGCGTCGTGTTATGGATGAAATTGACAAGAAACCAGAACTTAAAGAACGTTTCATTACGTCAGATGATGCATGGGACATGATGACTTCGAAAACAACAGTCGTTGTCGTTGATACACATAAACCAGAAATGGTTTTAGATGAAAATGTATTAAACAAAGCTAACCGTAAAGTAGTCATTGATCACCATAGACGAGGCGAAAGCTTTATTTCTAATCCTTTATTGGTATATATGGAACCTTACGCAAGTTCAACAGCAGAACTTGTAACAGAGTTATTAGAATATCAACCAACAGAACAACGCTTAACAAGACTTGAATCAACAGTAATGTATGCTGGTATTATTGTCGATACACGTAACTTTACATTACGTACAGGTTCAAGAACGTTTGATGCGGCAAGCTATTTACGTGCTCATGGTGCAGATACAATCTTAACGCAACACTTCTTAAAAGATGATGTCGATACGTACATTAATCGTTCTGAATTAATTAGAACAGTAGAAGTACAAGATAATGGCGTTGCAATTGCCCATGGATCTGACGATAAGATTTATCATCCTGTTACAGTTGCACAAGCAGCCGATGAGTTGTTAAGTTTAGAAGGTATAGAAGCTTCTTATGTAGTCGCGAAACGTGAAGATAATTTAGTTGGTATATCTGCCCGTTCATTAGGTGCTGTTAACGTTCAGTTAACTATGGAAGCCTTAGGTGGCGGTGGACACTTAACTAACGCAGCGACTCAATTAAAAGGTGTCTCAGTTGAAGAGGCTATCGCACAATTACAACAAGCTATAACAGAACAAATGAGTAGGAGTGAAAACGCATGAAAGTAATTTTTACACAAGATGTTAAAGGTAAAGGTAAAAAAGGCGAAGTTAAAGATGTACCAGTAGGTTATGCAAATAATTTCTTATTAAAAAATAATTACGCTGTAGAAGCGACTCCTGGTAACTTAAAACAATTAGAACAACAAAATAAACGTGCTGAAGCAGATAGACAACAAGAGATTGAAGATGCTAAAGCATTAAAAGAAAAATTAGCAAATATCGAAGTTGAAGTATCTGCTAAAACTGGTGAAGGCGGCAAATTATTTGGTTCAGTAAGTACGAAACAAATTGCTCAAGCACTTAAAGATCAACATGATATTAAACTTGATAAACGTAAAATGGATTTACCACAAGGTATCCACACATTAGGTTATACAAACGTACCTGTTAAATTAGATAAAGAAGTTGAAGGTACAATTCGTGTGCATACAGTAGAACAATAAGATGGATTGAAATAGAGGTGTGATCAATAATGGATAATATGTACGAGCAAAATCAAATGCCACATAGCAACGAAGCCGAACAATCTGTCTTAGGTGCCATTATTATTGATCCAGAATTGATTAATACAACTCAGGAAGTGTTACTTCCTGAGTCATTTTATAGAGGCGCCCATCAACACATTTTCCGTGCGATGATGCACTTAAATGAAGATAACAAAGAAATTGATGTTGTGACGTTGATGGATCAACTTACAACTGAAGGAAGTTTAAGTGAAGCGGGTGGTCCGCAATATCTTGCAGAATTATCTACAAACGTACCTACTACAAGAAACGTTCAGTATTATACGGATATCGTATTCAAACACGCGCTTAAACGTAAGTTAATTCAAACTGCAGATAGTATTGCTAATGATGGATATAATGATGAATTAGAATTAGATACTATTTTAAGTGATGCGGAACGACGTATTTTAGAATTGTCATCCACACGTGAGAGTGATGGCTTTCAAGATATTAGAGACGTATTAGGTAAAGTGTATGAAACTGCGGAAGAACTCGATCAAAATAGTGGTCAAACACCAGGTATACCAACAGGCTACCGTGATTTAGACCAAATGACAGCAGGATTTAACCGAAATGATTTGATTATATTAGCGGCACGTCCATCTGTAGGTAAGACTGCCTTCGCGCTTAATATTGCACAAAAGGTAGCGACACATGAAGATTTATATACTGTTGGAATCTTCTCACTAGAGATGGGTGCAGACCAATTAGCTACACGTATGATTTGTAGTTCAGGTAATGTCGACTCTAACCGTTTGAGAACTGGTACTATGACGGAAGAAGACTGGAACAGATTTACTATTGCAGTCGGTAAGTTATCCCGAACTAAAATATTTATCGATGATACGCCGGGTATTCGAATCAATGATATACGTTCTAAATGCCGTCGACTTAAACAAGAACACGGTTTAGATATGATTGTGATTGACTATCTTCAATTAATACAAGGTAGTGGTTCAAGATTCTCAGACAACCGTCAACAAGAAGTATCTGAAATCTCACGTACGCTTAAAGCTATTGCCCGTGAATTAGAATGTCCAGTTATCGCATTGAGTCAGTTATCACGTGGTGTGGAACAACGACAAGATAAACGACCAATGATGAGTGATATTCGTGAATCAGGTTCTATCGAGCAAGATGCTGATATCGTCGCTTTCTTATACCGTGATGATTATTATAATCGTGGTGAAGATGAGGATGATGACGATGATTCAAGCTTTGAACCACAAACTAATGATGATAATGGTGAAATTGAAATCATCATCGCTAAACAACGTAACGGCCCAACCGGTACCGTTAAACTACACTTCATGAAACAATATAATAAATTTACTGATATTGATTATGCTCATGCAGAAATGGGATAAAAATATTACAAATAAATTTACGTACGATAAAATTAATTTTAGTTTTATTGTACGGTTTTTATTTTGTCTTTTAGCTTGATATTATGAATAATTTTGTATATTGATTTTTAGTTAATTACTCTAGAATACTTTATTTAAAGGGTTTGTCAGACTTTTGAAGATTATATATTTTCTTAAAAGGTAAATCATGTTGCCCAAAATTAATGTTCGATTTTTATTTGCATTATGGTATTTATATTGGTAAAATACTTCATGGTTAAATGAGAAAAATTTGGAGGTGCTCATATGTCATCAATCGTAGTAGTTGGGACACAATGGGGAGACGAAGGTAAAGGTAAAATTACTGATTTCTTAGCAGAGCAAGCAGATGTTATTGCACGTTTTTCAGGTGGTAATAACGCAGGACATACCATTCAATTTGGTGGAGAAACATATAAATTACATTTAGTACCATCAGGTATCTTTTATAAAGATAAATTAGCAGTAATCGGTAATGGTGTAGTTGTAGATCCAGTTGCATTACTTAAAGAATTAGACGGTTTAAATGAACGTGGTATCTCAACAGATAACTTACGTATTTCAAACCGCGCGCAAGTGATTTTACCTTATCATATCGCACAAGACGAATTTGAAGAGCGTCTTCGTGGTGATAATAAAATCGGTACAACGAAAAAAGGTATCGGCCCAGCATACGTAGATAAAGCACAACGAATTGGTATCCGTATGGGAGACCTAATGGAAAAAGAAACTTTCGAAAGACGTCTAAAAGAAAATATTGCATATAAATCAGCATATTTCAAAGGTATGTTTAACGAAACTTGCCCTAGCTTTGAAGATATGTTTGAAGAATATTATGCTGCAGGTCAACGTTTAAAAGAATTCGTTACAGATACACCTAAAATATTAGATGATGCATTTGTTGCGGATGAGAAAGTATTATTCGAAGGTGCACAAGGTGTTATGTTAGATATCGACCATGGTACATACCCATTCGTAACTTCAAGTAACCCAGTAGCAGGTAACGTAACTGTAGGTACAGGTGTAGGTCCAACTTACGTGTCTAAAGTAATTGGTGTTTGTAAAGCATATACATCACGTGTTGGTGATGGCCCATTCCCTACTGAATTATTTGATGAAGATGGACATCATATTAGAGAAGTTGGTCGTGAATATGGTACAACAACAGGACGTCCTCGTCGTGTAGGTTGGTTCGACTCAGTAGTATTACGTCATTCACGTCGTGTGAGTGGTATCACAGACTTATCTATTAACTCAATTGATGTTTTAACAGGTTTAGATACAGTTAAAATTTGTACTGCTTATGAATTAGACGGTGAAAAAATTACTGAATATCCTGCAAACCTAGATCAATTACAACGTTGTAAACCAATCTTCGAAGAGTTACCAGGTTGGACAGAAGATATTACGGGTTGTCGCAGTTTAGAAGAATTACCTGAAAATGCACGTAAATATTTAGAACGTATTTCTGAGTTATGTGGCGTACACATTTCAATCTTCTCAGTTGGTCCAGACCGTGAGCAAACAAACCTATTAGAAAAATTATGGTAAAGTTTAGGGAACAATAAATTTTATACTCTAATATTTTGAAAAAAACCGATTCGTCCATAAAAGCGAATCGGTTTTTTCTTGTTTAAATAAACAATTAAAATTTGTGGTAATGAGGGAGCATGTTTAAATCATTTCAATTCAATGCCATTGTATATACACATATTCAATTCAAGTAAGTCATTTTCAAATAATCATAAGTCTATCGTCACTTTTATAGCAATATTTCTCCTTTATTAACATTTCAAAAATAATGTTATATTTATGTAAAAAAATAGCTTGTCATGTAAATAACGGCTATGCTATAATCTATCTTGTGCTTAAGAACGGCTCCTTGGTCAAGCGGTTAAGACACCGCCCTTTCACGGCGGTAACACGGGTTCGAGTCCCGTAGGAGTCACCATTTTTTAGGTCTCGTAGTGTAGCGGTTAACACGCCTGCCTGTCACGCAGGAGATCGCGGGTTCGATTCCCGTCGAGACCGTATTGCCTACCCAAGAGGGTAGGCATTTTTTTATGTTTATTTTTACTGATTAGCAAAGTCGTTCATCAACTTATTCGTCGCTCTACTCTATAACACCGCACATCATTCTTCATTATAGATAAATGAATCAATCTCCCACCACATCATGCTACAATCCACTCATTTTACAACTCTATGACAATAGGCAATCGAAACTTAACATTTATCCTTTCACTGCAACTAAAGAAATGTAAAACATTGAATTAATCACTTTTATACTTAATTTTTATATTACAAAATAATGAAATAGATATCATTTAGTTTTTAAAGGTTACTGAAAGTGTTCAACTTATTTTGTGATATACAATTTTGGTGGTAAACTTATATATAATATTATTCTATAATTTTTTATACAAAAATAGAATTAACCGTTCATAAATGGTAAATTATATAGTAGTTACTGTGCTATCAATGCACAATAGTTTGAGTCGTGAGAAAGGTCTCAAACGTTACGAATGAAGCTAAGTTGAACGGTAGAATTATACTTTGAGAAATGAGGTTTATATATATGGCTAGAAAAGTTGTGGTAGTCGACGATGAAAAACCAATTGCTGATATTTTAGAATTTAATCTTAAAAAAGAAGGATACGATGTATTTTGCGCGTACGATGGTAACGACGCAGTAGATTTAATTTATGATGAAGAACCAGACATCGTTCTATTAGACATCATGTTACCTGGTAGAGATGGCATGGAAGTTTGTCGTGAAGTACGTAAGAAATACGAAATGCCAATCATTATGTTAACTGCAAAAGATTCTGAAATTGATAAAGTTTTAGGATTAGAATTAGGTGCGGATGACTATGTGACGAAACCATTTAGTACACGTGAATTAATTGCCCGTGTCAAAGCAAACTTACGTCGTCATTATTCTCAACCAGCACAAGAAGTGAATGATGCAACAAACGAAATTTCAATTAAAGATATCGTCATTTATCCAGACGCATATTCTATTAAAAAACGTGGTGATGACATCGAGTTAACACACCGTGAATTTGAGTTGTTCCATTACCTTTCTAAACATATGGGTCAAGTAATGACACGTGAACATTTATTACAAACTGTGTGGGGCTATGATTATTTTGGAGATGTACGTACAGTGGACGTAACGATTCGTCGTTTACGTGAAAAAATTGAAGATGATCCATCACACCCTGAATATATTGTGACACGTAGAGGCGTTGGATACTTCCTCCAACAACATGATTAGAGGTTCAGTCGAATGAAGTGGCTTAAACAACTCCAATCCCTTCACACGAAACTAGTCATTGTATATGTCTTACTGATTATTATTGGTATGCAAATTATTGGTTTGTATTTTACTAATAGTTTGGAAAAGGAATTATTAGATAACTTTAAAAAGAATATTACGCAATATGCGAAACAATTAGATGTTAGCATTGAGAAAGTTTATAACGAAAAAGGTTCGGTTAACGCTCAGAAAGATATTCAAAATCTTTTGAGCGAGTATGCCAACCGTCAAGAAATTGGTGAAATTCGTTTTATAGACAAAGATCAAATTATTATGGCGACGACGAAGCAGTCTAACCGCGATCTTATCAATCAAAAGGCAAACGATAGCTCTGTTCAAAAGGCATTATCACTAGGTCAAAGTAATAACCATATGGTATTGAAAGACTATGGTAATGGTAAAGAAAGGGTTTGGGTATATAACATACCTGTTAAAGCTGATAAACAAACGATAGGCAATATTTACATAGAATCGAAAATTAATGACGTATACAATCAACTGAATAATATTAATCAAATCTTTATTGTAGGTACCGCTATTTCGTTATTTATTACCGTCATACTCGGTTTCTTTATTGCACGAACGATAACCAAACCGATTACCGATATGCGTAACCAGACAGTTGAGATGTCTAAAGGTAACTATACCCAACGTGTTAAAATTTATGGTAATGACGAAATCGGTGAACTTGCGCTCGCATTCAATAATTTATCCAAACGAGTTCAAGAAGCACAAGCGAATACGGAAAGTGAGAAACGCCGTCTAGACTCTGTTATCACACATATGAGTGACGGTATCTTAGCAACAGATAGACGTGGTCGTGTACGTATCGCCAATGATATGGCACTTAAAATGCTAGGTATGGCTAAAGAAGACCTTATCGGCTACTATATGTTAAGTGTTTTAAACTTAGAAGAAGAATTCTCACTAGAAGAAATTAATGAAAATAACGACAGCTTCTTATTAGACATTAATGAAGAAGAAGGCATCATTGCACGTGTTAACTTCAGTACAATTGTGCAAGAAACAGGCTTTGTAACAGGTTATATTGCTGTACTTCATGATGTAACAGAACAACAACAAGTAGAACGTGAACGTCGTGAGTTCGTTGCTAACGTGTCACACGAACTACGTACACCATTAACATCTATGAATAGTTATATCGAAGCACTAGAAGAAGGTGCTTGGAAAGACGATGATTTAGCACCACAATTCTTATCCGTTACACGTGAAGAAACTGAACGTATGATTCGACTCGTTAATGACTTACTTCAATTATCTAAAATGGATAATGAATCAGATCAAATTACGAAAGAAATTGTCGACTTTAACATGTTTATTAACAAGATTATTAATCGCCATGAAATGTCAGCTAAAGATACAATATTCGTACGCGAAATTCCACAGCAAACTATTTTTGCTGAAATAGATCCAGATAAGATGACACAAGTATTTGATAACGTCATTACGAATGCAATGAAATATTCTCGTGGTGATAAACGCGTTGAGTTCCACGTGAAACAAAATGCACTTTACAATAGAATGACGATTCGTATCAAAGATAATGGTATCGGTATTCCTATTAATAAAGTAGATAAAATCTTTGATAGATTCTACCGTGTCGACAAAGCACGTACACGTAAAATGGGCGGTACAGGTCTTGGTTTAGCAATTTCTAAAGAGATTGTTGAGGCACATAATGGCCGTATTTGGGCAAATAGTGTCGAAGGACAAGGTACATCTATCTTCATTACCCTACCATGTGAAATTATTGAAGATGGTGATTGGGATGAATAGTAAAGAATACATCAAAACGATTATCCTGATACTACTTGTATTAATGAGTATCGTCTTAACCTACATGGTATGGAACTTCTCACCTGATCTATCAAATGCTGATAGTACGTCATCAGATAATAAGAAAGATAATTCTAAACCTATTGGAAAACCTATGAGTGCGAAAATGGATAAAACCATCACACCATTTCAAATCGTTCAATCTAATGACGATAAAACAAAAGGTATGCCAGCAACAGGTCATGCAGTATCTCAAATCTTAAGTCCATTAAAAGATAAAAATGTTGATTCAGTACAGCATTTAAAACGAAATCATAACTTAATTATTCCTGAATTAAGCGATAACTTTATTGTTCTTGATTTCACATATGATTTACCGTTATCAACTTATTTAAGCCAAGTATTAAACATAGATGCTAAGACACCGAATCATTTTAACTTTAATCGACTACTTATTGATCAAGATCAAGAAGGTCATGTGATATTATATGCGATTAGTAAAGATAGACATCAAGTTGTGAAGATGAAAACATCTGTTAAAGGTAAAGATGTGAATCAATCATTAAAAAATCTTAGCTCAGAAATGCAAAAGTATACAGAAATCATCACCAATAAAGACACAATTGATAAAGCAACACATATTTTTGCACCAGATAAGCCTAAAGACCTCAAGTGTTATCGTATGGTATTTAATACGATTAATGTAGAAAAAATGAATTCTGTATTATTTAACGATTCAACGATCGTCCGTAGTTCTCAAAGTGGCTTGACGACGTACAATAATAATACAGGTGTTGCTAACTATAACGATAAGAGTGAGAAATATCATTATAGAAACTTGTCCGAAGATGAGAAAAGCTCTACCAATATGGAAGAAACAATTGGAGGTACATTCGAATTTATCAATGGACATGGTGGTTTCTTAGACGAAGATTATAGATTGTTTAGCACTGATAATATGAGTGGTGAATTAACGTATCAACGATTCTTAAATGGTTACCCTACGTTCAATACTCAAAAATTAAATGAAATTCAAGTGACATGGGGCGATAAAGGTGTATTTGATTACAAACGCTCATTATTAAGAACTGATGTCATATTGAATAGTGGCGATAAAAAGTCATTACAAAGTGCAGAATCAGTACGCTCAGCACTTGCTAACAATAATAGTATTGATTTTGAACGTGTATCCAATATAGCAGTCGGTTACAATATGGATGACAGACCTAAAAATGATGATATTGAAGTACAACGTAATAGCGAATTTACGCCTCAATGGTATGTCGAATATGACGGCAAATGGTATGCATTTAAAGATGGGGGGCTAGAATAAATGAACTGGAAACTGACAAAGACACTATTCATTTTCGTATTTATTCTTGTCAACATCTTCTTAGTTGCTATATATATAGATAAAGTTAATAAATCACAGATTAATGAAGCGGTAAGTGATAATCGTGTTAACTTCCAACAAGAAGAGATTAAAGTCCCCACTGACGTCTTAAATAAAGATGTTAAAAATACTGAAATGCAACAAATTACTGCTCAGTCTAAAAACTTTTCAAGTTATGCTAAAAAACATTCAAGCTTGAGTACATCCGATTCAGGTAAGGTGCTTAATGGCGAGATAAATAGTACAGTCAATGTAAGTGATAGTAATTTAAAAGAGATTAAGAATTATATGAAAGACAATATATTTGGTGGTAAAAATTATCAGTTGAGTAAGATGAATTCTGATTCAATGACTTTTGAACAAACTTACAATGGCTACCCTATAATGAACAATAGTAAAGCACTATTGAAGTTCAATATTAATGATCATAAAGCATCTAGTTATAAACAAACAATGATGAATGATATTCAAGCAGCTAAAGGTTCAAATAGTAGTAAAAGCCAAGTAATAGGCCCGAGAAAAGCAATAGAAGCCCTATACTTCAATCGCTATCTTAAACGCCATGATGAAGTAGTTGACGCACGATTAGGCTACTATTCAGTTGTTAAAGAAACTAACGTTCAGTTATTACAACCTAACTGGGAAATCAAAGTTAAACATAACGTCAAAGACAAAACTAAGACATACTACGTCGAAGCCACAAGTACCAACCCTAAAGTTATAGATAAGTAGTAAAAGGTCTGTAGAAAAGCGCTTAGAGTTTGAGCAGAATCGAAACGGAGAGCAAAATTGTTTCTCAAATTTTGTCGAGCCGTGAGAACTTCTGCCGAGAACTCTGCTTTTCGAAAGCCGTCAATCACAGATTTGCTATTGTTAGTCTTGCCCCGGCAAGGATGACTAGATTAGTAACTAGTCAAAGACGAAGTTAATGATCAGTCAGCTACTGCCAGGTCTGTAGAAAAGCGTTTAGAGCTTTAGCTCAGGCGAACCTTTAAAAGTAATACTTCGTATTGTATGGCTTCGCATTCCTAGGGTACAGTTTCAGCCAGAAATGCTACACAGATAAATCTGTGAGAATTTCTAAGGTCTTCAACTAGTACTGTTCCCTCAGGAGTCTTCGCCATAAATACTACGTATTAATATATAATTTTAACTGTCTACAAAGTCTCATACTTTGTAGGCAGTTTTTATGTTCTCATTTGTATGTTGAACAATTATCTCGTTAATTAAATCATTCAAGGGAAAAACTTAATTTATCAATATACCGGTAGTTTAATAAACGGAGTATTGGCAGATTAATGTCATAATTGGTATAGTATAATATAAGCTATTTTAAGAACGGGTGGTTTCAGTACATAACTGAAATCAAAAAGTTAATCAATTAATAAAGAAAAATACAAAAATGATACGGAAGGCACTCTTACGTCACTAAGAGGGATGAGTGCTATATTAGAAAGGATGAGCCGCTTGATACGCATGAGTGTATTAGCAAGTGGTAGTACGGGCAATGCCACATATGTAGAAAATGAAAAAGGAAGTATTCTTGTTGATGTTGGTCTAACAGGTAAGAAGATGGAAGAACTTTTTGGCCAAATCGACCGCAACATCAAAGATTTAAATGGTATTTTAGTTACACATGAACACATTGACCATATTAAAGGTCTAGGCGTGTTAGCACGTAAATATAACTTACCTATTTATGCGAATGAAAATACATGGAAAGCAATAGAAAAGAAAGATAGTCGCATTCCAATGGATCAAAAGTTCATATTCAACCCTTATGAAACACAATCAATTGCAGGATTTGATATAGAGTCATTTAACGTGTCACACGATGCAATTGATCCACAGTTTTACATTTTCCATAATGATCATAAGAAGTTTACGATTTTAACAGATACAGGTTATGTTTCAGACAGAATGAAAGGCATGATTCAAGGTAGTGATGCTTTTATCTTTGAAAGTAACCATGATGTGGATATGTTACGCATGTGTCGTTATCCATGGAAGACAAAACAACGTATTTTAGGAGATATGGGACACGTATCTAATGAAGATGCTGGTTTAGCGATGACAGATGTGATTACAGGTAATACGAAACGTATTTACCTATCTCATTTATCTCAAGATAATAATATGAAAGACTTAGCACGTATGAGTGTTGGACAAGTGTTAAATCAACATGATATTGATACTGAAAAAGAAGTCTTATTGTGTGATACAGATAAAGCACAAGCGACACCAATATATACATTATAGTTATTTTAGACAGAGCGAGACGAGAAGGTCTTGCTCTTTTTTTATGTCTTTTTCTGTGGAAAAGTCATGGAAGAAGGTCTTAAAAGCGATGTTTATAAGGGATAAGTGGATAAAATAGATTAAGACTATCGTGAAGTTATCCACTGAATTGTTCATAGTTATCCAGAGTTATGTACAATACACACAGAAATACCCACATTGTACACATACTTATCCACAAAATAACAAGTTATTCCACAGAAATTGTGAGTAAATACTAATATTTTATAAAAATTGGGGATATAAACTGGTACAATAAGAGGGAATACTGTGAACAAGTTGATAACTTGTGGATAACTCTAATAAGTATAAGTGGAGGATAATATGAAAATCACAATTCTTTCAGTTGGAAAACTAAAAGAGAAATACTGGAAACAAGCAATTGCAGAATATGAAAAACGATTAGGTGCATACACTAAAATTGAAATAATAGAAGTACCAGATGAAAAAGCACCTGAAAATATGAGCGATAAAGAAATTGAACAAGTAAAAGAAAAAGAAGGACAACGTTTACTAGCTAAGATTAAACCACAAGCAACGGTCATTACATTAGAAATTGAAGGAAAAATGTTGTCTTCAGAAGGTCTAGCTAAAGAACTTAATCAACGCATGACACAGGGTCAAAGCGACTTTGTCTTTGTGATAGGTGGATCAAACGGACTACATCAGGACGTATTACAACGCAGTAACTATGCACTCTCATTCAGCAAAATGACCTTCCCACACCAAATGATGCGCGTTGTGTTGATTGAACAAGTGTATAGAGCATTCAAGATTATGCGAGGCGAAGCGTATCATAAATAAAAATTGCTGTAACTATTAATATATTTTAAATTCAATAAGGTGATTTATGGAAAAATTTAAAGAAAAAGTAAAAGATTTGGAGTTAATTGAGACTACTAAATATTATACAGAATTTAAAGAAGGCTTTATAAAAATTAGAGATTGGGCTGAAAAAGAAAATCTAAAAAATGAAGCGAAATTGGCACAATATGAGATTGAAATTTTCTCTTTATGTGAGAGAAATCCTATTTTATCAAAAAATAAAAAGGAAAGAAGATTTTCAGCATTAATTAGTCTTACTGATGGTAGCGAGTGGCCAGATACTCAAAAATTTACTGATAAACAAATTAAATATTATGAGCAAAGGTTAAATGAGACAAACAATATATTTTTAAAAGCAAGATATTCCGATTTCTTATTTGAATATGGTGATAAGAAAACAGCTAAAAATAAATATGAGATTTCACAATATTTACTATCATGCCTAGTGAAGCTTATTTCAAATTTTAGAGAAGGATTTAGTTATATCTCAGTATTATCTAGATTAGTTGAAGTATCTCTTCTAATGGAAAATAGGGAAAAACTCGAAAAAGCTGTCGAATTAATTTATCTAAAAATTAGTGAATTTGATGATAATAATGAGTATGGTTGGTTATATGAACTTTCGAAACTTATAAGAGAAATTTTAAAATCTAAGTACAAAAAAATGATTTTAGAAGATCATTCAAATAAAATTATAGATGTTTTAGAAAATGCTATTAATAACTGTTTTGAAGATAAAAATTATCACCAACATAGAATGTTTTGTGAAGAACTTATACAATACAGAAAATCCAGTTTAATTTCTTCAGAAAGAATGAGTGAGTTGCAAAAAGAAATTGGAGAAAGCTATGAATTAGAAGCAGAATATCAACAAGGTAGAGAAAATAAAAGTTTATTAGTAAAAGCAAGATTTTTAGAGTTAGCGATGGAACATTATAAGAATATAGGAGAAAAAGAGAAATTTGATGAGATGAAAATTTTAATAAGAAGTACATATGAAGAATGGGAAAAAAGTAATGAAATGAGTCAAATAAGTACTCAAATAGAATTTTCAAAAGATGAAATTGATAAATTTGTTGAACATTTTACTTCATCAGATATACAAAATTCGTTAGATAAAATAGCATGCAGTAATTACTTAATACCTAAAATCACGGTAGTTGAAGAACAGTCTGATAAATTAAGTAAAGAGTTTCCTTTACATGATTTAATTTCAAAAAGTTTATTGAATGATGGAAAAAAAATAGAGGAAACTACTACAAAAGAAGATAATAAAACATTCAATTTAAATAGTAATTACATGTACCATTTAAATATTAATGTTAACTTACTTCTTAAAGCTATTTTTGATAAATTAATCTTAGAATTTGAAATTTCTACTGAAGATTTCATGCAAAAATTTAATAGATGGGAACTACTAGATAATAAAAATGTTCCTTTTATTGAACAGGGAATATCTCGATTTTTAGAAAATGATTATATGAGCGCTTTGCATATTTTAGTTCCTCAATTTGAATCTACAGTTAGAAGAATGTTTTCTAAAGCTGGCTATTCAACTACATCTATTAGGAAAAAAAATACGCAACAAGAAGTAACATTCAATGAATTTTTACTTAGAGATGATATTAAATTAGCTTTTGGAGATGATATTCATAAGTTAATTCAATTTGTAATGGTTGAACAATCAAGATTGAATTTACGTAATGAGATAGCTCATGGATTAATTGAGTTCTCAAATTTAAACTATCAAAATTGCATTTTGGTTATTTACTTATTTTTGGTATTAACTAGGTATGATATAGAGAAAAATGAATAATATATGAAATGAAGTTTAGGTGATATATTTTGAATTTAGAGGAACTATTATTAAGTACAAAACAGCCATTAATCGAATATGCTAAAAATCAAGAATTATTGGTTGGATCACGTTTGTTTGATATTAATGAAAAAATGAAAGTAAGAAAAATATCTAAAATTTTAACTAATAGTGATATGTATTATATAGTTGAAATAGCAAACTATGATAATTTAGTAATTATTGATAATGATATTATAAATGGCAATGAATTAATTAAAGTTGGTCAATGTATTGATTTTGATAGTAATGTAATGAGCTATTTAAGAAATCTAATTATTGATAATGAATATGAGGAGGATTTTTTTAATATATTAAGTAAGGTAAAAAGGAGCAAACAACAGGTGAGTTGTGTTCCTTATCTATTAGAAAATGGAAATAATATTCATAGAATAAATAAAGTGAAATCATATGAGACATTACTATCATTTTCTATATTTGATAGGATAAGCGAATTTGATTTTGAAAATCGTAATTTTTCAAGATATTTTAATGATTCAGAAGTTATTTTAGACACAGATGATAGATACTATCATATGATGAATATACAAGACTCTAATTTACTTCAATTTCAAGCAATTTATCTATTAGTTTTAATGGCATTTTTCATAAAAAATAGTAGTAAAAGATCAGCAGAAAATAAAATTGTTTACTTGATTCAAAATTTTATTAAAGAAACTGAAAATAAATTAGCTTATTCAGAGTTAGAGTTAAGTGTTATTTTTGATTACATAAATAATGGTAAAAATAATATATTTAAATCTACCAATTTGAATAGTAAAAATTTATTAAGTAAATTAAAAGGTATAGCTTGGGATTTATTTCATATTAGAACATCAGAAGACCAAATTGCTCTAAGAAATACCAATAGCAAAGAAATTTTTTTGCATTCAATTTTTACAGCAGATAAAGGTTTGAGTAATGTGATAAATAACTATTCAATAAGCAGGATGCTAGCACATGAAGGAAAATTATATGTATATAGAGAAAATAATATATTTAAAAAATTATCAAAAGATAAAGCTTCTAAAATACAAGAATTGTTAGAAAAAGATAGAGATATTCGACTTTCTAATCTTAGGAAAGCAAATTACAATATACAAGAAAATATAGAGATGTATGAAAAATATATTAACGAAATTATTTCAAAATAGAATTATTAGAGTTGATTATAGAGAAGATAATTAATAAATTATTATAATGGTTTTTACTTTAGTAATATCACTGACAGGGAGAAGCGTACCACAAATAATACTTAAATTACTTATACCCAAACCATAATTCCTCCTAATAAAAGCTTAAAAAGTTTTAAGAAGGGTACAACGTTAAGTAAGAGACATGAAGTTCTTGTCCATTATGATAACAAGCAAGTGAGCTTGTTAATCTAAAGATGAGCTGAGGTAATGTTTGCCTGCTCATCTTTTTCTATTTGGAGGCTAAATATATGAAAAAAATTCTATTAACGGGCGCTTCGGGATATATCGGTAGTCATTTAATGAATAAATTAAAAGAAAACTATGAAATTATAGCTATTTCTAGAAATATAGAGAATAAATCGGATGAACACAATGTTACTTGGAAAGCTGCTGATTTATTTGATTTAAATGAAATAACTGAGGTAATGGAAGATATTGATATCGCAATCTATCTTGTCCATTCTATGATGCCTTCAGCCAAATTGACACAGGCAAGCTTTGAAGACATGGATGCATTGTTAGCTGACAACTTTGCTAAAGCTGCGAGTTATAACAAAGTTCAACATATTGTATTTATGAGCGGTTTGATACCAGATACCAATGAATTATCCCCACATTTGAGAAGTCGTTTAGAATGTGAACGAATTTTAGGATCATATGGTGTACCAGTAAGTACGTTAAGAGCTGGATTAATTATAGGTTCTAAAGGAAGTTCTTATCCTATTTTAAAAAAATTAGTAGAAAGATTACCCGGTCTGTTATTGCCAAAATGGGCTTACAATACAACATTGCCAGTCGCAATAGATGATGTTATTGACGGCTTATATAAAATAGTAGAACGTACGCCAAATGAGAATGAATCAATAGATATTGGTGGTCCTAGTCACATGACTTATAAAGACCTTTTCAACCAAACCGCAGAGGTACTAGATAAACGTTTACCTACTATGGATTTACCTATTATTCCTATTTGGCTAAGTAAATATTGGGTGAAACTTATTTCTGGAGTACCAAAAGAGATGGTCTATCCGTTAATGGATAGCTTAATTCATGATATGGTTCGAGAAAGTGACCATGTAGTGGAAGGTATTTCTATAGGTAAGACGCATTATAAAGAAAGTGTGCGTATTGCTTTAGAAGAAGAAACGCATACACCAAAAAAATCGAAGTCATCACGTAAGACTGATATTAAAGACGTTAGAGCAATATCGAGGGTAGTCTTACCTCAAGATATGAATATGATTCAATTAGCAGAAGTATATGCCAATTTCTTAAATAAAATTACATTAAATGTCGTTAATAGTGATTTTGACGAAGATAACTTTACGATTACTGTCCCATGCTTAAATAAGAAATTATTATTATTAAGAAAAGACTTTAAAGCTTCTGATAATGAGAGAATTTTATATCGAATTGTTGGTGGGGATTTTGCTTTAGATGTAGATGGTGGTAATGCGAGATTAGAGTTTAGAAGGTTGCCTAATAGTGATGAATGTATTATTGCCTTACAAGAATATAGACCAACATTACCATGGTGGGTCTATAAGTATACCCAAGCGAAAGTGCATAAAAGTGTAATGAACATTTTTAAATTGAAGTTAGAAACTGAGAAAAACAAGAAAAATGGAGCTGTGAATATGAAAAAAGTTATTTTACCTGTTGTTATCGTTGGTGCTGTTGCCTTAAATTTATATGGAGTGAAGAAGTATCTAGCTAGAAAAAACAACATATCTAATGCTGAATTGTAGTGGCTAAAGAAGTGGAAATAGACTATAAAACTAAATGAAATAATTAAATCAAACAAAAAATTATAATAATAAGCGCCCCAAAAGTCGGACAAAAATCTAACTTTTGGGGTGCATTATATTATAGCCAAATCTAAATTACTTTTATTTATAAAGTAGGTTTTAAATACGTCTGTACCGCTTGTAGTACATTATGTTTTAAGTTGTCTTGTAATTCATCTCTATAGTTATGATAATGAACATTGAGATTTAGTGAGCGTATTTGAATAGTATCTATGACACCTGTAACTATCCCTTTTTTAGTTTTGACTTCAATGTCAGTTGGGAATCTTACTTCTCGATTTGTAATTGGTAATACCCAAACGAAATCAGTACCTTCAATGCTCATTTGATTGTTTATGACTAGGCATGTGTGTATCTAAAGAGTATTGGATATCGTTCAACAGAAACTCAATAAAAAATTACCTCCACCGTATCGCTAAGAGAGACACAGAGGCGTATCATAAGTGAAGCTAAAAGTTACTAATCTTATAAGAAAACATTAGACTTATTACAAATATTGAGTATCGATAAGTTAAAAGAGACTATGGTATAATATTACCATCAGGAGGCGATAATATGATTACAATTGATTCAAAAGTTAACAAACAAATCGCTAAAAATCTTTCACTTGAAGGCATGGATGTAACTAAGGAACAACAAAAACAAATTCTTGATGTTATTAATAATAAAAAGGAAATTACGAATGAAGTGATTCGTAAAATCGCTTTTAAATAAATGAAATATAAAGCAACTTTTCAGGACGAATATCTTATAAATTCGAACTTGCTAGGTGCCCAAACAATAGATGAATTAGAGCAACTTGAGAAAGTTGCTTTTTATATTGTTGAAGGTTTAATGCAAGAAGAGGGATACGACTTTTTGTTTCCATTATCTGTAAGTTCAATCAAGTTATTACATAAAAAACTATTCGAAAGAATATACAGTTTTGCTGGTGAGATTAGAGATGTAAGCCTTATGAAAGAAAATACGCGGTTTTGTGAACCACAGTATATTAATACAAATTTAAATAAACTCATCGAAGAATTTAAATTAGAAGATGAGTGGTCCGATATAAAGGTTGCAGCAGAGAAACTTGCTTATTATAAAATAGAGTTGAATATGATACATCCTTTTCGTGAAGGTAACGGAAGAACAATAAGGTTAATAGTTAGAGAAATAGCTAAGCTAAAAGGATATGAATGGCGTACTGATTTATTAGATCGAGAAAATTATATAGATGCAATGAAAAAATCAATTTGGAATGAAGAAGCGTTAATTAAAATATTTGAAGATACACTGTTTACATTAAAATAATCTTTATAGGTATATAGTTAGGCATGTAATAGTTTCGTTTCAAATAATACATATGTTTCAAGTTAGTAGTCACGTTGTTGGTTACAAATTAAAGCTTCCATCACAGCAAAATGACAGATGCTCTATTTTATCCACAATTCTTAATGTTACTTTTTTAAACAAAGTGAACACAAATCAGTTACTTATAGTGATTTTTCAATTCATACTTTAGTTTAGAAATTATATCATTTATAAAACTAAACCAGTAAACAATTTTTACTAAAAACACAAATGAGGGATTAAAATGTTTAAATTAGTAGTTACAGATATGGATGGGACGTTTTTGAATTCGGAAGGTAGTTTTAATCGTGAAAAGTTTCAAAACTTATCGCTTCAATTGAAGGATAAGGGGATTCGTTTCGCTTTTTGTACTGGTAAGCAAAATGAGCGTGTGGATGCGATTGTTGGAGATTTAACTAATGATTTATTTATCATCGGGGATAGTGCTTCTCGAATTAAAATCAATGATATGAATATTTACGCCAAGACGTTCAGTAATCAACTGGGCCTTGAATTGATTAAGACCATTAAACATACTGATGACCAACTAGTTATTATTGTTTGTACAGAGGGCATGGCTTATGTAGAAGATACTATTTCTCAGAAAGAACGAGATAAGGTTTTAGGGTCATATGAGAAAGTAACATTTTTAGATGATTTAAATAAGATTGATAAAGATATTTTAAAAATTACTATTTTCGATACACAAGGTCAGTGTTTTGAACATGTTAAAGGTTTAGAAAAATACAATGATGATTTATATATTGTTGCTTCAGAAAAGCAATGGATAGACATCACACATAAAGAGGTTGATAAAGGGAAAACCATTCGCTTTCTTCAAAATCTACTAAATATTAGCAGTGAAGAAACAATTGTATTTGGAGATGGACTAAACGATATTCCTTTATTTGAAAATGCACGATACAAAGTTGCAATGGATAACGCCTATACTGAACTAAAAGATAAAGCTAATTTAATTTCTATTAATAATGATAGAGACGGCGTCATAGAAACATTAAATACATTGCTTGAGAACTACGAGAATTAAAAACTGCTATACAAATCAAGTTAAGGTACATTAGCCCATTACGTATCTTAGCTTGCTTTTTATCCAATAAAGAAAAACTTCAAAAATGCTCTCTCAATATTTAATCACTTTTTAGAACCTATTATTTACACATTTCCATTAACTAAAAAAGCTTAATTTTTTGTTCTTAACAAAAATATGTAAAGTGATGAAACAACAAAAAATAAATATAAAAAATATTGTGAAAACTTATTGTAATATTTGTAATAATTTCGTAATATAAAAGAGCAATAACCAATTTCAATAGGGATGTGGAAAAATTATGAATAAAATGGGTAAAGTGATTCTTTCAGCAGGTATTGTTTTAACAGGTGCAACGGTTAGTGTTGCTGGTGTAGCAACTCCAGTAACACATGCAGCAACTACACCTCATTACACTTACAATGGGAATGCAGGTTACAACGCAAAATTTGTGACTGAAAAGACGTTTATTAATGCATTGAAACATAATAATGTAACAATGAACAATATTAAAGTAGACGCAAAAGCACAAACATTTAAAAGTGGTAGTTCACTAACATATAAAAAGAAATATGATCAACAGTTCGAATACATTAATAAAAAACCAGTTTCTGCTTCATTCTCCGTTACTAATAAATCATTAAAAGTATCTGATGTTAAAAAAGCATATGCTGGATATAAATTAAAAGAAGATAAAACACACAACGGTCTTATCTATAATGTGAATGGACAACAAATTAGCTTTAATTATAATGGCAAATATATCGAAAAAGTCATGATTGGAAAATATAACGCATAATTTAAAAAATAAAAGTAGGTACTATGTGTTTTGCGCACAGTATCTACTTTTTTGTGAACTAAAATTTAATAAACTTCGAGGTGAAACAAAACGATAACCAATGCCTCAAAATAAAAAGATTAATCAACACTTAGTTGTTTAATCTATTTTTTTACGCAAATTCTAAAACTTCATGCTTACAATAATTATATTAGTGATCCTCACAATCTTTTAATATTGATTAAAATTAAATAAATATTAAAGTTTCTATATTTTTGTGTTTATAATATTATTTAAATAGACGTATAATTTAAGTGATTATTTTTAAAGTCAAAATTTAAGGAGCATAGTATGAACGGATCATCATTAATTGGATTAATCATTGTTTTAGGTTTAGTTTTTTTAATTATTAATTTAATTAGAAAGAAATCTCAAAAGACTTATAGCGAAGATAAATTGAAAACGATTGATCATAGTGGATATGGTGACGGAAAATATTTTTATCAATCACCAGGTATGATTTTAGATAATCAATATATCCCTATTTATGGTAAAAAGAATTTATGTCATATTCCATATTACAAAGATAATAGTCAAAAGATGAGAAGTATGTTTGGTATAAAACCATTGCATGGGACACAAGTCAGATCTGATGATCATTCAGTGATTATTGAACGTATTGAGGGGATAACTAATTATGCTTTGTATAGAGTACTGTTAGATGGTAATGAAATAGGCACATTTAAAAAAGATAAAATGTTTAAAGAAGGCGGCTTCAAACGTCTATTTCCGTATAGTTTTGTCAATAAAGACAAGGAAAGATATCATTTTGAAAATCCTGATCGATTCCATTCTACTGTCATTAAAGATGAACATAACAATGTTATTTTATCCGCTGAACGAACAGGGCTAGATTATAAAAAGAGTAAAAAGACGAAAAAGCGTGGGGAACAAAACCAAATTAATGTGAATAACAATGATGGTAAATACCCTGATGAATTATGGTTAGCTTTATATATACAAGCTTGCATTACATATACCACTTTAGATAAGCGCAATACTGTTAAACAAGGATCTTAAAATATAGTTAGTCACAGTAAGACTGATGTTGGCTAAAAAATAAGGTGGGTGTCTTCGTTATCTTCTTTATATTATTTTTCTTAATAATAGGTTTGTTTTGTTTAATTGTTTTTGGCACAAGTCACTTAATTTTAAAAAAGTCAAAGCAATTAGATAGATACTATAAAATGGATAATAAGTTAAATGGTAAGCTACAAAAAGTATTAGTGTTTGTATTTGTGGTACTTATAACCATTGGAGTATCACAAATAGCAATATATTATTTATTTTCTGGTCCATTTTTTTGGTATATATTATTGTCATTTGGCTTAGTTTTTATACTACTTTTACTTCCTTATGCTTTGGTATTTTTACCTTTTTACAAGAGAAAGAAAACTATTGATGAGCCAGTGTTTGTCCTTCAAATCGTCATGTAGTGCATAGTGACGTCCATAACGTTTATGTATGGATTACTACTTGTCATTGATCGTAGTACCAAGATATTCATGGATGAAGGCGGCGTGAATTATGTAAATGGAAGCAGACTATTAAAAGATTTAGGGGGAATATCTTATATACTATTAGCAATGACAGCTACGGTAATACTAATAGTAAAAGTGGTTACGCTAAGACATAAAGAAGAAGGGACTTAGTCAAGTAAATAAAGCGATTTGAGATTGTGTAATGATAAATAAGATCCTCTAGTTAGCGATATGATTTACTGTATCCCCAAAGTTGTACTTAATAACTTAATATTCGATTTCAAAGGTTTATTTCCTGTAATTTTAAGGATATAAGCCTTTTAATTTTGCTTTACATCTTATGTTATTATCAAAATTTATATATTTATGAATAGATTGTTCAAATTGTTGAAGAGATGTATTTAATTAACCAAAGCTATCATTTTTTTCTAAATAAATATAGAAATAGCTGAATATAAAAGTAATAAAGACATAACAATATTAAAGGCAGTTTGATGTTGATTTAGCCATTCATTAAGCATACTACCCGCAAATGCCCAAACTAAAAGACAAGCCCAACCAATCAAGACGCTAATAATCAAATAAATTAGAATCCACATTGAACCAGTAACTGAAGGGATAATAAATGCGCCCATTAAAGTGATAAAAAATAATAGTGATTTCATATTAAGGACTTGAAGTACAAAACCGCTTTTAAAGCTTTGATAGGCTTTAGAAGGTGCTTTACTTTTAGTTGAAGTTAATATTTTAAAGGATAGATAAATCAAGTAAGCAAATCCTAAATATTTAAGAGGTGTTTCAATATAAACAATCCATTTACTAAATAAAAGGATGACAATATAAGAAGCTAACCCTAAAAAGGCAAATCCTGTAAGAATACCTGTTATGAAAGACTTACCACCACGTAAACCATATATTCTTGTAGCATTCATCATAAATAAATTACTTGGACCTGGTGTAATAGAAGTAACAAAGACATAGATTAAAAACGATAACACGCTGTTCGCCTACCTTTCTATGTTATTTTAGTAAGGATATTAATATAAGTGAAATTAATGATAATAATATTGAAATTAATTCTACTAATATATAAGGGTGAATTGACGATGGAATTGCGACAAGTAAAAATAATTAAAACATTAATCGAAACAGGTAGTTATACCAAGACTGCCCGCAGGCTTAATTACACACAATCAAATGTGACTCAGCAAGTACAACTTCTAGAGAAAACCTTGAATCAAAAGCTATTTGATTATCGGCATAAACAACTACGTCCTACACCGTTTCTTAAAGAAATCTTACCGATGATTAATCAAATTTATGATGCAGAACAACAAATCAAACAAATATCATCACATAATAACACCGTTCGAAAAGTCAGAATAGCTGCACCAGAATCATTAATGATTACAGGATTGAGTGAAGTCATTAAAAACATGATTCACGATTATCCCAATATAGATATTAATCTTCAAAATAATAGTTGCAGTATGAATCAAGAGAAGTTACTTGAGGACGAAGTAGATATTGCCTTTGTATTGAATGATGGTGTAAATCATCATAAATTGAATTCTACTTTAATTTGTGAGGAAGACATTGTTATCGTGGCACATCAAGAAGCACCAGATCACTTTGATGAATTGTTACAGCACCGACAATACAATCATTTTGTAATTAATGAAAAAGGGTCTGTATATCGAAATATGTTTGAACAAATCATACAAAGTCAGCAACTAGATATTATAAAAATAACTGAATTATGGAGTATAGGTGTTATCAAATCGTTGTTATTAGATAATATAGGTTTTTCATTTTTACCTTATCGTACTGTAAAAAAAGAGATTGAATCGGGACTACTTAAAGTAATTGAGACACCATTTTCTGTAGAAAAGTTAGGTTCATATATACTCACTAAATCATATCCATGGAACAAAGATATTAATCACCTGATAATTGACGAGGTAACAAATTTTTTCAGCAGTAAATAAAAAAATTCCATTTTCAAAGCAAACAAAATTCTCCATAAAAAGTTACATTCATCATCCCCCAATCAAGCACTAAAGTAAAATAAAAACCCCTTTTGAAAGTAGTCTCATAAAATTATGGACGACCAATCAAAAGGGATTTTCTTTATCATTTTATTGATTAAAAATTGACGCTTATAGTTACGATTAAATCTTCAAGCAATGCCTTAAGAATGATTATCTATTTGATAAAATTCAATGGCATTACCTCTTAAAATACCATCAATAGTATCAGGGTCGATATCACTATTTTTAATATAGTCTACGCCGCGAGTATATTTCTCATCTTGGAAGTAAGGGAAGTCTGACCCCATCATAAATTTATCTTTACCAAATGTTTCAATAGAGCTAATCAATGAAGGTTCATGGAAGTTAGCTGTATCGTACCAAAATTGACGATTTAACACTTCATAAGGATCAATATTAAAGGCATTCCAGTCTTCATAATTATCTTTAATACGAGTCATGAAGAATGGTAATGCGCCACCTAAATGTGAAATATGGAATTTAATATTTGGATATTTCTGTGGAATTTCATTTTTAATCAATTGTAAGGTAATGAATGTAGACTCTAATGGTGCGCCAATAACCCATTCTAATTGATAGTCATTGACTAACGGACTTTGAGCACCGCAACCTGTTGGATGAATATAAATCGTAGCATTTAACTCATTCATTGCTGCAAAGAAAGGTTCAAATTGTTTGTCAGCTACAGAAACCTTATCTTTCACGATAGTTGGAATAGCAATGCCCACAAATTCGTCCTTTTTAAGTAGTGCTTGTGCCTCTTCAATAGCTTGATCGACATAAGGAAGAGAGACGGCACCATATGCTAAGAAACGATCTGGATATTGTTGAACTAACCCTTCATATAAGTCGTTGATTTCTTGAGCACTTTGATGAGCTTCTTCTTTAGTACCCCATTGTGGAGATTGTGGCGTTGCAGAAATAATTTGTAAGTCTACGCCTGCATCGTCCATCATTTTGAAACGTTTGTCTAAATCTTCTTTAGAGGCAGATTGATTAATACCTTTAGCTACCTCAGTACCTTGACTGCCTAATTTACCAAGTTTATCTAAATAATCTTCATTCCATAAATGTGCGTGTGTATCAATCGCTTTTGTTTCAGTCATACTTTCCCCTCCATTAAAAATTGTTATTCATAATCCAATTTTTGCCAATAACTTATTTATTACGAGTTAAGCTTAACACTTCCAGTAAACTTAATACATTTAAGAAGAAAAATTTAGAAGCAGCTTGAGCGCCTTTATGACCATGACCAGCTTTGTAGTGGTTATAAATTGCTGTACCCATAACAATGTTAATCATAATCGTACCAACAGCTACTAATTTCTTACCTAATTTACCGAAAATAGAAGTAAATAAAAGAAGTGATCCAATCATTTCGAAAGCGCCTGCTAATCTCATAGATCTACGTGATAAACCAAAGCCTTGTTCGAATTGTTGAGCCATTTCATCACTGTTTTTTACTTTTGGTAGACTACTTTTAAAAATTTCACTACCTACATATGCGTTAATAACATGTCTTAATAACATTTAAAAATCCCCCAATATAATATTAATTTCCTTGTTTTTTAACAAAAAATGCAATGATAGTACCTATTAAGGCAATCAACGCAACAACATAAAATGTAATATCTAGGCCATGAATAAGGCCTTGAATACCACTCAATGATGATGTTTTACCTAGTCCAGTCATCAATGTGACTAAAATGCCAGTACCTATTGCAGCTGAAACTTGTCTAATCGTATTATTCATCGCAGTACCATGAGCAATATATTGACGTGGTAAAGCATTCAAAGCTTGAGTTGTCATAGGCGTCATAATCATAGCATTACCTAACATGACAATTGAAAATGAAATAATTACATATAAAGGTGTTGTATTTTCACTAAATTGAGCCATGAACAATGCACCAATCATAATGGTTAACATCCCAATGATACTCAATATACGGCCGCCAATTTTATCATATAAATTACCAGTGACAGGTGATAATAATCCCATAATCAACCCGCCAGGCAATAAAATAAGTCCTGATTCTAATGGTGACCATTTCATCATCGTTTGCATATAAATCGGTAAAATGGTTAGATTCCCTATAAATAACATGAACATAAGTACAATTAAGACCATTGCTACTGAAAAGTCATTATATTTAAACACTCTAAATTCCAGTAATGGTGATTCTAGTTTTAATTGTCGGAAAATAAATGCGGTTAGTACTATTATCGCAACAATAATAGTGATATAAACCATAGGATGTGACCAACCTAAGTTTCCAGCTGTACTAAAGCCATATAATAAGCCACCAAAGCCGATCGTCGACATAATAACTGATAGTTTGTCTAAAGTTGGCTTACTTAGTTCTGTTATATTCTCTAATGATAGATATCCGAATATAAAATCAACAATACCTATCAACAAGACAACTAGGAACAGGTAACGCCAATCGAATATATTGACGAACCAACCAGCTGCAGTAGGTCCAATTGCGGGTGCAAAACCTATCACAAGACCAAACATTCCCATTGCCATTCCACGTTTTTCAGGTGGAAACATGATGAAAAGTAAAGTCTGTGTAAGTGGCATCAGCATACCAGCACCTAAAGCTTGGATACTACGTCCTACTAATAACATCGGAAAATTAATTCCCAACATACATATAAATGAACCAATAATTAAAAAACACGTTGCACTAAAAAATAAAGAACGTAATGTAAAACGTTCAATTAAAAAAGCTGTGATAGGAATCATAATCCCATTGACAAGCATAAAAATTGTTGTGAGCCATTGTGCTGTACTACTTGATATCGCAAAATCTTTCATTATTTCTGGAAGTATTGTCGTCATCAATGTTTGATTCAGCACACCAACAAAAGCACCTATCATTACGACAGCTATCACACGGTTCCGTTGCTTCAAATCTATATTAAAACCATATTCATTTCCCAAATTTTGACACCCCGCTTTTAAGTGGAACCTACTATCACTTATTTTATACGGAATGCGTTCCGTTTGTCAATTTAATGATTCGAGGGTATGATATTATGTATCTAATAAAATGAACATATAGAAATGAAAGAGGTAATTTAAATGAATTTTGAAGGTTTAGAACAATATTTAAATATTGATAATACAAAATATAATACGCCTAGTTTAGATGCACTCAATTATTATTTAAAACAATATATGTTAACTGTTCCGTTTGAAAATATAGACGTTCAAAATGGAGTAAAGATTTCTGTAGAAGTAGAAGATATTTATAACAAAGTAGTTAATCATCAACGTGGTGGCTTTTGTTATGAGATGAATAATTTCTTTAAAGCGTATTTAGAACATAAAGGATTTACTGTAAATATGGTTTCTGCAACGATTCATACCCCTGGTGGTGGCAGAAGTTTAAAAGGTTCTCATATGTCTTTAATAGTACCTATTGATGGCGTTGATTATGTTTCAGATGTGGGATTTGGTGATTTGCCATTAAGTGTAATGCCAATTACTCAAGAAGAAAATAGTACAATTATTCATGATATTAACGGAGATTTTCGTGCGATTTACGTCAACGATAACTTATTTTATATACAAAAATGGAAAGATGATGACTGGGATACACAATATGAAGCGGAATTAACACCTCGCCATATTCATGACTTTGATTACAATATTGAATATAACCAAACGAATCCTAATTCTACCTTTGTGAAACGTTTATTAGTCACAATGCCTAAGTCATACGGACGTGCTACAATGTCACAAGATAATTTAACTTTAACTAAACAACAAAAGAAAGAAAAATATGACGTAACATCTGAGAATTATAGACAATTTTTAAAAGAAGAATTTAATTTGGATGTTAAAATTGATAGATTAGAAAGTTAAAAATAACTTTAAAAGAAGGGTTATTATGGAAAGAAATCAGCGAAAAAAACGAAGCGATGCCGAATATAACCAACAGATGATCCTAACAACAATGGAAGACTTACTTGAACAGGGAGAAGATATAAGCACTAAAAAAATGTCAGATCTCGCTAAACTATCAGGTGTTGGCGTTGGTACATTATATCGTCATTTTGAAAGTAAATCATTGTTATGTCAGGCTATTATGGATAAAAAGGTCGATCAAATGTTTATAGAAATAGAAAATCTTTTATCGGAAAATGAACAATGGTCTGTGCGAGATAAAATCTATACAATTTTATCAAAGTATTTAGATTTAAAAGAAGCTAACTTCACAACATTAAATTTCATAGAAAAATCCAGCGAGCACTTTAATTCGATTATTAATATTCCATTTTTTGAGCGACTTAAAAATTTATTAAGTGAACAATTCGAAGAAGACATGTACACAGACGACTTAGATTTCAGACTTAATTTAATGCTTAATTCCTTTTCATCCGACTTCTATTACTTTGTAAAACATAATCAACAACTATCTAAAGATCAATTCTTAACAAAACTATTAGACTTGTTTCAGATATAAGTAGATTTCAGAATAGAAGGATTAACATATACTGAGTAAATCAATATTTAAGTGTGATTTTTAGATGAAATGAAAAAATTACTACTTTAATTATACTTACTTTCTATTAATTGAGCTTTGAATACTAGATGAAGTAATTGAAAGTGTTCTAAAATTAGATATAATTGAAATTTGGATGTAATTTAGAGATAGGATATAATTAATGTGGGTTGAAAATTTTACGTGTTGTATATAAAAGTGTAGTAAAGAAGGTGAAGTTACATGAACTTAATAGGTCATGAAAACAGAAAGAATTTTCTTGAAAAATATGATATTACACCAATTTCACATCAAAAAATACTAGATGGGCAATGTAAAAATGGTGTTGGAGGGAAGCTAACAGATCGTTATTATTGATTTTCATATAAGATTAAGAATACAGATGATGAAGTAGATACATTTAATTGTGGTTATAGTATAGCTGAAGATTTATTAAAACTAACAAAACAAGAAAAATTACCATTGTTTAATCCTTTTAAATTGTTAGATTCAAAAAGTGATAAAAGTGATAAAAGTAAACATGTAGATAAAGGTAAGATAAAAATAAAAAAAGAATATGACGAGTTAGCATTAGAATTATCAAATGCAATTAATTTAATAGTATTTTGTTATGATGGTACTATTAAAGGTGTCTTAGCAAAAATAAAGAAAGATATAGATACTTTTTACTATAAACGACCTTATAACTCTAAAGTAAAGTCTGTGAATACAATTATATATAAACTTTTTAAACAAAAATTAATTGATAAAGTGTATGAGATAGCTAAAAATCAAAAGATTAAGAACTTTGAATTTCCTTTGTGTTCTGTAGTGATTACACAATATGAAGTAGATAATTATTTTGAATAGAAATAGATGTTTTTAAGATATGCGGATAAAATTAGATACCTCAATCTATTTAAAAATTTTTTTCATATATTCATATTTGCAGGTTTAGAAAAAGAAAATCAATCTTAAAACATTATGTTGAACTATTTTTATCAAAATCTTTATTATAAACTTGTTAAAATTTGGCGATGAACAATTAGGTAATGTATTAACTCCCACTGTCTATAAAGATGTTGATAATCAAAGTGAATTAGCACAAGAAGAAATCTTTGGACCTGTCGCAACAATTATTAAGGCTGATACTGATGAAGACGCGATTGCAAAAGCAAATGATGCTGAATACGGTTTAAGCTCAGCTATCTTTACTTCAGACTTAGAACGCGGAGAACAAATCGCATCTAATCTTGAATTTGGTATGGTACACGTTAACGACCAAACTGTTGCAACAGACGAATACGCACCATTCGGCGGTATTAAAAACTCAGGCATTGGTCGCTTCGGTACATCATTTATCATCGATGAATTCACAGAATTAAAATGGGTCATAGTACAACAAACAAAACGTTCATATCCATTCTAAATAGTTCGATTTAAAATGGATGTTTTATATTAAAGCCAAGCCCCGTACTCACTTAATGAAAGTGGTACGGGGCTTGTTTTGTTTATGATGATTAAAAAATTTGAGGTCTTTAAATTTTTCATATTGAAAAAAATTCAATCCACTTGTTTAAATTAGTACTCTAAATAATTAAATGGCACATTATTAATTAGACTTTTTCATAATAAAGTAGACTAACTTCCTTCTAATAATTCAGAGCACTAATTTTTATTTTACAAGAGTGATTATACGTAATATACAAATACTTTAATAACTATAGCTTGTTTTGAGAGGAGTTTTAATAGTAATTTCTTATCATAAAATAGATATGTATTAAATAATAAAAAAGAAATACTAAAAAAGGTAAGTGTTTGATATTATATTAGTTATAAACTATGTCATGCAATATATAATGAGTTTTAAAATAGATGAAAATGTAAGTAAAGATGAAGATAAAAAACTAAGTTGGGAGAATTTAAATATGACAATTTATCATATCAATAAAGAAAAAGACGAACTTGAAGGTTTGACATTAAAAGAACAACATGAAAAGATTTCTACTTTTATTAATAAACAGTTATCTTCTAATAATCTATCAATATTTATAGGATCTGGTTGTTCAACAGGAGCAGTCCCTTTAATGCGAGAGACAATGGAAAAAATATTAGAAAAGGAACAAGTTTTAAAACAAGTTAAATTATTTTTAGATTCAAAAGAAATTAGTGAATTTGATAGGTATGTAAGAAATAAAGATAATGAAATAAAAAATAGAAATAAAATTATAATGCAAATTGAAGGGCAAAATTTTATAACTTTAAATGATTATGTAGAATGGTTAAATAATTATTATGAAGGAGATAAGAAGCTAATTAATGAAGTAATAGATAAGTATTATCGAAACTATACTAATATAGAAGAATTATTAAATTGGCTCCAAAATGGGTTGTACTATAACCCTAGAAATAACGATTTAGAAGATGCATTCAATATATTAAAAAAAGATTTTATTGAGTCTATTCCTAAAACTAATAGTGAAAAATATACAACTGGCACATTTGAAATTTATAAAAACTTCTATCGTCATGTTTTTGACAAAAGGAACACACTTAAATCAAAAGTTTCAATATTCACTACAAATTATGACTTGTTCAATGAATATGCACTTGAGGCAAATAATATTTTCTATAGTACAGGATTCCAAAACACAATTCAAAAAAAGTTTGATATTAATCAATTTAAATATAGGATAGTTGATGATACAAATAAATATAAAGAAAAATGGCAGCCTATATCTAAAGAGGCAAATTTATATAAAATACACGGATCAATTAATTGGAAATCTAATAATATGGGAGAATTAGAACAAAAAGATTATTATAGTGATGATGAAAATAATGAAAGAGTGGTGATTTATCCAACTATGTTAAAACACAAGGAGACATCACAAGCACCATATTCAGAGTTATTTAGAGAATTTTCTAATTGTTTACAAAAGAAAGATACTACACTTATTATTATTGGTTATGGATTTCCAGATGAGCACATCAATAATATCATAGCGCAAAATTTAAAGAATCAAGATTTTAATTTAATAATATTTGGCGATAAATCAGAAGATAATTTAAAAGAATTTTATGAAGAAAATAAAAATTACAATCTACATATTATAGGAGGAGAAATAAAAAATAATCAAAAAGTACATTATTTCCAATATATTGTAGATGAATTTCTAATATACCAAAATATTGATGAATCTGAAGGAGATATTGAACAGAATGCATAATATTGGAAAAGTTACGAGCGTAACATTCGATAAACTGATATTTGAAGTTAGTGATTTTGAAAAATTAAATTATAATTTATTAGGGCAAATATATATTGCTAAAGGTGTTATAGATTATGTAACGATAAAAAATGAGTATAGTGAGAAATTTATATACCAAGTTGTAAAAGTGGAAGATAAAGAAATTCCCTTATCTAGTGAAGAGGAATCAAAATTCAAGTATGTTGGCAATTTCGAATGTGTACCAGTAGGTATGATAAGGAATGGTAAAATTGAATTTAACTTAAAAAAATATCCTTTTTTACAAGATAAAGTATATCTAACAAGTAAAGAAGAGATGGAATTAATGTTTTCATATTATAAAAATGATAATGATATTATATTGGGATTGATTGATGAGCAATACGATGCTTATTTTAATACAAATAAACTTTTAACAAATCACACAGCTATAATAGGTAACACAGGTTCAGGAAAATCAACAACAGTAAGGCAAATAATTTCAAAAATTAATAAACAAAATACTGAGAATTTGCATTTTCACATTTTTGATATCCATGATGAATATCGAGGAATAGATAATGTAACAAAAATTAACGTATTAAAAGATTTTAAGATAAATATTAAAAATTTAGAACTTCAAGATTGGGTTAATTTAATAAAACCCTCTGAACTAGTCCAATTACCTATTTTACAAATGGCATTAAAAATTGCAAATGCGATTGAAAATGAAGAAATAGATATTTTGTGGTTAAAGTGCTATTTAGCATTACAATTATATAGAAATCAACAAACAGATGTTGTTGGAAAGAGAACAAAAATTATAAGTATATTAGAAGGGACGGATATTGATACTAGTAAATACCATTCCCAATATGGCAATTTGAAGGAGGAAGATGAGAAGAAGTTTATTGAAGATTTAGAAAAACATTTATCTAGCAAGAGTAATGATTTAAGTATTATCGAAATATTAGAAAGTGCAAATTATAATATTCCAAGTTTTGAAAAATTATTAGAAGGATTAAACTACGTTTTTTTACTTGAAGAAAGTAAGGGCAATAATCAAGCTAGAGCCTATTCTGCTACACTTGAAACACGTATAAAAAATGTTCAATCAAGATTTTATGAACTTTTTGGATATGAAGACACAATTTTAGATGATAAAACAAATATTTATTCTGTTTCGGAATTAGATGATGATTTGTTGTTGTTTTTTACAACATATATTTTAAAAAAGGAATTTGAGAAAAATAAAATTAAGAAAATAGAAGAACGCTCAGTTAATATATTTATTTTTGAGGAGGCACATAGATATATATCAAAATTAAAAGAAAATAGTCAGTTTAATGAAGTAGAAGTTTTTAAAAAGATAGCTAGAGAAGGTAGAAAATTTGGTTGCTTTTTAATGTTATCAAGTCAAAGACCAAGTGAACTATCCTCAACAGTGTTATCCCAATGTAATAATTTTATAATACATAGAATAAAAAACAATGTAGATTTAGAATATATTATGAATACGATTCCTTATATAAATCGATTTCAACTGAAACGATTTTCAAATTTACCAAATGGAACTGCATTTGTTGTGGGAGAATTATTTCCGATACCTGTAGAGATAAAAATAACTGAAACATATTCAAAAAATATTACATCTACACCGAAAATTATTTATGAGAAGTAAAATAGTAAAATTTAAAATGATAAAGATATTTTTGGTTATATATTAATAATTATTTTATTTAGTATGTTATTTCAAAGGCTTATTTTCTATATTACTTAGGAAACAAGCCTTTTAATTTGGTTTTGATGTTTATTCTATAAAAATTTATATATTTATGAATCGAATATTTTAATTAGTGATATATTCAAATGCTTGTACATAATACAATAACTGCTTTAATAATCCGAGAAGATTTTCTATTTAAGCATTATTTAGAAAGTTTTTCTTAAAATACTGTGAAATACTTCTGATTATTAAGTATATAATTTATTTTAATAATGTCTTACTTGCTCTAAATGACAATTTATATTTAAAGATTCAATAACATTGTTCAAAATATATAGCTTTCAGATTGATATAATATCTTAAGATTTCCAAATGATATAAATCCATATATGACGACAAATATACCTCTTTATCTTCTTGTAATATAAATTCAATAATGTAAGTAATATTTTTTGATATGATCGAACCGAATTAAAATGGTGTTTTAATATATTTTACCTACTTTTTTATTTTCATATGATGATAAAGAAATTATAATTTTGATTGATTAAAAAGAACTCCATAGAGGAGTCATATTTGTACAACTCTACGGAGGGCTCTATCAATAATATTTCTTTTTACATTTGCTATAAGCTATGATGTTGTAATTTTTGAGTTAAATGTTTAAAATTGGCCACAGTTCAAGAACCTTTTCAGCTAATTTTTCAGTTCTATTATCTATCTCTAATCTAGTCCAACTAGTATTATTTGAAATTTCGACATTGTGACTAATTTTACTTTCTTTTAAGAGTAAACGCTTTTCATTAAATTCTTTGTTACCTAGATCTGAATTTTTTTTACCTAAAATTAATGTGAGATTTCCTAATTTATAAGTATATTCTTTTATATCAGTATCAAATAATTTTTCCCAGGTACTGTTATCTTTAGGGTTTTGAGGTAAAATATGTTCTAAATTAACAAATTGAGCATCATTATTAATTGTGATTTCTCTATTATTTTCTTGATCATAAATATTTCTTAATATATAACGAATGATTTTATTCTCAGTATTTTTGATTTCTTTATGTTTTATTGCTGCTAGAGTTTCTTCATTACTAATAATTTTATTATTGAGTTCTTTAATAATGATATCTAATATTGAATTGTTTGAAATGAAAATTTTTTTTGCTAAGTCAGGATAGAAATTTTCAAGAGTGTTTGCTTTTTGTTTAGCAAAAAATATATTTCTAATTTGTATTGTTGAACATAGTTTTAAAACTTTGTTTATCTCGCTTAATGTATAATTTTTATAATTCATAGCAAGTATAATAGGTCTATATTGAATCGCACCAAGTATTTTAAGACCTTCAACTAATTTATTAAATAACTTAAGATCTTTTTCATTATCTTCATTTCTTTTACGTCGATTTGGTTCATGTAGTTCTAAAAAATATTTAGAAACTTTTTTCATGTTATAAAGTAAATTTTCTATATTTTCTCGATCTCTTAATAAACCTTTTTTTTCGAGCGTTTCAAAAGATTTTTGACTACTTGTCTTTCCATTGTATAGAGAAACAAATTGAGTTAAAAATTGATTTTTATTAAGTAAATCAGTGTTAGCTTCTATTTCATCCCAGTATTTGGCAGTAATATCTTCTGAAGTTATTTTAATACATTTATTTTTTAATACATAAAAATCTACTAATTTTTTCCCTGTGTTATTTAGTGTTTCAAACATTTGATTTGCTATATCTTCATTTGGTGTTTCGAGTATAATAACATACATTTTTTCAGTCATAGATTCTACAAGTTGTAATAAATTTTTTACATTTAAGTTGTTTTGTTTATAATAATCATTTATTAAAGATCTCAAATAATCATAGTTCTTTTTTAAACCTTTTTCATGATCAGTTATATTATATTCGTAATTTAAATTATTTTCGATAATGTAATTTTCAAAGAAATCATTAGTTTCTTTTTTACCAAAAATAATTTTTGAATTATTAGCTGAATTAGAACGCCAATCTTCTTTTTTTATAAACTCTTCTTTTAATTGATTAGCTAATTCCTTTTCTCCTAAATCCTCTATTTTGTGTATTATTGCACAAATAAAGATTAATAATGTGACTGTTCTTTGTTGACCATCAAATATATTTTGATGGTCGTCTTCCAAATATATTGTAATAAAATTTAGTATATGTTGTTCCTTTTTTCCTTCATAAATAGCTATTATATCTTCAAATAATCTTTCTACTTGAGAATTACTCCATTCATAGGGACGCTGGGTATAAGGTATAATAAATTTACCATTAGATAATAAAAGATATTCATTCAGTTTTTTATCATCAGCTTTTAGTAAGGATTCCAAAGCTTCCACCTCATTTATAATTTTTATACAACTAAATGTATTTTACAATATTTTTCGAATATTAAAAATGAAAAAAGTTGATTTTTTATTTTATTTAGCGAAATAATTGTAAAAATAATTCATTACATTGAATTTAAATGAATTTAGTTATTGGATGTTGAAGCTAAGATTATTTAAAAATGATATGTAAATTATCTTAGAAATTTAATATATTTTAAAAATAGAAGTTTGAGATTACATCAAATGATGGCAAATGTTCTCCAAATAAAAATAAAGAAAGCAGAACTTTATAATTTTAATGAAATGGAGTATTTCTAGTAAAAATATCAAAAAACTATATAAAAGTATCACAAAATTGATAAAATAGAGATTAATAGATGATAATTCAATAGGTGATATGATGGGAAATTTATTAAAAATAGAAAATATTAAATATTCATTGGATAATTTGGATAGTTCAGTACAAAAGTGGAATTCTTCAGCAGATGGTAGATATTTATTAAGGTATCCAACTGTATACATAATTAATGATAAAAAGCGTGAAAACAATTTTGAAGTTTATGTCGGAGAAACAGCCGACATTAGAAATAGAACGAGACAGCATCTTAATGCTGATACAAAGGTAAAAACTTTTTGGGAAGAATTTTCTGAATCAAATCAATCATCAATGTATGTGATTGGTCATGAGATATTTAATAAATCGTTAACACTCGATATTGAAAATAGATTAATGCAGTATTTATTAAGCGTTGATAATATTACTAGGGTTCATAATAGTAGAACTAATCAACAAAATGAATATTATACGTCTGACATGCTAGACGAAATTTTCTCTGAGATTTGGAAATCTTTAAACAAAGAAAATAAATCTCTATTCCCTATCGAAAGTATTATCAAGGATTCAGCTATATTCAAAGCGTCTCCATTCCATAAATTGACTCAAGAACAAATTAATGCGAAAGAAGAAATCTTAACTAAAATTAAAGAATCTATACTTTTAGACGAAGATGGACAATTGATCATTGTTGAAGGAGAAGCGGGATCTGGAAAAACTGTTTTAATGAGTACATTACTATATGAATTAGGAAAATATCATTTGGATTTAGATGAAAATCTAGATATTCACCTTCTTGTAAATCAAAATGAACATGTTTCTATATATAGACAAATAGCATCTAAATTAGGTATATCTAACAAAAACAATAAAATAGTTGGTAAGCCAACGAGTTTTATTAATAAGCATTCACCAGATGAAAAGGTAGATGTTGTTATTGTAGACGAGGCACATTTACTTTTAACTCAAGGTAAACAAAGTTATCAAGGTAAAAATCATCTAGATGATTTATTAGCAAGAGCTAAAGTTGTAGTAATCGTTTTTGACTTGAAACAAGTATTAACGACTGAACAAATTTGGGAAGCAGACAAACTAAACGAATATTTTGATGTTACAAAAAGTAAAAATAATCTTGTAACTTTAAAAAATCAAATGCGTATTAATAGTGATGATTCCACAGTTAAATGGATTAGAAATTTAGTAGATAATCAAACAATTAACACTATACCTAAAGATAAAAAAGGGTATGAAATTAAAATTTTTGATACGCCAGTTGATTTGGAAAATGCTATTAGAAATAAAGCACAACACATAGATAGTGGTATTTCAAGAATGCTTGCTACATTCGACTGGAAGTATAAGGACAAGCCTCCTGAAGATGAGGATTTTTGGCGCGTTAAAATTGGAAACTGGTCTATGCCATGGAATTATCAATTAAAAACTAAAAGAAACCAATCTAAATTACCATGGGTTGAACGAGAACAAACAATTGATGAAATAGGATCTACATATACTATTCAAGGATTAGATTTAAACTATGCCGGGGTTGTGATAGGACCTTCTGTTAAATATCGAGATGGTAAAATCATCTTTGATGAAAGCAGTAGTGCTAATAAAAAGGCAACTCGAAAAAGAACTTTAGAAGATGGGTCAAAACAGTACTTCTCAGATATGCTTTTAAAAAATGAATTAAATGTCTTATTAACTCGTGGTGTTAACGGATTATATATTTATGCAGTAGATGATCAATTTAGGGAAGCACTTAAAAAAGCCGCAAAGGGTGAAAATAATGGATGAAACTAAAGAAATATTAAAAGAAATCAACCAATTTAGAGATGCTCGTAATTGGAGACAATTCCATAATGAGAAAGATTTATCATTATCTATTAGCTTAGAGGCTGCTGAATTACTCGAATTATTCCAGTGGAAGTCACCTGAAGAAGTAGTAGAAAATAAGCAAGAAAGATTAGCCGAAGAATTAGCTGACGTCTTAATTTATAGTTATATGTTAGCGGATAACTTAGATTTTGATATTAATGATATTATTCGCAAGAAACTAGTGAAAAATGCTGAAAAGTACCCATTAGAAAAAAGTAAAGATAACAATTCTAAATATAATGAATTATAAAATTTAAATTTATTTATAAACAGAATTAACAACATTAAGGAGAACAGATGAAAAAATTCACACCAGATAAGATAAGTGAGCGGTTTTCAAATTTATTGTTATTAGCAGTTAATATTTGTATCGCTATCATAGCTATAACTTTAGTTATTTTTTTATTTAACGAATGTTTTGGTTTCTTTAACAATCTATTTTTACAAGATAAAGATTTGAAATATAGTCAAGTTATCGAAGATTTATTAGTGTCATTTATGTATATTGAGTTTATCTTGTTAATTATTCAATATTTTAAACACAATTATCATTTTTCATTACAATACTTTATTTATATCGGTATCACTGCAATTGTGAGGATCATTATTGTAGAACATAGTAATGCTACTGAGACTATTTTATTAGTCTTAAGTATATTTATTTTGACCATTTCATTGTATTGTTTAAGAAAATTTACCATCGATTAGATTAAAATACAGAGTTTACTTTAGAGGGAAGTTTGTGTGAAAGCACAGCTCCCTCTTTTTTATTTAGAAATTATAAGATACTGAAATTTGATGAACTCCTAGATTTCAATGATTATTATTATCTTCTTTTGTCACTAGGTACTAAGCAATAAAGCGTAAGTAGTATTGTAAATAATATGCCGAAATATTTTTCCATACTGTAAGGCATATCAGTTAAAGCACTAATAGTAAGAACAGTTATTAAATCTACAAGCATAAGTGTGAGATAAATACGTTTTCTTGTTTTTCGTTTCACAATATCCTTCCTTTTGAAAAATGGTGAAGAACTCACTAAACTCAAACAAAATGGTTGGTTTTGCAATGATGCATAGCCAACCATTTTTTATATCTTATTAAGATTTTCAAAGCTTCTCAACCACGATTTTTGAACTCACTCAATCTAATCAACCACTATTTTTTATATTTATATACCAATGATTTTGGTAGGTGACAGTAGTCATCTGGATAGCGTTCTAGTCTGTTTTGATGCATGTCGGCACTTTTTACATAATTAGTCAGTGGTAAGACTTCCGTCGCTATAAGATGATGGTCTTCGATGGCGTCAATAAACGCTTGTGCCTCTTTTAAATGTTTTGGATCTTCACTATATAAGCCTGTTCTATATTTCAAACCAATATCTTGTCCTTGTTGATGAAGACTATATGGATCAATAATTTCAAAAAGGTATCCCATTAAGTCAGTCACTGATACTTGTTCAGGATCGAATTCTGTCTTAACAGCTTCTACATAACCATCATACTCGCCGTCTAAAGTATCGGTAATTCCATTCGCTCTACCACTTGTCGTATCGATAACACCAGGAAGTGTTCTAATATAAGCTTCCACACCATATAAACAACCACCAGCTAAATAAACTGTTTCCATCTTATTCGCTCCTTTTAATTGAAAATAATTCTCAATTAAACTGTAACGAATAATCGTCAATAATTCAAATGAATACATTAGTACAATATAGCAAAAAATCTTGAAAAAGATTTTGCTTCGACATAAGTTAATTACTCACAAACTACTTTTCTAAAAACTCTCGTATTTCTTTACGGGAGTTTTTAAATTTTTATTTAGGATTGAAAATGATCTATAAACAAATACATTGAATCGTGAAACATCATTGCCATACACTGATACTGAATTAAGGCTTAAAAATAGGGAAAGTAATTACTAAAAAATGGAGGATTTCAAATGAATAAAACAATTAGATTAATTGCACCTGACTGGCAAGCGGGTGGGAGAGACGCTTATTATTTTGGTGCGCAATTATTGAGTTGGCTTCTTCCTAACGACAATCATCAAGATGAGTTTAAAGTGAATGTAGCTGAACCTAATGAAGCGGAATTGCAATTAGAAAATGGTGTTTATGGTCAATCTCAAATTAAAAATCAAATCATTCAAGCACAAGATATAAAACGTGAACAACCTGATAAAATCATTACGCTAGGTGGAAATTGTATTGTTTCTCAAGCGCCATTCGACTATTTACATCAAAAATATGGTCAGGATTTAGGCGTTGTTTGGATTGATACACATCCTGACATCTCATACCCTAAAGATTTTACTAATGAACATGCGATGATTGTTGCTAACCTTTTAGGTGAAGGGGACAAACACATTTCTGAATTAATGAATGCACCATTTAAAACATCTCAATTTTTATATGTAGGATTACAAGAATTGTTAGACTTTGAAAAAGACAATCTAAAACAATTGGATTTTGAATATAAAGTTCAAGGTAGTGATAGTTTTAATTATGAAGAAATTCAACAATGGATAGATGATAATAACTTTAAGAAAATTGCAGTGCACTTTGATATAGATGTGCTGAATCCTAAAGAATTTCGTGCTACTTATTTTGCTGAACCAAATGTTGATGAATTCCCAGCTGCTGCAGGACAAATGTCTTTAGCTAGATTGAATGAAATATTGAATGGTATTTCAGAAAATAATGAAATAGTTGGACTCACTGTCGCAGAATATATGCCATGGGATGAAATGAATTTGCGCAATACGCTTAAAGATTTAGATATATTGAAATAGAGTTATTCAAATCGTTGGCATTTTAACATGTCAGCGATTTTATTTATGCTAAAGTTGAGTTGTATTAATTAAGATCATTAATTTAGGAGCAAATACATGAAACTAACATTAAACTTGCTGAATATCATTAACTATTTAGTTCTAGTTATATTGATTGTTATTAATTTTAATCGATTAAGTCAATTTGGGTTAGATATTTGTTTATATTTTCTTATTGCGAGTTTCCTCTTATTGCTCGCTTCAACCATATTCCACTTTATATACAAAGCAGATACTTTTCTAGTAAGTATTTTGATTAATGTCTTTAATTTAGCTATCATTTTTCCAACGCTACTCTTGGTGTTGTTTTAGTCACTAACATGGTAGTAGGTGCTCTCGTATTCCAGTACGAGAGCTATTTTTTGTCTTTATTATTATAGAGACATAGAACGTACCTATCATGTTCGCTATAATTGAAAACGCTATCACCAAACTGCTTAAAAACTTATAAAATAACTATGCTATTATGGAAAATAATGGTATCATAATCATAACTTGAAAACACTTTCGTATAAGAGGCTGAGACATAAAGTATTTATGCTCTGGAAAACGAATTAACGATATCCTAAGCGCTTTTGTCCGGTTCTCTCCTCGAGAGTGTTTTTTTAAAGAATATTATTTAGAATATTTTAAATTTAAGAAAAATTATGAAAGTTACATGAGGTATTTGAAATATGGGCGAGAAACAGATAATTACACCCAAAACATTTTTATTTAATGTATTAAATGGATTAGCGATAGCAATTATAGTAGGGATGATTCCCAATGCGATTTTAGGAGAATTATGTAAATATTTAAGTCAGTATAACGAAATTTTCGCTAAGATAGCTATTGTGGTTCAAGGTATTCAATATACGACTCCAATACTTACAGGCGTCATTATTGCGATACAATTTGGATTAGGACAATTACAAACTGCTGTAGTGGGTGCAGCAGCCTTTGTGGGTTCAGGAGCAACTACGATTACAGATAATAAATGGGTTATTACTGGTATAGGTGATTTAATCAACACAATGATTACAGCTGCTATTGCAGTAGGTATTATATTATTGATTAAAGATCGAGTAGAAAATTTTAATATGATTGTGTTACCTATTGTTGGGGCAGGTGTCGCTGGTTTAATTGGTTTGTTACTGTTACCTTATACTAAATTAATTACGGTTGGCATAGGTAATTTTGTTAATAGTTTAACGAATACACAACCTATTATTATGACGATATTGATTGCAATGATCTTTTCAATTCTTATAGTATCACCAATATCGTCCATAGGAATAGGTGTCGCAATTGGTATATCTGGATTAGCTGCTGGCTCTGCTGCAATTGGCGCTGGTACTTGTGCGATTGTGTTAGCCGTTGGAGCGTGGCGTGTAAACAAAGTAGGTGTTCCTATTACAGTACTTCTTGGTGCGGTTAAATTAATGATGCCTAATACAATACGACATCCGATTATATTCTTACCAATTGTATGTTCAGCCGCAGTATCAGGACTTATAGGCGGTTTGTTTAATATTAAAGGTGCACCAAATTCTGCAGGTTTTGGTTTAATTGGTTTAGTAGGACCTATAAAATCATTAGGATTATTAGACGGAGGTATGGCTAGTGGACTGGTAATAGTTGCTATTACATATATTATTGTCCCATTGGTAGCAGCCATTTTCTTCAACTATTTATTTACAAAAGTCTTGAAATTATACGATTCAGAAGTGTTTGTTTTCAGATCAAAATAGTCCAATAATAACGTCATTAATATTCAATCGACGCTCTCGTATAGATCATACGGGAGCTTTTTTAATTCATAAAATATCATATTAAAATTTGAGCGAGTCACATGCTTTAGGTATACTCATATTAAGAATAATAAAAATGCAAATTGGTTTATCTTCATATCTGTTTAAAGTAAAGACTCACCACATTAATGACAAACATTAGGGGAGATATAACATGGAAATTAATTTAGATCATCCAGTTTATACGGTTCATGGTTTAATGAAAAATATTCAACCTCAAGGTATCCCAGGAACACTTTGTTTATTAGAAGATGCCATTTACTTTGAAGCGGATGGGTTTTTAAAAGGTTCTGAAATTAAAAACAACTTTCATTTTGATAAGATTAAAAGTGTGAAATTTGGTTTATCTTTGAATCCATTTAGAATTGTTATTACTGAAAAAGATGGCGAAAATTGGATTTTTGACTATGTGCCACGTGCAGAAGGGAAGAAATTTGTAGAATTATATAATGACATAAAAGAATGTAATTGAAACGTGCTATAGATATTAGCTATATTAAGATATATTATTTTTAAAAATATTGTCTATAATCCTACAATATAGTATTATAAAAGTATAAAAAAACACCCAGTGACTGAAAGCGATTCAACAACTAGGTGTAAAACTTAGTAAACATATTTGATGAGTTTATGGCTCGACATATGCTATTTACTTACAGCCTATGTAATAGGTGCTCCCGTACTTCCATTACGGGGGCTATTTTTTTGTCTTGCATCCATTTAAAGCGAAACGTCCTTCCACGAGATAAAATGTGGAAGGACGTTTTTACATATCCTACTTATCTGTAACTTTCTCGCTTTTGACGGTATCCGCTAAAATGTTATCCCAAAATCCTTGAAGTTCTTCTACTGAGATATCTTTTTCATTTTTTTGTGTACCGACAAAGTCACCGTGATCCCAATTATGTTTAACAGGTGTCACTTGCCATACGCCTTTTTGAGGTTGATCTGAAGCATCCACATATTTTTGGTTGAATGGATGTTTGGCAGAAATGGTTGATACCAGTCCATCATTCTCTCGCCAAACTTTATCGTCTAGTTTACCAATAACATTTGCTGTTGTTAGATACTTAATGTTCATATGACGATCGCGTTTATAAATACCATTTTTATCTGGTTCGGTAGATTCACCTGAATATGTTTTGTATACAATATTAGGGTTTAAAGATGTCTTATTATTAAGTTCTTGTGCGCCTTGAGTGGTTAAATCATATAAGCCATTGTCTTGAGTTGTCCAAAGTTTGCTGTTTTTAACGCGTTTCACGTATTCAGTATAAGATTCGTTAGGCTGTTGTTTTAATCCCCATTGTCTTAAACCAAGGTCAGAGCGGGAATGTTTACCACCTTGAGTTTTAGCATAGTCATATAGTACCTGTCTAATGATAGCTTCATTGCCTAATTTATCTGACGCATGTGTACCGTTATGAGGTGTTGCAAGCGTTGTAATTGAGGAAACCATATTATCTTGTCCACCTTTATATAACGGGGAAATATCGCCACCATGTTGCTTCTGGTATTCAACCTCTTCAGGATCCCCATTACGAAGCATATCTTCTAATAGTCTAACGGTTTGTCCGCCCATACTATGACCAACTAAGTGAATCTTCTGTCCAGGTTTCCAATCTTTATAAGCACCTGCATAAGTTTTACCATAACGTTCGTGACCGTATTTTGCAGCATGTGCTGCGCCGTAATCTACAGTGCCACCTTTAATGTAATAGTATAGTTCAACTGCTCTATCATAATTGCTGCCTAATGCACTAACACTAGCTTCACTGACGTTATAACCTTTAGCACGCGCTTCTTGAGTGATTTTAAGACGATCGCCACCCCAATAATTGCTGTTATCAAGGCCGGGACCATTATCGGCGGTGTAACCATTAAAGCCATGTACAAGAATAATAGGGTCATGATTTTTATATTGAATTTGAGGAGCAACTTTATTTGTTTGGTCTTTTGCTGGTTGTACAGCTTTATCCTTAGATTTATTGTTATGTATTGCTACGGCGTTTTTTGTAAGTGTATTGATACCGTCTTTTGATTCATCATCTTTATCATTTGTTGGGCTGCTGTGTGTTTGATTACTATTATCTAACTGACTCAATTTGATGTCATTTTGAGATTGAGTGTCTTTAGTTTGTGACTGATTATTCACTTCATTAGTTTTTTCTCCTGCTGCAGAAGAATCTTTAGCTGTGATATGTTGTTTCGATAATGATTGTTGTGACTCAGTCTCTGACGACACATCTTTATTAGAGTCTTCTTGCAGGGATGTCTTAGGGATCTCTTGTTTATTTTTGCTGTCATTAGCTTGAGTTGGTGATAGTTGATGCTCGTTAGAAGTTTGGTCTTTTTCTAATGATGGTGTTAGATTCGATTTCTCCACTTGAGTGTTAGATTGTTGATCTGTTTTAGATTGCTCGTGAGGTTGTTGTTTTTCTGAGTTTGATTTGTTAGATTGGTTTTCATCTACATATGAATCATTAGGTTGTTGATTATCTTTAGGTTGAAGGGAGTCTTCTTGAGTAGTCAATTCTTGATTTTGTTGTGTTGATTTTTGCTGCTGCTCACCTGATTCTTTTACAGTCTTTTCTTCATTATCATTAGGTGTTTTAGTATTTGTATTTTCACGTGAAACATCACTATTATTACTTTCTTGTTGTGAATTTAAATTTCCATCTTTAATTTCAGTTGTTTGCGCATTTTCATTCGCTATAGATGAAGCTTTGTTATTTTGATTATTTGAGTTCTCATTTTGTGTCTGTTCAGTTTGAGCTGAATGCTGAACTGATTGAGTTGTAGCAGCCGTTTGTGCGTGATTATGTTCGGTTTTATTTTCATCGGCATGTGCAACACTACCGCCACCTATTAAAAGCATCGTTGCGACCATAATTGAAGATGCCCCAATACTTAGTTTGCGAATACTATAAGCATGCGTTCTATTTGTCATGATTTTAGCACCTCTATTAACTAAATTTTTAAACTGTAACGTGATCAAATTTAAAGTTAATCAAATTCAATCACGAGATGCCTTCATCATAAATAAGAATTATGAAGCTAATATAAATTTCTATTTACAATTTCTTAAAGTTATTGAACACATCAATTCCAACCTAGCTACAAGCTTACTAAATAAAAAACCATTTGTAATCTGTAAATAGTTTACAGACCACAAATGATAATAAATACATGTATAGTATTAGTTTTTTAAATTTATATCTAGTTTATACGGTTGTTTTCCGATTACGAAACGACATAGAGCAAACTCTCGGAGAATAATACCAACACCCACACACATACCTAAAGTACACACTAATGATATTACTATAAAGATAATACTTGTATTGATGAAAATAGACGTATATTCATATAGATATTCTAATATAATAGGATGTAATAGATATATGAAAAATGAAAATGAATTAACTAAATTCGTGACGCCATACATAAACGTATTGAAATGAATAAATAGACTAAGTAATAGTAAAAACATAAATGTATGATATAGCATTAATGTTTCGGTGTAACTTGTTACATTCCAATAATCATGTTTACCAAATGCAAACACAAAAATTAAATAAGACACTACAGATAAAGTTAGTATAATAAACGGAAATTCATAAACAAATTTCATAATTCTATTGTAGTTATAGCCGATATAACCACCTAGGAAGAAGAAAAAGATCCATCCTAAAATAAATGTATTATCACTTAATGGATATATGTGATGTAATTGTGTTTCGAATGCATGATTTGTATGTAGTAAACGCAAAAATACAAATTGAACAATGAATGATCCTATTAATAGAATTTTACTATTGAATATTTTAGGTGATATTTTATAGATGATATAGCTTAATATGAAGTACTGAACTATAACGATAATAAAATAACCATACCAATATCCTAATACGACATTTTGGTAGAATTGATGCCAGAAAGGATCTCCTAATTTTCTGGATTCACTATAACAATAGAAACAACCTACTAATAAATAGGGCATAATGATGTATTTAAAACGTGATGTTAAATAATTCAATTTTAATGAAGAATAATTTAACGTTGTCAGTAATTGAGACAACACGATGAAACACGGTGTGCCAAAGATAAATATATTTTGAGCATAATAAATAACTTTAAGTTGCGCTGTATCATCACCATCTATACCGCGCATATATTGCGTTAGTATATGTGTGACGATAATAATAACACAGAGAAATGCTCTGAGGTAGATGAGTTCTTTTTTCTTTTTATTTTGACTTGCCATCTTTAAAACCATCCCATTTTTTAATTAATTTATTAAAGGAATCCTCGTTTACTAAAACACGTGGAATAGCATAATTATCATCATCTGGATAGACTGAGCGGTCTGCTAATGTATAAGCATATTTAATATTTTCAGATTTCAATATTTTTATATTTTTCTTACTTGGTTCTCCATATGGAAAGGCTAAAGAATTATTAGTTTTATCAAAGTGTTTATTAATATAATGGTTACTTTTACTTATATCATTTTTAATTTGTTTTCCACTTTTTTTAGTAATAATTGACTTGTTGTCTTTAGTTAATGAGTGAAGGTTATGTGTATGTGAACTAAATGTCCAAATCTTTGATTTCTGCATTTCTTTTAATTTACTTAGATTAATAAGGTTAAGATTGTGGAAATCGTCTTCTCCGACATGGCCGGTAATCACAAATCCTGTTGCTGGTACATTATATTTCTTTAATATCGGATAAGCACTGTCATAAACGGACATGTCGATATCATCGAAGTTGATCCATACACTACGCGCAGGGAACTTACCTTTACTCTTATAATGTTGTAATTCCTTTTCTGTTAAAAAGTGTGCATCATGATCTTTCAACCACTTAATTTGTTTATTAAATTCTTTTTTAGTCACACTATAATCATTAATTTCTTTACTACTTGAAATGGTGAATAATGTATCTTCAAACCAATTACCATCACGGACACGATGGTAATTTAATGCTAAAGCGCTGTTTTCATGATGTTTACTATTTAACGGGTTTTTCTTTTCTTTAGCGAATGAAGTATTGTCATAAAAAATCATCAAGAAAAATAATGACGTGAATAATAGGGTGGCAATAAGTTTAGAACACTTTCCCATGATTAATACCTTCTTTTTTATATATTCTTTTTCTAATTAATAAGAATAATGAGAATACAATAGCATCAAAAATGATGAATTTTAATAATAAATTGAAAGTTTCGAACATAGTGTCTTGTTCAATGTTCAGTAACGTTCTTATAATTAAAACTAATTCATGACTTAAATTGAAAAGTGAGCCAATAATTAGAATGCAGGCTATAGCGAAATAGACCCAAAATATAATACTTAATGCAAAAGTAATGACTTCTCTTATACAATGTAAACAAAAATATGTACTTAGCTTTTTCCTCTGTCTGGGCTTGTCCATGTGGCAAACTCTCCTTTCTTTCTAGTAAGTGCTTTTGGAAAGGCAATAATAGCGACGGAAGCGTTAAGCAACCAATATATAGCTGAATACCAGCTTAAATAGAAAATAGTGAAAATATTAATTTTTTCGTATTTACTATCTGCAATAAGTGAAACTGTGAATTGAACTGTATTGATAAATGTTAGTAATAAGGCCGATAAAATGATGAGTGAAAATTTATAATTTAAGAAGTAGTAGTCTAAGAAGTTAGCATTTATAATTTGAATGATTAAAATAGAGACAACGCAGTAAACCCATATAAGCGAAAAGATTTGTTCGAATACGAGTAAATAAATGGCTGGATTCATTGATTTTAACCCGGCTTTAAAGTCACGAATTAAAACTTCTTGTCCGCCTTGTGCCCATCTTAATCGTTGTTTCCATAGGCCTCCCACAGTTTCGGGTACAAGCATTCTACAAAGTGCTCTAGGTTCATATTTAATTTGAAATCCTGCTAGATGGAATTTCCATGAGATGGCAATATCTTCAGTAATCATATCGATATCCCATTTTCCAACCTGTATAACTGCAGATTTTCTAAATAGTGTAAATACACCAGAGATTGTATTAATTTTTCCTGTTAAAGATTGTGCACGTTTGATACTTCCTACCATACTTGCATATTCAATAGTTTGGATTTTACCAAGTATAGATTTTTTATTTCTTATTCTTGGATTACCAGTAACTGCTGCTAATTTAGGATTGTCTTGGAAGTGTTGAATCATAAAGTAAGGTGCGCAATTATCGATAAGCGTGTCTGCGTCTATGCCCATAACGTAATCATACTCGGCATAATCAACACCTTTGTTTAGAGCATTGGCTTTCCCTTGATTGACTTTAAGATCGACAAATGTGAAATCCATTGTTTCTTGAAGCTTATAAATAATCTGTGCAGAATTATCTGAACTTCCATCATTGATGACAATGATTTGTTTGTTTGGAAATTCTAATGACAATAGATTTTCAATTGTATCTTTAATTGTTTCTTCTTCGTTAAAGCAAGGAACTAAAAATGATATACCTTCTTCTCCTATGGCTTTAGTCGGTTTTTGAGTAAGCCATAGCTCAGAAAAGAACATATAAATAATCGTTCCTACTATCCAAAATACAGACATAAATAACGGATAAAGTATTAAGAAATTTAATAAGTTCATGTTTCTCCCCCTAGGAATTTTTAACATGAACTGATGATAATGCAGTTTTCTAGGAGTTGCAACACTTTTTTAATATATAAAAAAGTTATAAGTGGTATAATTATTATTAAACAAAAATAACTCTATTATTAATAATAGAGTTAAAAATTTTATGCTTAAGAAGTTTTAGTCGGTAAAAAGAGTTTATGGGTGAAAAAACGCTTTAGACAGTTTTAGTTTACTGTCAAAAAGGAAAAACTTAGCAATAAATCAATGGACAAAAAATGTTGTGTTAACAATAGCTTAATATTAGAAAAATATTTTAATGTATTTAATAATGTACTTGATGAGATCATTTTGACTTAGAGAAGAAGCAAACTCTCCCCAAAAACTCATCGTCACACCATTTAGGTTTGTATCGTAATAGTTCTTTTGATGATTATGGTACGTATTAAATGACGTTATTTTTGTGTCAGATATTAAATCAATATTTTTAGATGTTGAAGTTGATTTTTCATCTCTAGGAAATAGATATAAGGACTGACTATTAAAGTTTTCAACTTGATGGTTGTAATCGAAAAAGTCTTTTGGTGTTAAGCTATTTTGATTTTTCTGTTGCCAATACATAACGATAATGGATTGATCTAACTGTTTCAGACCTTCTTTAGTTATGGAATCGTTCCATATTTTTGTTTCATAGTTATTGGAATTCGCATAGTTAGAAATTTGATTGATGTATTTTACGAATTGTTGTTGGTTCGCACCACTACCGGGAACTTCATCGCCACCAATGACCATTTTCTGTTCATCTTTATACTTCGGCTGTTTAAATAAACCGCTAATTTCTGAAATTAAATCTTTAGAGAATTTCAATGAATCTTTATTATCTATAAAATCAATCGTACTTGAATCATCTTGCGATACGACTTTTTGATATGTATCAGGATGATGTTTTCTTAATAAAGTAAGGATGGATTTTGAGTGAGAAGGTAAATCTATTTCTGGAATAATCTGCACATTCCTTTTGTTCGCATATTTAATAATAGATTTGAGTTCTTTTTTAGTTAAAAAGTATGAATTCGTTTTGTTGGATGTCTGCTTTAACATTTTTGAATAGATACTGTAGTTTTCATTATCAGAAAAATGTAACTGTAAATATGTGCCATGATGTTTACTTAGATGTTTGATAATTTGCTTAATACTATGTTCTGTATAGTGTTTACGTGCAATATCTAACGTAATGCCTTTTTCTATTTCTGATTTATCTAGTTTCTTTTGGAAAAATATAGTGAATATCGCTAAAAAGATTATGAGACATAAAATAAATTTCTTTAACATGATTAATCCCTTTTAATTAGAAAGTTTTTATTGTACAAGATACTATTTAAAATGAAATAGCGTAGTTAAGTTAAAAATAATAATATATTTAAATACCCATATATTCCTCGATTAATCATTTATGTTAAAATATTTGTAATAAATAAATTTTCGGAAAATTTTTTCTACTTAAATATTTAGGGGTTTTAAAATTTAATAATTTAAAAGGGGATGTTAGTCATGCAAGGGGATCATATGTGGTTAACGATAATGGGTCTACTCATTATTATTTCGATTGTTGGTTTGTTAATTGCCAAGAAGATTAGTCCATTCGTGGGGATGACACTAATTCCATGTCTTGGGGCACTTATATTAGGCTATAACGTTCATGATTTAGTGACGTTCTTTGACAAAGGTTTGGCACAAGTCATGAATGTCGTCATTATGTTTATTTTCGCGATTATTTTCTTTGGCATAATGACAGATAGTGGTTTATTTAAGCCAGTTGTTAAAAGATTGTTATTAATGACACGAGGTAATGTGATTATTGTATGTATTATGACAGCGCTACTTGGTACGATTGCGCAATTAGATGGCGCAGGAGCGGTTACATTTTTACTATGTATTCCAGCGTTATTACCACTTTATAAAGCATTGAACATGAGTCGTTACTTACTCATCTTATTATTAACACTTAGTGCAGCAGTGATGAATATGGTGCCGTGGGGCGGACCAATGGCTCGTGTAGCAACAGTGTTAAAGGCTAAAAGTGTTAATGAATTATGGTACGGTTTGATACCTATACAAATTATTGGCTTTGTATTAGTCATGATACTAGCTGTTTATTTAGGATTTAGAGAGAAACGACGCATTCAAAAAGGTATCGCTAATGGAGAGCTTGAACAAACACAAGACATAGATATACATAAATTGGTGAGACATTATGAACACGATCAAGAGATAAAATTCCCAGTTAGAGGTCGCGCAAAAGAGCATGGGTCTATCATTTGGATTAATACACTGTTAACGATTTTAGTTATGGTCATTATGCTTTCAAATATAGCACCACCAGAATTTGCATTTATGATAGGTGTCGCATTAGCATTAATCATTAACTATAAGAGTGTCGATGAACAAATGGACCGCGTCAAAGCACATGCACCTAACGCATTAATGATGGCAGTAGTTATCGTCGGTGCCGGTATGTTTTTAGGTGTGTTAGACCATACAGGAATGTTGAAATCAATCGCAACAGATTTAATTAAGATCATTCCACAACCTGTAGGCCCTTATATCCACATTATTGTAGGATTATTAGGTGTGCCACTTGATTTATTAACAAGTACAGACGCTTATTACTTTGCGTTATTACCAATTGTGAAACAAACTGCAGCAGAATTTGGCGTATCTCAAGTATCTACTGCATACTCAATGGTCATCGGTAATATTATTGGTACATTTGTGAGCCCATTTGCACCAGCATTATGGCTTGCACTTGGATTAGCTGAAGCTAATATGGGAACATATATCAAATATGCGTTCTTCTGGGTATGGGGCTTCGCAATCGTATTATTATTAATTGCAATGTTGGTAGGTACAGTGGCATTTTAATGTTTGGGCAGTCTTGAGGTAGTCTAAATATCATTATTTAATATAAAGACAAAATAAATACCCGTAACAGAGCGATTAAATCGTTCTATTACGGGTTTCTTTATTTGATATTATCCTTTTGTATAAAACGCATCGAATACTTGGTCTAAGTCTTCTTTAGCGCCTTTCATAATTTCATCTTCTGGCAGCACTGATGTACCTTCCGCACGAGCTACGTAAAATTCGTCAAAGCCCATAATTTCTTTGAACATTTCTCTTAAATAATGGTATGAGAATTCAAGAGGTGTGTAACGGTCATCATTTGTATAAACGCCACCACTCGCTTGTAGTAATAATGCTTTGTAGTCATCTGTCATCAGCCCAACAGAACCATCTTCAGTATATTTAAATGTTTCTCTAGCCACCATAATATTGTCGATATAATCTTTTAATCTAGATGTGATATTGAAGTTGTGTAAAGGTGTCAAAATAACAATACGATGATGTTCTTTAAATTGGTTTAGTAAAAATGAAGACATCTCAGCGATTTGGCTTTCTTCAGCTGATAATTCTTCTCCTGAACCTAATTTAGACCACACATGTAATAATTGATCACTCTCTAAACGAGGTAGTGCAATATCATATAAATTTAATTCTTCAATTTCACCTTCTGGAAATGCAGTATTAAACTTTTCTAAAAATAAATTTTTCAATTTAGCAGTATAAGTCGCATAATTATTAAAATACGGATGCGCATTAATAAGTAATGTCTTCGTTAATTTTATTTGCTCCTTTAAATGTAATATTCATAGTATATACATATAAATTTGAAAATACTATTATATAGTTTTAAATTAACAAATATTAAAGTAGGGACACGCAACTCTAGAACGCTTCGCTCATGAGTTGCATGTCCCTTAATTACAGGAATATATACATATATTTACCTTAATCTGCTGAGTTTAACGCATTGAGCATATCAATTCTACTTATTTTTCTAGCCATAATCAGCATTACAATAAATGCAAATACTAACGTTAATAGCGTAGAGAATGTAAAGTTTGTCCAATATAACGTTAAGTCAGCCATAGCATTGTTAGGTGGCAATGTATCCATAATAAAGTGATGTAAATAAGTGCCACCGATAAATCCAGTTAAAATACCGATGATAGTGAGAAGTATTGTTTCTCGGTAAATATACATCACTGTTTCTTTTTTATAAAAGCCTAATACTCGAAGTGTGGCGAGTTCTCGTGTACGTTCAGATACATTAATATTCGTTAATGTGAAGAGTACAACGAATGACAATGCAGATGATGCAACGACAATGATTAAGACGATATTATCAAGACCGTCTAAAATTGTATTGATGGCTGTTTTAGCTTGGTTGGATTGCACGGCTGTTTGGCTCGCATCTTGTTCATTTAATTCACTTGAAACTTTATTAATATTTGAAGCGGATCTATCTTTTAAATTTAAAATTTTAGCATTGTAATCGATATCTTTATCAAATGCTTTTTCGTAATATTGTTTGTTCATCACCATGTAATGTCCAGCATACATTTGAGCGATACCATCAATTTTGACTTTATGTTTTGCATTCGTATCATCTTTAATTGTTAGGGTATCACCTTTTTTGTAGTGGCCAAGTTTAGCTAATTTTTCAGAAATAACAACACCATTATTGCTTAATTTCATTTTCTTATCTGAACCGGCGTCACGTAAGGTCATATAATCCTGAAAGTTATTAGAGTTTTTAGGAACAATCATAGAAATTTGTTGATTATCTATAACGTTTTTAGGTTTAGTAGTAACCGATTGATAGTAGACATCATCTTTTTGTTTAACTGAGTCTAAATCATTAATTTTGTCATTATATTTATCTTTGTCTTGTTGTGAGGCATGCGTATTATAAACACTAATAATATCGTAATGAATAATATTTTGATATTGGTTATGGATAATACCATTTAATGAATCTCGCATACCGAAACCAGTAATTAACAGTGCTGTACAGCCAAACACGCCGAGTATTGTCATAAACATACGGCCTTTGTATCTGAACAGGTTACGAGCAGTCACTTTATGATTGAATGACAATTTATTCCAAATAAATGGTAGACGTTCTAATAATATTTTTGAACCGGCTTTTGGTGGTTTTGGTAATAATAAATATTTAGGTTGTTCTTTTAAAGCTTTCCAAGCAATATATACTGAAGGTACAACTGTACAAAGTAATGCGACTAATAGACTAATACCAATCCACAACCAGTGAGTAGGTGTTTGGATTTCAGGCACAATCAAGTTAGCAGCATAGGCTTGATAAATTTTTTCAGGTAAATACCATGTACCGAAGAAACTACCAAGTGCAGTACCTATAACTGCAGCACTTGTGCCATAAATTAAGAACAGTTTCATAGCGTCAAATTTTGTATAGCCAAGAGCACGCATTACACCCATATTCATTCTTTTTTCTTCAGCCATTCTAGACATTGTGATAAATGTAACTAAAATTGCTACTGCAAAGAAAATGATAGGGAATGTGTTAGATAAAATATCAATACGTTTCGCTGATTCACCAAATTGACTATAGCCTTGATTGTAATCACTACGTGGTTGGATTTCATAGTTAATACCATCTAATTTCTTAATGTCATTTTCTTTATTTTTGAGTTGTGTTTCAGATTTTGCTATATCTTGTTGAGCGTCTTTTAGTTTGCCAGTTTGTTGAAGTGTAGCTTTATTTTCATTAACTGAATCTTTTTGTTGATCTAACTCTTTTTTCGCTTTGTTAAGTTCTGCTTGTTTATCATCTTTCATATCTGAACGTTGTTTGTCAGACCATTTTTCTAAATCATCAGCATTATTTGAAGCATTACTATTAATTTGTTTTTCAAATCGGTCTGAGTAGCTGTTACCGTGAGCGTTATTATAAGTTAATTTGGCTACATTAGGTTTAGAAGTGTTGAATCCAGATTTTGCTAGTACGCCGAATGTATCGATTTGTCCCTTACCAACATTCGTTACGCCTAAATTTTGTTTTTGCATGTAATCACTTGAGGTTACGAAACCAACAACTTTGTATTGATGATGTTTAAGTCCAGAAATATCTTTTTTACCTTTATTATTTGTAAAATCGATTGTTTGTCCAATTTTATATTTTGAAGTATCTTGCGCATTTAAAGCAATTTCATTAGAAGATTTTGGCAAACGACCCTTTTTAACTTTGTAGGTAGATAATTTTGATGTGTTTTCGTTTAATCGAATAGCTTTATTTGAATTTGCAATACGAGCATCTTTGGAAATGCTATATTCCGTCTTAGCCACATGATCCATATTATTAATATGTTGTTTATCATCTTTTGAAAAGCCAATAGGACTTGTTACTTGTGCGTGAGCCATATGATGATCTTTAAAATATTGATCTCCAGTTAGTCGCATATCATCGCCCGTTACTTTTAAGCCGATTAATATGAAAGCACCTAAAGCTAACAAAATAGTAATTGAAATGAAGCGAGGAAATGAAGATTTAAATTCACGTAATATCGTTTTATTTAATTTACTCATGTATATCCTCCTTAATATTCAATTTCTGATATTGGTTTAGGATGATCATTGATGTAGTCTTCTTTAATTTTTCCATCGAATATTTCAATTACATGGTCTGCCATATCTTTTAATGCTGCGTTATGCGTCACGATGATGACCGTTTTATTATTTTCATGACTTAAATCTTGCAGAACTTGTAAAATCTTTTTACCAGTTTTGTAATCTAATGCGCCTGTTGGTTCGTCACATAAGAGTAAGTCTGGGTTTTTCGCAACGGCACGGGCAATAGAAGCACGTTGTTGCTCACCACCAGATAGTTGGGAAGGGAAGTTACCCATTCTTTTTTCTAAACCAACTTTTTTTAGCGTTTCTTTAGGGTCTAATGCTTCTGATGATAATTCAGATGCAAGTTCTAAATTTTCTAAAGTCGTTAGGTTAGGGATGAGATTATAAAATTGGAAGACAAAGCCAACTGATTTTCGTCGATAAGTAGTTAATTCTTTTTCGGAAAATTGAGCAATATCCGTACCATTAATGATGACTTTTCCTTCTGTAGCTGAATCCATACCACCTAATGTATTTAATAATGTTGATTTACCTGCACCAGATGAACCCACAATGACCATAAGTTGACCTTTTTCTAATTCAAATGAAATATTGTTATTTGCATAGACCTTTTGATCTCCAGTTCCAAATATTTTTGAATAATTTTCTAATTTTATATACGCCATATGATCCCTCTTTCCATATAGTCAAATATTAATAATAATTGGTTTGTTTATAATAGACAGTGTGTCTATTAGTTAAAGTAGCATATTTTGATTAGAAAATCTTGCTTTCATTTTGTAAAAATTTGACTTAATAGACAGTATGTATATTATCGTCTATCAAAATAGAAATAATAGATAAGTACGAGTTGATTTGAAACTAAGCTAACTAAAAAAGCACTCTAAAAATTAGACGAGTAACTAATCTTTAGAGTGCATATTTGAATATGATATAGGTGACGTTAGGTTATTGATTTTCAAATTCAGATTCAATACCTAATAGTGATATGGGAGAATGGCTAGAAACATCGAAAAGTACCTCCGCAATATAATGAGAGCTATAATAATTCTCGCTGTTAAACCAACTTTCAATAACTCCTAAATCACCATATATTGTATGATTCAATATAATATCTTTTTGGAAGTTCATTTCAACGTTGTTTTTTTCCAATAATGGATAGTAAATATTTTCACGAACCTTTTCTACTAGTAATGCGCGGAAATAGGTTGTATTCATATTTGTAATGAGTACTTTTACAAACTCAAAATTAAGTTCAATATATTCTAATAACCGTGTGAAAGACACTTTAAATTCAGTATTAAATATAGCATCATCATTGACTGAAGATTGTTTTACATAATCGGTAAGCTCATCAATCGTTTCCTCAATTACAGAGTTTAAGAAATCGTCCTTGCTCTTATAATGTAAATAAAAAGTACTGCGATTGATATTAGCAGCGTCAGCTAATTGTTTAATCGTGATATTAGAATAACTCACTTGATTTAATAATTGAGTAAGTCCCTTTTTTAAATATTGGTTAGTACGAATTTGTCTTTTGTCCATTTCTGCTCCATCCTTTATTACATAAATACTCTATTATGTTAAAGATAATCAACATATATCATTGATATGTACATTAAACCTATATTTGGTGAAGTTTCTACGAGTATTCATTATGGAAATTTGTTAAGTTATTTAATAGACGTATTGTCCATTAAAATATAAGATAACTTAAATGATATTGCAATTGATCCCAATTATAGAAAGTGAGTGTTTGATTGTGAAAGAGAATCTAAAAATAATAGATATTCATCATCACATTATTCCTAAAGTATATAAAGACGCATTACGTAAAATAGGTGTAACAACTGCTGGGGGCTATCCTATCAAGGATTGGAAGCCTGAAGACAGTCTTAATATGATGAATGAATTAAACATAAATATAGGTGTAACTTCTATTTCAGAGCCGGCAACATTACCGTTTAATAAGAAGCAAGCTTCTAAAGTAGCTAGAGAAGTAAATGAGTATCAAGCACAATTAAAGAAAGACTACCCAGAACGTTTTAAAAGCTTTGCTTTACTACCGATGCCGCATGTTAAACAGTCAATCAATGAAGTAGCTTATGCTCTAGATGAATTGAAATTAGACGGTATTGGATTGTTATCTAATTATGGAGATCAATATTTAGGCGACGATATATTTGAGCCAGTGATGAAAGCAATTAATGATCGTCATGGCGTGGTGTTTGTGCACCCTAGTTCGTCTTCAGATAAAGTGAAAAAACCTCAATATGTTGTAGCGGATTTTATAGAAGAATTTACCTTTAATACTTCGCGAGCAGCGACTAATTTAATATTGAGTGGTACGTTAGATCGTTATCCAAATATTACATTTATTTTGGCGCATGCTGGAGGTACGTTGCCGTATTTAGAATGGCGAATTAACCAAACACTTGAAACATTAAGTTATATAATGGTGAATCCGAAAGAACGTCTGAAGCCATATTTAACGGGAAGTAAGACAAGGATGATTGGAGAAGTTGCTAAACACCCTATTCGCTATGGAAAAATGTTCAAAACATATCTACATAGTTTGAAGCGAATGTCACAATTACAATATTCTGCTGACGATTATATTCGTCGATTTTATTATGATACAGCACTTTCAACAGGTGACTCTACATTTGCGAGTTTAAAAGAAGTTACTGATACATCTCATATCGTTTTTGGCTCAGATGCACATTATGCACCTAACGATTGGATTGCTAAAATGGAACAAGATATTGGGGCGTCTAATTATTTTGATGAAAATGAGCAGCATCAGATTTTTAATGACAATAGTAACGCATTGTTAAAATAGTAACAGCTATCAATTGAAAGATTTTAAAGGGCAATAGCTATATTTCAATATGAATTGTTTGATTGACTGCACTTTGATAGATACCATGAATCTGTTGCCAAAGATTAAATTTTTGCAGGTTAGGATATGGGTAATATTATTAAATGATCCTAATGGAACAACAGTATTAAAGGAGTATTTAACATGAGTGTATTTTCAAAAGATGAGCAATTACAAATATTAAAAGATTTGATAGAGATTAAAACCGTAAATGATAATGAAATTGAAGTAGCAAAATATTTACAATCATTACTACAAAAGCACGGTATCAAAGCAGAAATTGATGAAATTAAAGGACGTCATCAGCGTGCTAATCTAATTGCCTCAATAGGCGACGGTCATCCCGTTGTAGGCATTTCTGGTCACATGGACGTAGTATCGGAAGGTGATTATGGCGATTGGACATATCCACCATTTGAATTAACTGAACAAGACGGCTTGTTATATGGTCGTGGGACATCGGATATGAAAGCAGGGCTAGCTGCATTAGTCATTGCAATGATAGACATTCATGAACGTGGTTTATTGGAAAAAGGTACAATTAAGTTAATGGCGACAGCTGGAGAAGAAATGCAACAGCTTGGTTCCGAACAATTATACAAAGCAGGCTATATGGACGATGTAGATGCACTTATCATTGCTGAACCATCTGAGTCAGGTATTGTCTATGCACATAAAGGTTCAATGGATTATCAAATTGTGTCTAGAGGACAAGCAGCACATAGTTCTGTGCCAATTGTAGGTAAAAATGCGATTAAACCTTTATTAGATTTTGTGCGTAATATAGATGATGAATATGAACAACTTCAACAAGAATTAAATTATCAACAGTTAGACTTTTCACATTTTATAGAAGGCGTTAAGGAAAGAATAAACGGCCCTATAGATGAACAACAATTAGCACAAGTGGTCAAAGGTTTAGTTATTAATCACACAATGATTCATGGTGGTAATCAAGTGAATTCAATACCAGATAAGGCCACAACGGATTTTAATATACGTACTGTCCCAGAATTTGATAATGATAAAGTGAAAGCACTATTCGACAAACATATCAATCAAATTAATGGAGAAGGTGGACAACTTGAAGAGGATATATATTTAGATTTAGATCCAGTGCTTACAACAGGAGAGAATCGCTTAATAGCATTAGGTCAACAAGTTGCAAAGACTATCTTTAATCGTGAGGTCGTTGCGACTCCAACTGTAGGTGTGACTGATGCCTCTAATTTACTTCGAGATAAAGATGAACACTTTCCATTCTTAATGTTTGGACCTGGAACTGTACCACATCAAATCAATGAACATGTTAATAAAGAGACTTATCATCAATTTATTGAGTACTATACTGAATTATTAACGACTTATTTAAATGAGGATTAGTTTCTTAGTATTTGGAGTTAGCCTATGGAAACATAATATATGTCTTCGTAGGCTAACTCCATTTTAATTTAAACTAATAGTAATGGCGCAGAATATATAAGAAGTAAGACTGCGTTCAGTATTATTAATATGATAAGAGCAAAGCGATGCCCATATTTAAAAAGAGAAATTAAATTGATGATTAAAGTTATGATAATAAGAGTGGCACCTGGCCAATACCATAGTGAGAAAGTGTTACCATTAAATAAGTTAGTAAAAAATGTTGTATAAACAACGCATAAATTAACTATACTTAAAATGATTGATAATAAATATAAGATGCGAGTTGATTTCATGATGTCTGTCCTTTCTAATCATGTATTTATATTAAGATAATATTATATAATTTTGTTGTTCAGTTTGCAAATAGATTTAATGCGTCATTTATATTTTTATGTAAAGTGAGCTTCAGTAAGATATATAAACAAAAATGTTTGATGAAGGAGAAAAATAGATGAATGAGAGAAATGAAGTTATTAACAAGTTACTAGAGCGTGCAGATATTCATGAAGGTATGCGTGTACTAGATATTGGATGTGCTACTGGTGAAGTAACACAATTAATCGCCGAACGCGTAGGTGCACAAGGAGAAGTTATTGGTATCGATATGAATGAAGACTTATTGGCTAAAGCAATTGAAGGAAATGCATATCAAAATGTCAGTTATCAGTTACATGATATTTATCAATTACCCGAGACGTTAGGTCAATTTGATGCAATTGTTGGTCGACGCGTATTAATGTACTTGCCTGATGTGAAACAAGCTTTATCTGTATTAAAAGGATTTTTAAAACCTGGCGGGCAATTTTGTTTTCAAGAGAGTGATGCGATTAATGGAGGAACGGGTGCAGATCAATTACCAAACCATCAAACAGCAATACAGTGTATTTGGGACACTGTTGAAAAAGAAGGTGGAGATATTCATATTGGACAAAAACTATATCAATTATTTAACGAAATAGGTATGCGTGATATAGATTACTTCGCTGAAGCGGTGATTCATACTTCTGAAAATAATGATTTAGAATGGCTAGTGGGAATGATGTTACCTAGAATGAAAGCACACCAAGTAGTGGAAGAGGATTTTTCAATCGATACATTTAAAGACAAATTAAATCAAGAAGCGAATCAAAATCTAGCTGCTTTTATACGAGATATGGCCTTTGCCATAACAGGAAAAATCAAAGGTTAATAAACAAGATAGAGGCTAGAACCCGCAAAATGGGTTCTAGCCTCGTTTATATATTAAAAGTTATGTTTAAGATACATTCGCGTATGTGACATATCCATTTTGTACAACAAAAACAATATGCCCTTTACCTACTTGATAACTATATAAGCCATCGCCTTTCTTCTTAGTAGGACCATTTAATGGATTTTGGAAATCGTAGTGATTACCATATTTTTGTTTCACTTGTTTTAAAGTAATTGTATTTGGTTTGATTTTAAATTCTACATTATTTGCTTTGTGGTTTTTATATTGTTGGAAATTTTGATCATAAATATCTTTAGAATTATTAGGTGTTTGATACTTACTATTTACTTTCACACCGTTGAATTCTACGTTACCTGCTTTTAGTCCATTGTAGAAAGATGAACTTAATACAAAATTGCCACCAGAAGCGGTATAACCATTATATTTATACCAATATTGAGATGAAGCAGCATGAGCTTCGTGAGATGATACATTGTCTGCAGAAACACTTACTCCTAATGCAGTGCCGAGAATAATACTACTAGCAACAAAAGTTTTTGTTAATTTCTTCATAAAGCATCACTCCTATATGATTTTGGTAGTGAAAACGCTACCTCTTTTAATTTACAATATTATTATAAGATATTCAAACTTAAAGTATAAATTTATTTTCGTTTATTTTATTTAATGATATATAGTACATCAATCATTTATATCTATATTGTGAAATATTTTGTTTCGCGTCTATATTTATATAAAAATATAGTATAGTCTGTATGTATAAAGTATTTTTGCAATAAATGTAAATTTATGTATATTTAAATTAAATCATTAACTAAACAAAGGGGACTTATTAGTGAAGAAATTGTTATTTTTAAGTGGGACAGCACTTTTATTATTGGCAGCGTGTAATAATGATGACTCATCAAGTGGAAACAAAGGTGCATCAAATGTAGAAGATAGTCAAAAGAGTGAAAATAGCAGTAAAGGGGATAATTCTAAATCATCTTCTAGTAAAGATAGCTCAAATAAAGAAAGTAATTCAGATAGTTCGAAAAGTTCATCTAGTAATGACATAGCTAACTTATCTGAGAAAGAGAAAGTAGCTTTAGTATTTTTAGCGAATGAATCAGGTAAATATACTTTAACGAAAAATGATATTTTGACTGGTAGATATACAGCTCAGATGTCAGATGGTAAAGAGACTAAAACTTTGAAAAATTTTGCTGTAAGTAGAGAAATTCAAGATATTCCAAATTCACCTGAAGGGATGAAATTTTATGGTGTATCTCCTTCTGTAGGAATGTTTGGATCTATTATAGGTGTCAGTGACGATAAAATTTATTTAGGTGGTACTCAAAGTGAAATTCCTTCATATAAAGATGCTTTAAAGTACGGTGAAGAACACGACACTAAAGAAGTCTACGAAAAATATAAAGATTCTAGTGAATTTGAATCAGTAGCTAACAAGATTAATATTTATGATAAAATGCCAACATTCTCAGATGATGACGATGAAGAAAGTGATGACGATTCAAGTTCAGATGATAATAGTTCATCAGATAGTAGTTCTGATTCTGAAGAAGTTACACGTGATAACGTTATTGATAAAGTAGAATCCTACGAAGGAGAAAATTTAGATACAGACGAATATACATTTAAAGAACCTGAAAAAACAAGTGATGGTAAATGGGGATTCTCATATGATGATAAAGATGGCAATTTAGCAGGATCATATACTGTAGATGTTGATGATGGCTATGTGACGAAATATGATGAAAATGGTGACAAAGTAGGTTCAGGATATTAAGTTTTAATGCAACTCATAATAATGTATAAGAAGTATGTACCTTATAATCAACGACTTCTATAAGAAAGGATTAAATGAAATATGTTTGAAGCGCCTGTTATGGAATGGTTTATAACATCCCTCATTGTATTTGTAATTATTTTATTAGCTGTAGAATTAATCAATTCTATAAGTAAAAATAAGAAAAGAATAATGGACATAGCAATAGAGTTAGACAGTTGGGTAAAATATTGTTTGAGTTTGGCTTATGTTGTCCTTATTTCAATAGGTATCTACGAATTCACGTTTTATTTTATGTTAGAAGCAGCAACACTTTGGGCAATTGTATTTCCAATTACAATCATTGTCATATTTACACCATACTTACTTTTATTTTTACCATTATTTAAATATACAAGTACTTGGGGAATATTTCCCATTATATTGTGGAGTATGGTCAGCGCATTACCTTTAACTTATGGTATAAATCTATTAATAACTTCAAAAATGAGAACTACTGAATCTGATGTAGTCGCTTATACTAACGGTGAGGAAGTCTTTAAGTATGTCGGTGGCGCTTCGTTGGTTATAGTAGCAGTAACAGCCATGGTATTGATTATTATTAAATCAGTAACAAAAAAATATACAAAAGAATTAATTAGTGAAGAATAATAAAAAACCATCTCCCAATTGCGAGTTTATCCGCAGTTTTGGGAGATGGTTTTATTCTATGAATGTTACGCTTTTTTGTTACCAGGCATAGGAATGTTTAAGTGCATTAAATCAAATTTTTTAATTAATGTGCCAATAATGTAAGCGAGTATTAAGCTAGTAATTGCTACGGCAATAATTGTTATAGCGGATGATACTGGATTATTAAAGCCAAATAGTACAATGGCACCTGCAATAGGCGTTGCCATACCAGTTACGCCTATTTTTAGACCGCTAAATGTGATAATGCAAGCATTGACCATACCTATAATAGCGTTGGTTCCGTATAATACGGACGCATATTTTACAATTAAATCAATTTGTGTCAATGGTTCTATAAAGACGGCGAAACGATTTGGTTTTTCGCCAATTTTTAAAATATTGAATAGCGTAAAGTTTACAAATGATGCGCCGGTACAAGTAATCGCACCGATAGCCATTGGTAGACCAGTTAGACCTAAAATACTTGCAAGTACCATTGAGCTTAATGGTGTCATACTTGTTACTGGAATAATAAGACCGAATATAATTGCTAATGCATAAGGACTACTATCGCCAACTGAGTTAACAGCGCCGGCAATTTGGTTTAATACGGCTGTGACTCCTGGATTGATTATAGAAGCGAGTCCATAAACTAATGCTGGTGCAATGAGTATAACTACGATTAAATCTAAACCTTCTGGTACTTTCTTTTGAATAAATTTAATGATGAATGCAACAATATATGCAGCGATAAACGCTGGTAATAAACTGAAATCTTTTAATACTAGACCTACAATAATAGCGAATACTGGTGATACGCCTAAATTGATACATGTGAGTATACCCACTGCGATACCACCTAGACTACCAGCAAGATCCCCGATGTCTTGTAAGTATTTAATATGTAAGATACCACCTATGGCATAGCTTAAGAATGCTTGGGGAAGGAATGTCGCACAAGCTGCACCTGATAATGCTTGTAAGCCTTCCTTACCGTATGGTGCAAATTTTAAAAATAAAGTCATTATAATTAACACGGCGACAAGTGTTCCAACGCCTAAAATAATATTCATGTATATTAACCCCTTTAGTACAATTTAAATACCATCTCTATAAAAATCATTTCACAATTGTAACATAATGTTCAAAAAATTAAATCGCCCACAAATAATTATTATTAAATATTTAATATTTTTGAAAATTCAAATTCAGAATTCGAGTTGTAAATCTATATAGAAGTTAAAAAAGTATACAATTCGTTTGGAAATCATTTGTTTATTTTTACAAAATAAATGTTTTAACAATATAGACATAAAATATAACAATTTACATGTATAAATTTATGTTTTGGGGTATATAATATACACAACAGAGGGGGAGATTCTTATGAAATTTTTCAAATTAGATTATCAACACAATAAAGATATTGTCGACGATAATGTTCTAACTATGTTTGTTATTGCTAAAAATAAAGATGAAGTAGAAGAATTTGCTAAAAAATTAGGCTACGCAGTGGAAAACATTAAAAAATTAAGTCAAAAAGAATTTGACCACGAAAAAGAAGTCACTGAACATTATAGATTGGAACATGCAGATCAATATTTATAACGTTTAAGTGCAACAAGTAAAGTAATAAAAGGGGTAAGCTGTAGATTGCTAATTATTGGCAGACTACAGCTTTTTGAATATCATTTAAAAAACTTATGATTATAGAGATAGAGACATTGATTGGTTGAGGTACTAGGTTCAATTTACATTGAATAATATAAAAACGAAAGGTGGATTACTATGAGAGAAATTGAAAAACTTGTTAAAGGTATGCCATATCATTTTGATGATAAAGAAGTAGCAGATCGTAAAGCAAGAGCCGCGCAATTATGCCAAGAATTTAATGCCATTCCTGCTACAGATCCAGAACAACAGGAAAAGAAAATTCGTGAAATATTAGGTTCAGCAGGAGATAACATTTCTTTCCAAGCTACATTCAATTGCGATAATGGAAGCAATATACATGTAGGGCATGATGTATTAACTAATTATAATCTTACTATTTTGGATATTGCACCAGTAACAATAGGAAATCATGTCATGATAGGTCCAAACGTCGATATTTATACTGTTAATCATCCATTGAGTGCAAAAGGTAGACGAGAATATTTAGCACAAGCAAGCCCAGTTAATATAGGAAATGATGTTTGGATAGGGGGCAAGGTAACTATTACACCGGGTGTTACGATAGGTGATAATGTAGTTATCGCATCAGGCGCAGTAGTAACAAAAGATATACCTGATAACTCACTTGCAGCAGGTGTACCAGCTAAAGTCATTAAACAATTAGAAGAATAGAGGCATAAACAGTTTTAATGAATCGCTAATTTCTGCAGTGAAGAATAAATCGGCTAATAATAAAGTTTTGAAAAGCTATACGAAAAAGGTCTGTTTAAATATGTAAAATCAATTATTAAGTGCATTAAAATGTAATTTTATACATTTATGTGTAATGATGAACCATTATTGTCTAATTTTTAAAAATTTTCTTGTTATTTACATTTTTCCTTTACAAAATATAATGTATAATGAACAAAAAATAACTAGGAGAATAAACAGACATGATGAAAAACAAATTGACATTAAAAGAGAATATTTTTATCGGATCAATGCTATTTGGTTTATTCTTTGGTGCAGGGAATATTATATTTCCAATTCATCTAGGACAAACAGCAGGATCAAACGTATTTATAGCCAATTTAGGCTTTTTAATTACAGCCATTGGGTTACCATTTTTAGGTATCATAGCAATCGGTATGTCTAAAACAAATGGCATTTTTGAAATTACTTCAAGGGTAAGTAAAACGTACGCATACATATTTACAATAGGTCTATATTTAGTAATCGGACCATTCTTTGCTTTACCTAGGTTAGCAACGACATCATTTGAAATTGCATTTTCACCATTTATCTCACCAGGTGCTGCGAAGATTTATTTACCAGTTTTTAGTATTATTTTCTTCTTATTAGCATGGTTCTTTGCGAGAAAACCATCTAAAATTTTAGATTACATAGGGAAATTTTTAAATCCTGTATTTTTAATCTTATTAGGTATCGTTGTTGTCTTAGCCTTTATCCATCCATTAGGTGGATTAACTAATGCGCCAGTAAGTGCGGATTATAGTAAGAGCCCACTGCTCAAAGGATTTATTGATGGTTATAATACTTTAGATGCATTAGCGTCACTAGCATTTGGTATTATCATCGTAACAACGATTAAAAAGTTAGGTATTACAAATCCTAATAGTATTGCTAAAGAAACAATTAAGTCAGGAACAATCAGTATTGTATTAATGGGTATCATATATAGCTTACTTGCGTTTATGGGTACAATGAGTATCGGTAAATTCAAAGTGAGTGAAAATGGAGGTATCGCATTAGCACAAATCGCGAGACATTATCTTGGAGATTACGGCATCATTATCCTATCATTGATTGTTATTGTGGCATGTTTAAAAACAGCTATTGGATTAATCACAGCCTTTTCTGAAACGTTTACTGAGTTGTTCCCGAAACGTAGCTACTTAATGTTTGCGACAGTAGTCAGTATTTTAGCATGTGTATTCGCTAACGTTGGTTTAACGAAAATCATTATGTATTCAACACCTGTATTGATGTTCATTTATCCATTAGCGATCACAATTATTTTATTAACATTAATTAGTCCATTATTTAACCACTCAACTATTGTTTATAGATTCACGATTTTCTTCACTATGATTGCTTCATTCATTGACGGAGTTAAAGCAAGTCCAGAACCATTTTTAAAAACATCATTTGCTAAATTCGTTATTTCATTAGGTGAAAAATACCTACCATTCTTCGATATTGGAATGGGATGGATTTTACCAGCATTGGTTGGCTTTATTATTGGCTTCATTGTTTACAAAGTTCGTTCAAATAAATCTTCAACAAATGAATAGAATTCTAAGAGTGTATCGCGTCTATCCTTAATAAGATAGGCGCGATTTTTTATATCAATTAAACAAATATTCATTAATATTATATGCGAAATAAAGAAGGCTTAAATAAATATTTATTTTTACTTAATAATGAATTAATAATCATTAATTAAGCTTAATCTAACGAAAATCTAAAGGATGGTTAATATGGAAATGGTAAAGTCTAAGCAAGATTTATACAGAATTATTGATGATTCTGATAAGCAACAGACTTCTAAAATGTTACTTTTAATGGTATTGGGAACGATATTTTTAGATGCATATGATATTACCATTTTAGGAACAATGACTGATCAAATTACAAAAGAGTTTCATTTATCTCCCACAATGTTATCCATTGTGATGACATCTTTACCTGTAGGTGCATTGATAGGTGCGATTTTTGGAGGGAGTTTAGCACACCGTTTTGGGAGAAAAAGAATCCTTTCTATTTCTCTTTTAATTCTTATCGTTACATCATTATGTGCAGCCATATCACCTAATTTATTTATGTTGTTAATTAGCCGATTTTTAATGGGAATCGCTATTGGTATGGATAGTCCAGTTGCCTTCACATTTATTGCAGAAATTAGTAATAAAGTACAAAGAGGTCGTAATGTTAATTACTGGCAAGTTGTATGGTACATCGCTATTGTAATATCTTCATTAGTGGTCATTATGTTTTTCTTATTAGGTGTTGGAGAACTCTTATGGAGAATGGCAGTTGCATTTGGAGGGGGTATTGCCCTCATATTATACATTATGAGATTGAAATACTTGAAAGAAAGTCCGACATGGATTGTTAATCATTTATCTCTTAAAAAAGCATCACTATATATTCAAAAGCATTATGACGTTCAAATTCAATTAGTAGAAAATGAAACAGATGTTAAAGAAATAGACACAGCTAAACCTGAATATAAAAGACTTTTAAAGCCGCCATACTTAAAAAGAATTACACTAGCAACAGCAATTTCTACCTTACAAGGAATGCAGTATTATGCGGTTGGTTTATATATCCCTATAATTGCAAAATATATGATAAGTGAAGATAAACTAGGTGTGCTACTTGGGACTGGAATTGTTAATATTGCTGGTATTATTGGTGCTTATTTAGGAGCACAATATACCTATCGGATAGGTACACGTAAACTCACAATGATAGGCTTTGCTATTGTACTCTTTGTCATGATTATGACGGGATTATTATATAGTGTTATGCCTATGATAATTAATTCATGTTTAATCGCACTATTCTTATTTGGACATGCAGGGGGACCAGGTACACAAGGTAAAACGATAGGAGCAATGTCATTTCCAACGCAATTACGTTCACAAGCGACAGGAATTGTAGAATCAGTAAGTAGAACAGGTAGTATTATAGGTACGTTCATATTCCCAATTATTTTAGCAACTGTAGGTTTAAATCAAACCATGTTAATTATTGGTCTTGTACCTTTAATAGGTTTAACAATTACGTTCGTACTGAAATGGGAGCCAGTTGGAAAGAATGTTGAGAATGAACTGTCTAATTAATGCAGACAAAGGGGCTAATTGGGGGAGATGCTTGTATATAACTGTCAGAAAGGGATTAATCGACTGGGGGTAAGTGTTCGGTTTGTCTGAAGTTAGTGTGCCGGAAGTCTAAAAATCTACTTTTCTTCAGAGCATTATCCCCTCCCCTATCTAGATTGATTGAGGTGGCAATCATTAATAATAAAGAAGACTTTCTTATTGCACATAAAATGCAATAAGAAGGTCTTTAGTTATAATTCAGATATTAGATTATAAATCGCTCATTTCAAATATGAGAGCAAAATCTTTATTATTTAGTTAAAAATTCTGAAGTTGTTGTTACTGAAGCGAAGTTTGATAATGCTGAAATATATGCAGTTTGAACATTTTTAGCATCGACTGTTTCGCCATTATACTCTAAATCACATGTAGCAGTTGTATCTTCAACTAGAATAGGCTGATAGCCAAGTTCAGCCGCAACTCTTGTTGTAGAATCAATACACATATGTGTCATCATACCTGTAATCACAAGTTGTTCAACACCTTGTTCTTTTAAAGTGTCTTGTAGAGTTGTACCTAAAAAGCTATTAGGATATTGCTTTTCAATGATAATATCATCAGATTGTACATTGAATTTTTCATGAATTTCAATACCATTAGTACCTGCTTCAAATAAAGGAGCACCTTCAGTATGATCGATATGTTGAATATAAATAACAGGTAACTGTTGTTCTTTAAATGCATCTTTCAATTGAACTGCTTTGTCTGCAGCAGCTTCCGGATTAACAAGTGGGTTTTTACCACCATCGAAGTAATCATTTTGTATATCTATAATAACGAGTGCTTGTTTTTTAGTCATTTTATCTCTCCTAAACGTTTTGTTAATTCTAACGTATGTAACTAAAAAAAGAAATATTTAGATTTGTGTCTAAATTGTGATCATTTCTCTTGAAAATTTTGTCAAAAGTATTACAATGGTATCTGTAACGTAATTGAAAACGCTTCTTAATTAGAAGAAGGTGAGTCAAATAGATAAAAGAAAAAAAGAGCAAGCCTTTGCTAATCTTGTACGCGCCTATCGCAAAGAACATGTAGGTAAAGGCCCTGAAAAAATCAATGTTGATTTTAAAGACAATTGGGCAATCGCTTTTATGACAGGTGCATTAAGTAAAGTTGAAAACTTTTACTTGCGTGATGAACGTAATGAAGAAATGTTACGTCATGCACGAACACAAGAAGTAAAGCGTCTATATGATGAGGTCAATCCTGATGAGATGGAAGAACTTGTCGGTGCTAAATTTGTAAAACTATTTACAGATGTTGATTTAGCTGCTGATGAAGTAGTGTCAATATTTGTTTTCGATAAATCAATAGAATAAGCGTGCTGGTGTAAGGTACCTGGTGCTGTTTGCTAACTACGCTTGAATAAAATTAATTATTCAAGGGGGTGATATGTGCAAATAGTAGCAGGTATTTTTGTGTATTAAGAAGTAATTTAAATTTTAAATAAAAAATTTTATAGGAGTGTATTATTTTATGAAAATAGTAGCATTATTTCCAGAATATGTAGAGGGCGAAGAAAATCAAATTTTAAATACTAAAAAAGCAATTGGTTTAAAACCATTTTTAGAAGAAAAAGGACATGAATTAGTCATCTTAACTGATGGTGAAGCTGACTTAGATAAACACTTAGCAGATATGGATATTGTTATTAGTGCACCATTCTATCCAGCTTATATGACTAAAGAACGTCTTGAAAAAGCACCAAACTTAAAATTAGCTATTACTGCAGGTGTCGGTTCTGACCATGTTGACTTAAAAGCAGCTAGTGAAAACAATGTGGGTGTTGTAGAAGTAACAGGTAGTAATACAGTAAGTGTTGCCGAACATGCTGTTATGGACTTATTAATCTTACTACGTAATTATGAAGAAGGTCATAGACAATCAGTTGAAGGTGAATGGAACCTTTCTAGAGTTGGTAATGACGCACATGAATTACAAAATAAAACAATCGGTATCTTTGGTTTCGGTAGAATTGGTCAATTAGTAGCTGAACGTTTAGCACCATTTAACGTAACAATTCAACATTATGACCCAATCAACCAAAAAGATAATGAACATTCAAAATTTGTAGACTTTGAAACATTAGTATCAACAAGTGATGCAATTACTATTCATGCACCACTTACACCAGATACAGATACACTATTTAATAACGATGTGTTAAGTAAAATGAAAGAAGGTAGTTATTTAGTTAACACAGCTAGAGGTAAAATTGTAGATACAGAAGCATTAGTAAAACAATTAGAATCTAAACACATTCAAGGTTATGCTGGCGACGTATGGTATCCACAACCTGCTCCTGCAGATCACCCTTGGAGAAATATGCCTAGAAATGCAATGACTGTACACTATTCAGGTATGACATTAGAAGCACAACAACGTATAGAAGAAGGTACAAAAGATATTTTAAATCGTTTCTTTAACAATGAACCATTCCAAGACAAAGATGTGATAGTTGACGGAGGTCAAATCACAAGCGCAAGCTATAACGCAAAATAATTCACACAACACCATAGCCATGGATATTACCCTTTCCCATCCCCCTTAAAAAATATAAATCTATAATAGAGAAACATTGTTTACCCCTGGACAATGTTTCTCTATTTTTATTATTTAGCATCGATTACAAATTGGTTGTAATTTAGGTTTATCTTTTTCATAATAAACGGATAGATGTCCACATATTAATTGGAATGAGCAAAACTAGACTTTAGTTATAAATTAAAGGAGATAGATTATGTTATTCGAAAGAAATAAACCATTTACGAACGAAACATTACTTGATAAAGAAAATATATTAGAACTGATTCAATTTGAAAGATTTTGTCGTGATAACAGTCTTTGGGACAGTATGTATCAATGTTTTTCAAAAGATTCAACGGTAAATATTTCGTGGTTTAAAGGGTCAGGCGCTGAATTTGTAGAATCATCAAAAGAAATGAATCGTTATGCACCGCATCAAATTTATAATTCACAGATTTGGATTAATCAACATAGAGCAGTTGCAATTATGCAGGCAACAATCCAAGCACGATTACCTATTGAGGATGTTCAAATGCAACTCAATTCAGATGCGAAAATTGTTTATGGATTAGTTAAAGAAGGAGATACTTGGTATATCCAAAATATGGAATGTGTTTATGAAAAAGATAGTCTTACACCAGTCGTACCTTCAACGATTACTATTCCAGACGAACAGTTACAAGCATATCGTTCAAGTTATGCATGCTTAAGTTATTGCCTAAATTACATTGGTTATAGTGTAAATCATGAATTACAAGGTATTGATCGACCAGAGCAATTGAACGATTATTATCAACGTTTAGATCAATGGTTAACTTATCAAAACGACACGATATAAATAAAGGAGTATTAAAGATGAAAAAAATAGACTTACATTCACATTATCTTTCACCAGGATTTGTGAAATTTTTAGATGATTATTTTGATGGTAAAGGTGACGGTGTACCTACGCCTTCATTTTCAATAGATAGTTATTTAAAGTTAATGGAAGATGAAGAGATAGATTATAGTGTATTATCTATTTCAAGCCCACATTTAAGTGCTGCACCAGATAAAGAAATGCTTGAGTTAACTGAAGAAGTGAATACCTATGCTGCTGAGATGGTAACAGCGCATCAAGATAAATTAGACTACTTCGCATCATTACCATTACCTTTAGTAGACGAGAGTATTCAAATGATCGACCATGCCTTAGATGACCAACATGCATTAGGGTTTACATTACCAACCAATGCACGAGGTATTTATTTAGGTGATGATCGTTTAGATAAAATTCTTGCTAAACTAGATGAACGTCACGCATTAGTAGCAATTCATCCCAATGAACCTAAACCAGTTAATGATTCAATTAAAGAAAAAATACTATCACCATTGATGGAATTTTTCTTTGATACGACACGCGCGATTATTTTCATGAGTCAAAATAATGTGTTTAGTAAATATCCTAATATTAAATGGATTGTGCCACATAGCGGTGCATTGTTACCAGTGATTGCACAACGTGTGAGCATAGGTAATAAAATGTTTAATGTTGAAAATGGACCGGATGATATCGAACAAGTTATGAAAAACTTATACTTTGATTTAGCTGGTATGGTATTACCTTATCAATTACCAACATTATTAGAAATGGTGGATGAAGATAAAATTGTGTATGGTGCAGATGCGCCTTATACAACTGATGAAGTAATTAAATTATTAGCGAATCAGCTTGAATCTACAGATCAATTATCTAATGAACAAAAAGAAAAATTCTTATATAACAATGCAAGTAAATTGTTAGGATTTTCAAATAAATAATAGTATTTAAAAAAGGAGCGTTCCGATTGGAATGCTCCTTTTATATTTTGAATAAGTTATGACAATAAATCAGAATAAATCTTTTGTCCTCTTAATATTTCATCAATTATACATGATAGTGCTATACTTGAGTAAAGCGTTTTCCTAAAAATTTGGTCATTATAAAAAATATAGATAGAGGTGTTTAATAATGAATTTAGTCGCAATACTTATTGGTTTAGGACCACTAATAGGTTGGGGTCTATTTCCAACTATCGCTTCAAAATTTGGTGGTAAACCAGTAAACCAAATTATAGGTGCTACTGTCGGAACATTAATTTTTGCCATTGTGTTCTTTGCATCGACAAGTCATAGTTTCCCAACAGGTATGGATTTATTCTTTGCACTGTTATCAGGCGCAGGGTGGAGTTTTGGTCAAATCATGACATTCAAAGCATTTGAATATGTAGGATCATCACGTGCAATGCCAGTAACAACAGCATTTCAATTGTTAGGTGCTTCTTTATGGGGCGTCTTTGCACTTGGTAACTGGCCTGGTGTTACAAATAAAATTATCGGATTTATCGCATTAATTGTTATTTTAATTGGTGCGCGTATGACAGTTTGGGATGAGCATCCAGAAGCAACAAATAGCAAATTATTAAGAAAAGCAGTTGTGATTTTATTAATTGGTGAAATTGGTTATTGGTTATATTCAGCAGCACCACAAGCGACAGATATCGGTGGTAAAGCAGCATTCTTACCACAAGCAATCGGTATGGTGATTGTAGCTGTTATTTATGGATTGATGAACATGAAAGAAAGTAATCCATTTACTATGAAAGTAACATGGTTGCAAATTATCTCAGGTTTCTTCTTTGCATTTGCAGCGTTGACATATCTTATCTCTGCACAACCAAATATGAATGGTTTAGCAACAGGTTTCGTACTATCTCAAACTTCTGTTGTGCTTGCAACTTTAACTGGCATTTACTTCTTAAACCAACGTAAAACATCTAAAGAAATGTTAGTCACTGTCATTGGATTAGTACTTATTTTAGTAGCAGCGACTGTAACAGTATTTATCAAATAATAAAGAGGAGAGATTTTGATGAAGAAAACAGCATTACTCAATAGTCATGTATCAAAAGCTATCGCAACGATTGGTCATTATGATTTACTGACAGTTAACGACGCGGGAATGCCTATCCCAAATGATGATAGAAGAATTGATTTAGCAGTAACAAAGGAATTACCTAAATTTATTGATGTACTAGAAACAGTATTATCAGAAATGAAAATTCAAAAAATTTATTTAGCTGAAGAAATCAAAACAAATAATGCGACACAGTTAAAACAAATTAAAAATTTAATTGATGATGATGTGGAAATTGAATTTATTCCACATTCAGAAATGAAAGCATATTTAAGTCATCCATTAAATAAAGGAAATATACGTACTGGTGAAACTACACCATTCTCTAATATCATCCTTGAATCAAACGTAACATTTTAATTAATTGAAACGGAGAGGTTGTTATGACTAATAAAGTCGTTATTTTGGGATCTACAAATGTAGACCAATTTTTAACAGTTGAACGATATGCCAAACCAGGGGAAACATTACATGTGGAAAAAGCACAACAATCCTATGGTGGCGGTAAAGGTGCCAACCAAGCTATTGCAACAGCACGTATGAAAGCTAATACGACATTTATTTCTAAAGTAGGTAAAGATGGATTAGCGCAATTTATGTTCGACGATTTTAAAGATGCAGGTATGAATATAGATTATATTTTAGAATCTGAAACTGAATCAACTGGCCAAGCATTTATCACTGTTGACGCGCAAGGTCAAAATACGATTTACGTCTATGGCGGTGCAAATATGGCCATTACACCAGAAGATGTTGTTAGTGCTAAAGAGGCAATTACACAAGCAGATTTCATTGTTGCACAGTTAGAAGTACCGGTACCAGCAATCATTGAAGCTTTCAAAGTAGCAAGAGCAGCAGGTGTAACGACAGTCTTAAATCCAGCACCAGCCAAGGAATTACCACAAGAATTATTGGAATTAATTGATGTGATTGTGCCTAATGAATTTGAAGCAGAAATATTATCAGGCACCCCTGTCACAGATGAAGCGTCTATGGCACAAAATGCGAATTATTTCTTAGGATTAGGTGCAAAAGTGGTCATCATTACTTTAGGAGAACAAGGTACATATTATGCCGTTGAAAATGATTCTGGATTAGTACCAGCTCAAAAAGTAAAAGCCATTGATACAACAGCAGCAGGAGATACTTTTATCGGCGCTTTCGTCAGTCGATTTAATATGGAAGAACGTAATCTTGTTGAAGCCATTGATTTTGCTAACAGGGCAGCTTCACTTACAGTACAAAAATCAGGCGCACAAGCCTCTATTCCTTTAGCAGAAGAAGTAGAATAATCATATAAACCTCTGATAGTCTTCTTTTTGAACGGCTAATCAGAGGTTTTTAATTTCTAAAAAGTATTAATCAAATCAATCATTTGAATTATAAAGAAAGATATCTTATATTTAATAGTACACCCGGTGTACTATTAAATAATTACTTTTGAAATAGGGGCAATAAAATGAATATTAATCAACTAGAACAATCCATTAACCAATTTCATGTTGTAATGATGCACATTAATAAAGAAATCGATGACATGGTTAAAGAAACAGGACTTGATGATGTATTATCAAGAGAACAAATTGAAGCACTTAGAATGATACAAGCTAATGGTTCAATGACTGTGGGAGAATTAGCCACACAGCAAAATATATTTAAGACGGCAGCCTCAAAGAGAATAAATAAACTTCAAGACAAAGGCTATGTAGCGCAAGCACCTTCTGATAATAAGCGAATTAAATTAATCACATTAACTGATGAGGGAGAGAAATTGATTAGTGAAGTTACTTCAAAAATTGCTAATGCTTTGAAATCAAGATTAAATAATGAATTTAGTGAGCAAGAACTTATCGACTTCGTGAATCAACTCGATCAACTAGAACAAGTATTAAGCAGACATCATTAAACATTCATTTAAAGGAGAGATAAAGATGAAAACAGATATGAGGGCAATGGTTATCTATCAATATGGAAATAACCCTGTAACTGAAACACGTATGCCGATACCAAGTATGAATCCAAATGAAGTAAGAGTAAAAATTATAGCAGCAAGTATAAATCCTATAGATTCTAAAATTAGAGATGGTGGGTTACGTATATTATTGAAATATCAATTCCCGCTCATACTAGGAAATGATTTTTCTGGTGTCATTACAGAAGTTGGTAGTAACGTAAAACAATTTAAAATTGGAGACGAGGTATATGGTCGTCCACGTAAAAAGAAAATAGGCACATTTGCAGAGTATATTTCAATTGATGAACATGATATTGCTTTAAAACCAAATAATTTAACTTTTGAAGAAGCAGCGAGTGTACCTCTTGTTGGTCTAACATCATATCAAGCGCTTAATGATATGATGAAACTTAAAAAAGGCGATAAAGTATTAATTCAAGCTGGATCAGGTGGTGTAGGTACATTTGCTATTCAATTAGCTAAAGTAATGGGATTATTTGTAGCGACAACAGCAAGTCCAAAAGGATATAACCTTGTATCACAATTAGGTGCTGATAAAATAATTAATTATAGAGAACAAAACTTTTGGGAAGAAATATCAAACTATGATGGTGTATTTGATACATTGGGTGGAGATAATTTGAATCATTCATTTGAGGTACTCAAGACTGGCGGTACAGTGGCATCAGTTTCAGGTATTCCAACAGCTAAACTAGGACGACGTTTGAAACTTGGATTTGCTAAAACTACCCTATTAGGCTTGGCATCCTTAAAATTATTACTTAAAGCGAAGAAACATCATGTCAATTATGAATTTTTATTTATGGAACCTAGCGGCGAACAGCTTGAAATCATTCGCAACTTAATTGAAAAAGGTCAAATTAAACCGGTTATAGATAGAGTATATGATTTTAAAGATACTCAACAAGCTATTGAATATTCAAATAGCGGTAGAGCTAAAGGGAAAATTATTATTAAGATGGAAGATAAATAGAGAATAGGGAGCCGATACAATGAAAAAAATAATGATAGTAAATACAAGTACTGATGTCTTTGAAGGTACTGAAATACCAACTGGTTTATGGTTAAGTGAACTCGTACATTTTTATAATCAATTTAGAAGTGATGACTACCAAGTCGATTTATTCAACATTACAGGTGGCAACACACCTATCGATCCAGTAAGTCTTGGACGTCTAACATTAGATAAAACGACTAAATCATATTTATATGATGAGAACTTTATGAATTTATTGAAGTATTCGCAACCTATTGCTGAAGCGGACCCTAAGCAATATGACGCCATTTATTTTACAGGTGGTCATGGTGTGATGTTTGATTTTCCTGATAATAAAGATGCACAAAATGCAATTAATGAAATTTATAATCATGGTGGTATTGTTTCAGCTGTATGTCACGGCATCGCAGGATTATTAAATGCTAAGAATAGTAAAGGACGTTTCATTATTGATCAACATCAATTGACTGGATTTTCAAATGTAGAAGAAGTGTTGGCCAATCGTAAAAATGTCGTTCCTTTTAAATTAGAAGACGAAATTAAACGTCGTGGCGCACATTATAGTAAAGCTAAATTGCCATTTCGTCCATATGTTGTTGTTGATGGACAAATCGTTACTGGCCAAAACCCACAATCACCAGAACATGTTGCCCGTGAAGTAAAAGCATTGTTAAATAAATAGATTAGAATAAAAAAGAGTACTTGATTATAGTTGAAATCAAGTACTTCTTTATTATGAAGATTAAATGATTAAACTTTTCGATAGCGTTTGAGTCCAATGATATTGAGTAGAATGAAAATAATGATAAATAAACAAAGTATCATTACATCAAACCAAATATGATACCAACCTTGCCCTTTAATCATAATATTTGTTAAAGCGTCACCAGCATATCGAAGTGGGAACAAGTAGCCAATATTACTTAACCAAGGTGTCATGTTTTCTAGTGGAAAGATACCAGAAAAGAACACTTGTGGGATGGCAACGATAGGTATGAATTGAACCATTTGAAATTCTGAATTAGCAAATGTAGAGATAAATATTCCCATTACTAACGCTGTAATAGCTAGTAAAATATTAATGAGCAAGACATACCCCAGACTACCTGCTAAGTTGATACTTAATAAATAGATTGAAAACAGGACAATGATAAGCGTTTGTATAATAGCGAAAATACCGTAGCCGAATAGATAACCAAAGACAATTTCACTACGTCTGATAGGAGTTGATAACACACGTTCTAAAGTACCTGTCGTACGTTCACGCAGTAGTGCAATTCCTGAAATAAGAAAGACGAAGAAAAATACAAAGAATCCCATTAAAATTGGGAACATTTTATCAAAATAGTTACTATCTTTGTCTCCATATAAATAGCTATTGTCTATTTTAGTATCTTCTGATTGTTTTCCTTTTGCAGCTTGAGGCATAGAATTGATTATCTTTTTAACGTCAGACATTTTATTTTTCTGAATTGACTGATGTAATAATTGTTTAATTGAACCTGATTTACTTGGATCTTCGTTTGTATATGTGACATGCAAAGTATGTTTATCTTGATAAATATAGGCATCTAAATCGTTGTTTTCTATTTTAGATTTAATATTTTTGTCTGAATCAAAGTGTTTAAAAGAAACATCATCATTTTTAATATTATCAGTAACATGGCTTGATACAGAATCGGCAACACCAATTTTCAAATCGGTATCTTCATCAGAATTAAATACAAAATACATGAGTGTGAGAACTAATAAAGGTGCTAAGAACATAAGTGCCAATGTGCGCTTATCTCTTAGTAATTCTATAATGACACGTTGAATGATAGCCATCAGTTTCATTAGTGTTTAACCTCCTCTGCTTTTATAAAGACTTCTTCAATTGTTTTGACTTTGAATTTTTGTTTTAATTCATTAGGTGTTCCTATAGCAAATAGTCGTCCTTCAACTATGAGACCTATTTTGTCACAACGTTCAGCTTCGTCCATTACATGTGTAGTGACAATGACACTTTTACCTTCATGAGTTAAATTTTTTAATTGAGACCAGACCTGTTGTCTCAGCTTAGGATCAATACCGACAGTCGGTTCATCTAGTATGATAAGGCTTGGATTAGCTAATAGTGTAATTGCCAGTGATAATCGACGTTTCATACCACCGGAGAATGTATTAACAGTCTTAGTTAGTGAATTTTCTAAATTGACTAATTGTAAATTTTTACCAATACTCTGTTTTAATTGTTCACCTTTTAATTCTGCTAAATGACCAAAAAAGGTTAAATTCTCTTTAGCTGATAATGATTCATATAGTGCATCAGTTTGTCCCATATAACCAATATGACTCAATACACGTCGATGGGGCATTTTTTTATTAAAAACTTGTGTTGAACCAGAATTTAATTTTTCCATACCTAATAAGCATTTAATTGTTGTTGTCTTACCTGAACCACTTGGACCAATTAGTCCTAATAGTTCTCCTTCATGAATTTCAAGGCTAATATGATCTAATACTTTATGTTTATCGTATATTTTTACTGCATCAGTTAATGCTGCGATTGGCTTTGTCATATTCATTTACCTCCTTATTTGACACTGTGTCTAATTACTGTATATTCAATATAAATCAGATTTACATATAAAAGTATATTAATTGAAAAGTATTAGACAAATCATAAATAGATGTTCAATAAAGTTAGTGAGATGAAGAAAATGGATGAACAAGTGGTTGATAAACGTGTATATAAAACGTTAATGAGAATAGAAAAAGGCATAATTAAGTTATTAGAAAATAAATCATATAATGAAATTACTGTAAAAGACATTTGTCTTAAAAGTGGTATTAGTAGAGGGACTTTCTATCAACATTATAAAGATAAAGATGATTTTTTATTTAAATATCAGCAAGCAATGATGAAGAAAGGAAAGAAACGCTTAGCGAACATTCACTTTACACATCGTCTTCAATTTTTTGAATATGCTTTGAACTTTTGGCTTAATGAAGGGGAATTATTCCTATTATTGTTAAAAGATAATGGTGCTTATACTATTCATCAAGTAATGAAGCAGAATTTACAGCAAAATATTGAAGTACAGTTAATACCTATCGTCAATACTCAAACATTAACGACTAAAGAAAAATATTTTTTAATTATTTTTATGAGCAATGCAGTCTTTGGTGTTTTACAAGATTGGGTAAAGCGTGGCAGACAAGAATCACCTAAAGAATTAACCTTAATTATTGATAAAATTTTTAACACAGTATTTGCCTAATAAGAATTTAAAATACATCAGTATCAAGGAAATTATTTTTAGAATGGCACTATTTTTATTATGTTACACATATCTATAATAATAAAATAAATTATTAAATACGCGCATAAGATCACCTTACTAAGACACATAGTAAGGTGATTTTTTGTATATAGAATAGACATTTTTGATGGGTTTAATATATCAGTATCTATCCCATATTTAAAGGCACAAATTTAATAAATATATGGAATTTTAATGAAAATTATTATCAATTATATTGACAATAATATCTTAGTCGTATATTATCTTCTTTAAATCGTAATAATTACGATTTGTTTCGTGCAACTGTTTTGCATTTTTGGATATATAGGTCAGAACTGGCTTATATCAATAAATGTAAAAAGAATTTACAACATAAAGGAGTATTATATGCAACGACAAGTTGTTGAATTTTCTAAGTATAATCCGTCTGGAAATATGACTATTCTTGTACATTCACAACATTGTCCAAGTGACTATGCAAGGATTGCCAATCAACTAATGGCATCTACACATGTATGTTGTGAACAAGTAGGTTTTATAGAATCTATGACAGAAGACAATGGTGAAACACTTCGTTTAGTAATGAGTGGAAATGAATTTTGTGGCAATGCAACAATGTCTTACATTCAATATTTAAAAGAGCACCAATTACTGACATCTCAACAATGTTGTGTTGAGGTATCAGGTTGTAAGGCGTTAGTACCTTGTACCATACACGGTGATCAATTGTATGAAGTAGGCATGCCTCAAGCTCGACAAGTATCACAGGACTATTTACATATTGGACAACAGGTATGGCAAGCGATAAAGGTGACATATGACTCATATGTACATTATGTCATTCCAATAGAAGAGATTTCGCCGTCCATTAAACACCAAATAGAGCAATATGTTAAAAATCAGCAGTGGGACAAGCAATACAAAACCATTGGCATCATGTTATTTCATGTGCAAAAACAATTTCTCCATCCTTTAATTTATATACCAGAAGTGGAAAGTTTAATTTGGGAGAATAGCTGTGGCTCTGGGGCGGCTACTATAGGTGTATTTAATAATTATCAAAGTCAAAATCCGTGTGCTGATTATATTGTATATCAACCAGGCGGCAGTATTTCAGTAACATCTAAGCACTGCCCGACTCATGGATATCATACTTCAATTAAAGGTAGCGTATCTACTGTTGCATCAGGAAAAGCTTATATAGAACAGGAGACGATGGTAAATTGATGAATTCAAAGATAGAGATAGATCATCTTTTACAACAATACTTAAACCAATTTGAAAAGGTGTATCAAGATGTGATTCAGAATCCAAATGACATTAATAAGTTAGAAACATTGGTTGATAGCTATAGTCAATTCATATTGGATTCAACACAGCAAGAACAATTTGTAGCTTGGCAAGACGAAGAGAGAAAACATCAACTCACGCAACAACTACAAGACATTACAGCACAGTGTGTAAAACAAGTTGAAATGATAAGAGCAAGACGATTGTTAGACGGTAAGACGTCTACCTCAGGATACTTTGACAATATTGAACATTGCATTGATGAAGAATTTGGACAATGGCGTATAGGTAAGGATGATAAATTGCTACTAGTTGGATCAGGTGCGTATCCAATGACATTAATACAAGTTGCTAAAGAAACTGGTGCTTCTGTTATTGGTATTGATATTGATAGTGAAGCTGTGGACTTAGGTCAACGTGTCGTTAATGTATTAGCACCTAACGAAAATATTGAAATATCAAACAAAACTGTAGATCAAATACCAGATATCAATGAAGTGACACATATTATTTTTAGTTCAACCATACCTGTTAAATATGACATTTTAGACCAACTATTTGAATTAACGAACGATAACGTGGTTGTAGCTATGCGTTATGGCGATGATCTGAAATCGATATTTAATTATCCCTCACAACCAACATTAACGCATCATTGGCAATGTGTTTATCGATTAGTACAAGAGAATCAAATTTTTGATATCGCATTATATCAAAAGCCTTTGTTAAAAGAGGATAAAACGTATGTCTAATGTACTAATTATTGGTAGTGGTCCTGTTGGCGTACAACTAGCACAAATTTGTCATCAATTATCAATTAAAGATATAGATATGGTTGGTCGTGCTACTACATCCGAGAAATCGTTAGCAGTCTATAACGGTTATCAACACGACGGTATGTTCAAAGTTACAACGCAAAATGAAGCTCATAGTCAATTTGCAGGGGAATTCCGAATTCGTCGTTTTTATAAAGACATTCAACATGTGAATCAACTATACGACACAATCATTTTGGCATGTACTGCCGATGCGTATTGTTCTATGCTGCGTCAATTAGATTCCAATACATTGCAAAAGATCAAACATATTATATTAGTGTCGCCGACGTTTGGTTCGCATATGATGATAGAACAATTAATGAAAGACAAGAATGAGGATGTTGAGATCATTTCATTTTCAACATACTTAGGAGATACAAGAATCATAGACTCGTCTCAACCTCATTGTGTACTTACAACAGGAGTGAAATCGAAGTTATTTGTAGGTTCGAATAAACAATCATCAAAATTAATGAATCAATTACAGCTATTATTTAAGAGATTAAACATAAAGCTTTCAGTGATGAATACACCGTTACATGCGGAAATACGTAATAGTTCATTATATGTACATCCGCCATTGTTTATGAATGATTTTTCATTAAAAGCTATTTTCGAAGGTACAGATGTACCTGTTTATGTATATAAATTATTTCCAGAAGGACCAATTACAATGACGCTAATTAGTGAAATGCGTCAGATGTGGCAAGAGATGGTGGCAATTTTACAGAAATTAAGTGTGCCCTCAGTCAATCTTTTGAAATTTATGGTTAAAGAAAATTATCCAGTGAGACCAGAAACGTTAAACGAGGTAGATATCAGTCAATTTGAATCTTTACCTAGCGTAAAACAAGAATATCTACTCTATGTGAGATATTCAGCTATATTAATTGATCCATTTTCACAACCAGATCAAGAGGGTCGCTATTTCGACTTTTCAGCGGTTCCGTTCAAACAGTTATATCAAAACGAAAAGGGTGTCGTACATATACCAAGAATGCCTAGTGAAGATTATTATCGTACAACGGTTATTCAGTCTATTGGTAAAGCTTTAGAAGTGCCTACACCTATGATAGATGAATTGTTGGAGAGATATAAAACGTATTGTCGACATTACCAAAGCCAACATCCACATCAATCGCTATCTTCTCAATTTGAGTTTAACCATTTCGAACAGGATATTTCACTCATTACAACTTATTTAGCAATGCAATAGGGATTTTTTAAAGATTTGAGGTTTTAAGAAGAGACAACACACTTTTCAATATAGAAAGAGGAAAAATTAATGAAAACAAAAACTAAAATAAGCGCAATTTTATAAGCATCAGGAATTGTATTAGCAGGATGCGGTGGTGATAAGGCATTACAAGATAAAAAGGATCAAAAGACACTATCCTATACAACTGTAAAGGACATTGGTGATATGAATCCTCATGTTTATGGAGGATCAATGTCGGCGGAAAGTATGATATATGAACCATTAGTACGTAACACTAAAGATGGTATCAAGCCATTATTAGCTAAGAAATGGGACATCTCGAAAGACGGGAAGACATATACGTTTCATCTAAGAAAGGACGTCAAATTCCATGATGGTTCAAAATTTAATGCAGACGCTGTGAAGAAAAATATTGATGCCATACAACAAAACAAAAAGTTACATTCATGGTTAAAGATTTCGACATTAATTGATGATGTCAAAGTGAAAGATACATACACGGTACAAATTCATTTGAAAGAAGCATATCAACCTGCATTAGCAGAATTAGCAATGCCTCGTCCATATGTGTTTGTATCACCTAAAGACTTTAAACATGGAACGACTAAAGATGGCGTGAAATCGTTTGATGGTACAGGTCCGTTCAAAATGGGCGAACATAAGAAAGATGAATCTGCTACCTTTAATAAAAACCAACACTATTGGGGAGAATCTTCTAAATTAAATAAGGTAGAAGCAAAGGTTAAACCAGCAGGAGAAACAGCATTCTTATCTATGAAAAAAGGTGAGACTAACTTTGCATTTACTGATGATCGAGGTACAGATAGTTTAGATAATGATAGTTTAAAACAACTCAAAGAAACTGGAAATTACCAAGTCAAACGTAGCCAACCGATGAATACCAAAATGATTGTTGCTAACGCTGGTAAGAAAGATAGTGCGGTAAGTAACAAATCGGTTAGAGAAGCCATTGGACACATGGTTGACCGCGATAAAATCGCCAAAGACATTCTTGATGGAGAAGAAAAACCAGCTACACAACTTTTTGCAAAGAACGTGACAGATATTAATTTTAATATGCCTACGCGTCAATTTGATAAGAAAAAGGCTGAAGCATTATTAGATAAAGCAGGCTGGAAGTTAAATAAAGATAAACACGTACGTCAAAAAGACGGTAAAGACTTAGCTATGTCAATGTACTATGACAAAGACTCAACAAGTCAGAAAGAACAGGCAGAATTTTTAGAAGCAGAATTTAAAAAGTTAGGCGTCAAATTAAATATAAATGGTGAAACATCAGATAAAATTGCTGAACGTCGTACATCTGGTGACTATGATTTAATGTTCAATCAGACATGGGGATTACTTTATGATCCACAAAGTACTATTGCTGCATTCAAATCAAAAACAGGTTATGAAACTGCTACATCAGGTATTAAAGACAAACAACAGTTATATAACAATATCGACAATGCATTCAAAATTAAAAATGCGAAAGAACGTTCAAAAGCTTATCAACACATTTTAAAACAAGTCGATGATGAGGGTGTCTTTATTCCAATTTCTCATGGCAGTATGACCGTAGTAGCACCTAAAGACTTAAAAAATGTATCCTTCACGCAATCACAATATGAATTACCATTTAATGAAATGCAATATAAATAAAGGAGCATCTAAATGTTAAAATTAATAATAAAACGTATTGCACTCATGTTTCCGTTATTGATTGTAGTGAGTTTTATGACATTTATGATGACGTACCTATCCAATGAAGATCCTGCTGTAACGATTCTACATGCACAAGGAACACCGAATGTTACAGAGCAATTAATTACTGAGACGAAAAAGAAGTATGGTCTTGATGCACCTATTCTTATTCAATATAAAGAATGGTTACAACAAGCAATACAATTTAAATTTGGGACAAGCTATATTACAGGAGACCCGGTTTCAGAACGTATAGGTCCTGCATTTATGAATACATTAAAATTAACATTAATTTCTAGTCTATCAGTTATGGTGACATCTATCTTTTTAGGTGTGGTGAGTGCACTAACTAGAGGTCGTAGTACAGATCGAGTAATACGATTGATAGCATTCTTTTTAACAGCTTTACCATCATATTGGGTAGCATCAATGCTCATTATTTTTGTATCAGTTAAGTTAAATTTATTACCAACATCAGGATTAACTGGACCAGAAAGTTATATTTTACCCGTTGTAGTTATTACAATGACGTATGCTGGTATTTACTTTAGAAATGTACGACGAGCGATGATTGAACAACTTAATGAGGAGTATGTGATGTATTTAAAAGCGAGTGGTGTACATACTATAACCTTATTAAAACACGTATTACGCAATGCATTACAAGTCGCTGTATCTATTTTCTGTATGTCGATACCTATGATTATGGGTGGTTTAGTCGTTGTTGAAAATGTCTTTGCTTGGCCAGGATTAGGACAATTGAGTATTAAAGCAATTGTCGAACATGATTTTCCAGTTATACAAGCTTATGTGTTAATTGTTGCAGTATTATTCATTGTCTTTAACACACTGGCAGATATTATTAATGCCTTGTTGAATCCTAGGTTGAGGGAGGCGACAAGATGATGATTATAAAACGATTATTACAAGATAAAGGTGCAGTGATTGCATTAATTGTTATAGCGACTTATATCATACTCGGGTTAACAGCACCGCTCATTACAGTCCATGAACCCAATCATATCGATACAGCGAATAAATTTGCTGGTATTAGCACATCACATTGGTTAGGCACAGACCATTTAGGAAGAGATATATTGACGAGGATTATTTATGCTATTCGACCAAGCTTATTATATGTATTGATTGCATTATTTGTATCGGTCGCAATTGGAGCCATACTCGGATTTATATCTGGATATTTCCGGGGTTATATTGATGCATTGATTATGCGATGTTGTGATGTCATGTTGGCATTCCCAAGTTACGTTGTCACTTTAGCGTTAATTACATTATTCGGAATGGGTGTGGAAAATATTATTCTGGCATTTATACTTACACGTTGGGCATGGTTCTGCCGTGTAATACGTACTAGTGTCATGCAATATACCGCAGCCGATCATGTAAAATTTGCTAAAACGATTGGTATGAGTCATTTATTGATTATTCGTAAACATATTCTTCCATTAACATTAGGCGATATTGCCGTTATTTCTAGTAGTGCCATGTGTTCTATGATATTACAAATGTCAGGATTTTCATTTTTAGGTTTAGGAGTAAAAGCACCAACAGCGGAGTGGGGCATGATGTTAAATGAAGCACGTAAAGTGATGTTTACTCATCCTGAATTAATGGTGACTACTGGTATTGTTATTGTCATTATTGTTATGGCATTCAATTTTCTATCAGATGCGTTGCAAGTGGCAATAGATCCACGCATTTCTTCAAAAGAAAAATTACGTGCAGTTAAGAAAGGTGTGATGCATGAATGACGTTGTTAAAAGTAAATAATTTAACAATTATAGATTCTTGGACAGGTAATGTACTTGTTGATGATATTAACTTTCAAGTTGAACATGGTGAAACACTAGGTTTAATAGGTGAAAGTGGTAGTGGTAAATCCATTACTTGTAAATCATTAATTGGACTTAATCCTAATCGTCTTAAAGTTACTGGAGACATTTGTTTTGAAGGTCAACAACTATTGAATTTGTCAGAGCAACAATTACGACAATATAGAGGTAAAGATATTGCGATGGTCATGCAGCAAGGTGCAAGAGCTTTTGATCCGTCATCAAGAGTCGGCAAACAAATGATGGAAACAATGCAAGCTCATACATCATTATCAACACAAGAAATTGAAGAAACGCTTATTAAATATATGACGTATATGAATTTAAAAGATCCTAAAACCATTTTGGCATCTTATCCATATATGTTGTCAGGTGGCATGCTGCAACGGTTAATGATTGCTTTAGCATTAGCATTAAAACCAAAACTCATTATTGCAGACGAACCAACAACTGCATTGGATACGATTAATCAATTTGACGTGTTGGAAGCATTTGAAGATATTAAACAACATTTTGATTGTGCCATGATATTTATTTCGCATGATTTAACAGTTATTCATAAAGTTGCAGATCATGTACTCGTTATGAAAGAGGGACAATTGGTTGAAGAAGGAACTAAAGAAGCGGTCTTGCATCATCCTCAACATGAGTACACACAATATTTATTATCCACAAAGCAAAAGGTGAATGATTATTTTCAACGTGTAATGAGAGGAGATTGCCATGCTTAAAATATCAAATGTTGAAAAGTATTATGGCAAACGAACGCGATTTAGCTCTAAAATAGAACCTATCGTTAAAGATGTAAGCTTCGATTGTCCTGAAGGTGAATCTATCGCTATTATCGGTGAGAGTGGCAGTGGTAAGTCTACACTAAGTCGTATGATATTAGGCATTGAAAGACCAGACAAAGGTAACGTGACACTAAATGAGCAACCGATGTATTTAAAAAAGGTAAGACGTCATCAAATGAGCGCAGTATTTCAAGACTATACGTCGTCATTACATCCTTTTCAAACTGTAAGAGACATTTTATTTGAAGTCATGTGCCAGTGCGATAAACAAAGCTTGAAAGAAATGGAAACAACGGCAATTCAATTATTAGATGAGGTAGGATTATCTAGTGATTTTCTAGAAAAATATCCTAATATGTTATCGGGCGGAGAGGCACAACGCGTTGCTATTGCAAGGGCGATATGCATTAATCCGACATATATCTTATTTGATGAAGCGATTAGTGCGCTAGACATGTCGATACAAACTCAAATTCTAGATTTATTGAAACGGTTAAAAGAAGAACGGAACTTAAGCTATATATTTATTACGCATGATATTCAAGCAGCAACGTATTTATGCAATCAATTAGTTATTTTTAAAAATGGTCAAATTGTGGAACAACTTCCCACATGCCATTTAAATACAACACGTAATGCTTATACAAGAGCGTTAATAGAGAAACAACTATCATTCTAAGGAGTGAGTTAATGAAAGGTGCAATGGCTTGGCCATTTCTAAGATTATATATACTAACTCTCATGTTCTTTAGTGCGAATGCCATTTTGAATGTGTTCATTCCATTACGAGGTCATGATTTAGGTGCAACCAATACAATGATAGGTATCGTTATGGGTGCCTACATGTTGACTGCAATGGTCTTTCGTCCATGGGCAGGACAAATTATTGCACGTGTTGGTCCAATTAAAGTACTACATATTATTTTGATTATTAATGCTTGTGCACTGATATTATATGGATTTACTGGATTAGAGGGATATTTTTTGGCAAGAGTGATGCAGGGTGTATGTACGGCGTTCTTTTCGATGTCGCTACAACTAGGTATTATAGATGCTTTACCTGAAGAACATCGCTCAGAAGGTGTCTCTTTATACTCTCTATTTTCAACGATACCTAATCTAGTAGGACCACTCATTGCTATAGGTATTTGGCATCTGGATCGAATGTCAGTATTTGCCATAGTTATGATTGCTATAGCGTTAACTACAACATTCTTTGGTTATCGTGTCTCATTTGCAGGTGAGGAGCCTGATACTAGTCATAAAGTTGAACGTTTACCCTTTAATGGTGTGACTGTGTTTGCACAATTTTTTAAAAATAAAGAGCTGTTAACGAGTGGATTAATTATGATTATTGTGTCGATAGTCTTTGGAGCCGTGAGTACATTTGTTCCATTATATACTGTAAAATTCGGATTTGCAGATGCTGGTATATTTTTAACGATTCAAGCTATCGCGGTTGTATTAGCTAGAATTTATTTACGTAAATACATTCCATCTGATGGGTTATGGCACCCGTTGTATATGGTGAGTGTACTGATGTTGCTTGCTGTTGCAGCGATGTTAGTTGCTATTGGACCTAACATACACGCACTCATATTTTATAGTAGTGCCATATTGATTGGTACGACACAAGCACTTGTTTATCCAACGCTAACATCATATCTAAGTTTTGTGTTACCGAAAGCTGGTCGTAATATGCTATTGGGTTTATTTATTGCATGTGCAGATTTAGGTGTGTCATTAGGTGGAAGTCTGATGGGCCCCTTATCAGATTTAGTAGGATTTAGCTGGATGTATACTATTTGCGGATTGCTCGTTGTGTGTATGATCGTGATGAGTGTGTTTAAAGGGACGCGTTATGTTAAATAGAAAGGCCTGTTTTAGACGCAGTCATTGAATTAGAAATATTAAGCGGTTGTTTTTTAAACTAAGTGATTGTCTACTTTTTGATGTGAAAATGTGTTCTGAAGTAGTACTCATAGGAAATCCTTCTTCAATAGTAATTTTACAATGAGATTGTTGATTAACAATACCTGGTTAGTGGAATAGATGTAATATCACAATGAGAAGGGTCGTATAACCATGATTAGAGATATTAATGAAGTCACTGTTCCAGATAGTAAGATTGTTCAAGATGCACAAGGTATTGTTCACGAACATGGTAATGAATTAATTTGGAATCATTCAAATAGAGTATATTTATTTGGAGAAGTTAAAGGTATTCAAGATAAACTCAAATACGATAAAGAGTTACTATATATTACTGCTTTATTCCATGATTTAGGTCTAACTAATCAATATAGTAGCGATGATTTGCGTTTTGAAGTAGACGGGGCTAATGCGGTGAGACAATTTTTAGAAACGTATAACTATGATGAACGAGATTTACAATTAGCATGGGATTCTATTGCATTGCATACGACACTTGGAGTTGCAGAGCATAAAGAGAATAACGTAGCATTGCTATATCATGGTGTTGGTATGGATGTTATGGGAGATAATTGGAATCAATATTCTGATGAAATTCGAAAAGCAGTTGTAGATAAATTTCCACGTGGCAATTTTAAACATGATGTGATTCGAGCATTTTATGATGGTTTCAAACATAAACCAGAAACAACATTTGGTAATATCAAATCTGACGTTATTAAATATTTTGAACCAGAATATCCTCAAAATAACTTCTGTTCATGTATTTTACGTTCAAATTGGGATCATTAGATTTGAATATAGGTTGCCAGAAATTGAAAATTAAATAGGAATTTAAATTAAGGAGTTCTCGTACATAGTGTGCGAGGACTTTTTATTTTGTTTTGAAAAATCATTCTAATCAATTTTTAATGTTAATTATAAAAATAAAGAATACTAATAAACTATTTTTTATTTTGGAGTAATGTTATATTAATTATATAATTAATTAGTTTTAAATATTAAGATATATAAGGTGGTTTTGATATGGAAGAAAATAGATTTGATAACGATAATGTAGATGTAAATAGAAATCAATTTAATCAAGAACAAAGTAATGATATCAAACCTAAAGGAAATCTTGCGCTAAATATTTTAATATTTATAGGTTGGATGATATTAGCACAATTACCAGTTATTGCAATAATAACTCTTGTAAGTCTTTCTGTTAAAGCTGAGGTTTTAAGTATAACAATAGGTACTATTATATATCTTTTTGTTATTGCTATAGTGATTTGGTTAATAAGACGATACTACTTAAATCATACATATGAAAAAACAAAAGGTTTTAGTCTTAAAGACTTAGGTATAGCCATAGGTTGGGCAATTATATTAAGACTAGTTGTATATGGATTCACATACTTACTAAAATTAACCACTGGTTCAATGCAAACAGATAATGATAAATTGCTTTTTGGTGACGTCAATGCTCAAGCACAAGACGCTAGTCAACTTGGACAAGTATTTCCCGTAATTATATTTGTGATTACACTTACTTTTTTAGTTCCATATCTAGAGGAATTGATTTATAGAGGCATTTTTAAAGAAACACTATTTAGAAAATCAGTATTCTGGCTGCCTTTCATACTTTCATCGATTGTCTTCGCCTCACAACATGGCATTAATAATATTATTGCATTTTTAATGTATATGATAATGGGTATGATTTTTTATCTTGCTTACTCAAGAAGAGGTAACATTAAAGACAGTATGACAGTACATATGATTCATAATGGCCTTATTGGTGTTATGATACTCATCAATTATTTTTATATATTGTTTAAATAATAAAGTGATAGTTGAGATAAATGGAGGTTACAGTAGATAACATATTCCTTTCGAAAAAGCAGTCGACGAGAAAAAATATTATAAGAAAATATTAATGTTTCGCTAAAACAGGTCTAGTACTTACATGAAAAGATTTTATTAAAAATTGAAAATGTAAATCACAAAGAACAAGGTGGATTGACTCATTAAAATACAGAAAGAAGTGACTTATAGTTGATTTCTAAAAAATTGTTGAGTGTTATATTACTACCAATCATTGCAATAATCATCATTATAAGTGGTTATTATGGATTTAAAATTACTAAAGAAAACGCAATTAAAGGTAGTCTTTCACATATATTTAAGCCACTTCCTATGAAAAATCTTGATGTTTTATTTGATAAACAAGGGATAAGAGCTGAAGAAAAAGGTGGCAGGGGATTAGAAGCCGACGACAAAGGTGTATGGGAACTCAAATCCTTTACAACGAAACGTAAAGGTGAAGAAGGGGACACTGTAACTGAAGGTGTTGAGATGAAATTTAATAGACAGACTCATGATGCTAGTGGTTATTACTTTGTAGATAAAGATAATTATAACAGTGAGACTTATGAACATGATAAAGAGGAAAAACATTATCCCGTTGAATATAAAAACAAAAAGCTTAAATTAACTAAAGAAGCAAAAGAAAAGGGTATTAGTAAATCATTAGAACAGAAGATTAATAATTTTAAATTTTTAGTAGAATTTGCTGATTACAGTGATATTAAAGATTATAAAAATGGAACCATAACTTACAGTTATGGTGATAGACCGTCTTATACCGCAGAATATCAACTTGATAATAAAGATAAAAATGTAAAAGAGATTAAAAACCGTTTTGATATTAATACGAATAAAGCGCCAAAAGTTTTATTTGATGAAGCGGGAAACATAGGTGCTCGTAAAATAGGTGACCAACATATAGAATATAATTTTGTAGATAATGACAAAGAAACAATAACTTATACAGATATCATCGAATTTACACCATCAGAAGACGAAGAGGATAATGAAGTGAGTATTGAATAAAATAGAAAATGTATGGTGAAAATAATGAAAGAGAAAGTAAATATTATATATAGCATGTCGAGATATAAAATCATTGAATATAATCATAAAAAATATTTATTAGATGCAGAACAAAATATGTTTGCTTATTTGTTACCTATGTTGAATTGGATTATTAAGCGCAAACTAATTGAAATATCAGAACATGATTTAGAAGACATTAAAAATAATGATTATAAAGGTAAGAAGGGTATTTCTAAAGGGTTAGGTGTAACTCTAGGTGGTATATCATCAATCCTTGCAACTATAATGAGACCGATTATGGATCTTATGGACGTGGAAGTGAGTCTAATGGGTAACTTGATTATCCTCGCAGTTATAGTGACCATTGTTATTGTTGCAAGATATTATTTAAGGCAAAAAAGGTATATTAATTTAAAGCAATATAGTAATACATTGGAATGCAGAGTAACGTCAAGTTTTAAACAAAAGTTTAAAGCTACATTTAATTATTTATTCTTTTTATTGTTTTCTATACTTGGATTGGCAATGATGTTTACTGGACTCAACAATATGATTATTTATCTCTTATGTTTGCTTATGATGTTTATGGTTACGATGGAAACACAATTGTCTTATAATCAATATGAGGCAATAGTTATTACATAATATCTCAAAATGATATATAAATAAAAAAACAAAAATCAAGCTGAGCGCCCAATTCGGTTGCTCAGCTTGTTTGTTATCTTGTGATACTGTCTCTATCGTATCGATAGTATTTGGCTTGTGTTTCGGTAATGCGTTGTTGTGTATCTTTATAAATAGAAATACCATTTTCAGTTTTATGAAATTGATAATTTAATTGATGAGCAAGTTGTTCAATATTGATAAAACGACTATCCTGACCTTGTTTTTCAATAAAATACTCGACTTCATAGTCTTTTTCATTAATATCAAATAGCAATTCGACAACATCATTTCTTAACCAAAAATCACCATGTTCCTTAATAATCTGGTTCTTAAATAAAGGTAGTCTCACGTGATTGTATTCAATATGATACTGCGTAAAATCATCGATATTTAAATCATTCTCTTTCTCTCTGACATCATAGATAGGGCCACCTGCAACTGTCCCTTCTCTTGTATTATCAGCGCCACCGATAACACCATTTTCCAAAAATTGTAAACCATGTACATCACCAATATAAGGGTCTGGTCGATGTTCAAAAGCGTGTCCCTTGGCAATAAGTTTCAAAATAAGTGTTTGATCAAATTGTGGTTCCCATTCTATACGAGAAGGGTTACTTGTGTATATTCTTGGCTCATCAATTGCTTCCTGGATAGACATCCCGAAGTCTAAAACGTTAATAATGGTTTGTACAACACTAGCGATGATACTAATTGCACCTGGTGCGCCAACTTCCATGATAGGTTTCCCATTTTCAGTAATGATTGTTGGGGCCATATTACTCAACGGACGTTTATGTGGTTCGATTTCATTAATACCACCTGAGATGACATCAAAGCCGTCCATTGTGGTATTAAGTAAAACACCGTAACCTGGAACTGTAATACCAGAACCATAAATCATTCCTATAGATGTAGTGAAAGAGGCTACGTTACCAAATCGGTCTGTTACAGAAAAATGTGTCGTTTCGGTATGGTTTTCATCTATATGAGTATGACTTTCTACACGAGAACTATTACTTAACTCACCATGTTCAATATTAAAATTAGCAATATGTTGATTAATGATTTCGCTACGTTGCTTTAAATAACCCTCATCAATAAGCTCGCTGACTGGTACATCATAAAAGTCCTCATCAGCAATATATTTGGCACGGTCACTGTAGGCAATCTGCATTGCTTGAACAAGATGATGTAAGTAATCGGTGGATCGTGCTCCCATACTTTTTAAATCAAATGATTCTAGTATTTTCAAAATTTGTATCAAAGTAATACCGCCTGAACTAGAAGGTCCCATAGAATGTATTTGATAACCTCGATATTGGGCAGTTATAGGTTGTTTGATACGAATATTATAATGCTTTAAATCTTCTTCATTAATTGTCCCACCATATTTGTTTACAACATTTACCAATTGTTTCGCGATATTGCCAGTATAAAATGCGCCAAACCCTTTATCTCTTAGTAAGCGTAATGTACGAGCTATTTCTGGAGATTTAATCCAATCCCCGTCATGGATATAATCATCATCTTTTTTAGTAAATGCACGACGTGTTTCAGCGTACTTGTTAATTCTTTTAAGTTGTTGTTGTGAATATTTTTCAATCGCCCAATTAGCACGATGACCGTGTTCGGCTAATTCAATCGCCGGGTTAATCAAGTCAGCTAAATTCAATTTGCAATAATGTTTGTGTAAATATTCAAAGAGCTTTGCAATTCCTGGAACCCCCACGATAGAGCCATGTGTCGTTAATTCTAAAAAACTTTTATAGTGTCCTTTTTCATCTAAATAAAAGTGCTTGTCTACATTGCTAGGGGCAGTTTCACGTGCATCGAATATAGTTAAATCGCCTGACGTATTGTCATAATATAATAAGTAACCACCGCCACCTAATCCAGAGGTAAAAGGTTCCACAACATTAAGTACTAGTTGAATGGCGATTACTGCATCTATGGCAGTTCCACCTTTATCAAGTATATCTTTTCCCACTTTAGCTGCGAGTGGATGTGACACTGAAACCAAGCCTTCTTGTGAAGTTAATTGATATTTGAAATGCGTGTCCGACATCGAATAGTGCCTTCTTTCTAAAATAGAAATCTTTGATATGAGTTATTTTCTTTGATTAATCTCAGATTCAACTTTATCTAAATCTTGTTTTTGCTCATTACCTGTATCAAGTAATGGTGTAACAGGTGAACTTATTTTGAATTTATCTCCACGGTAAAACTTAATGAATTGATCTTGGTCTATAGCATTAACCACAGCTCGTCTTAAATGTGGATTGTCTTTAAATACACCACTCTTACTATTTAAAATTAAGAATACCGATTTACGTCCATGTTTACTAATCATACTTAAATCTTTATCAGATTTTATTAATTCAAAATGTTTTTGATCTATGTCAGCAAGTATATCGATTGCATGGTTTCTTAATTCGGACAGTGCACTTGCTGGGTCACCATTGAATTTCAAAATAATATTCTTAATTTTAGCTAGACCGTAGCTGTCTTTTTCATCGATATTAAAACCTGGATTACGTTGGAAAGTAGCTTGATAATTGTCTTTTTTAGTCATAATGTACGCACCACTAGTAACGAGTTCATTTTGACCGTCATCAGATTTAGGTACAGTATTAGGTGCTCCAAAATCTTTGCCTTCTTCTTTCAGCTTTTCAACGTAATGTTTTGATAAAATACCAGCTGATGAGTGTGTTAAATAGTTAACTTCTTTAGGCATTGGTTGATCAGTTGTAATTTTAATAATTTGATATTTACCTTCAGCATTATTAACTTCACTATCTTGATTTGTTATATCTTTAACTTTATAACCTTTAGTTAATGTATCCCATACCGATTTGCCAGATGCTGTTTTAGTCTTCTTAAGTTCTTTCTTATCATCATTTGTTAACTCAGTAATATCTTTAATATGTTTATGCATATTATAAGTCACATGGTTAGGAATAGCATTTTTATCTCTAGCACGGTTGAGACTGAATAGGACATCGTCTGCTAATACTTTTTCATGTGTATTTTCTGCTTTGCCATTTTTTACTTTTACAAAATAGTTATCGTCTCTTAATAAGAAATAAAATGCATTGTTATCTTTGTTAGATGTATAGCTACGACTAAGTGATCCATCAGTTGTGATTTTGTCATTATCATTAAGTGTTAATAAACGTGTATACATGTTCATATTGATATTGTAGACATTAGGCGCAATAGAACGAATAGGGTCTAGAGATTGGAATTCACCATCAGGTTGTGTCATCACTAAAGGTCGTGTATTACGTAATTTTTTATCATTATAATCAAATTGTTGCCAAATAAGCGCGCGAGAATTAGGTAAACCAACACTATTTTTATTTAAAATTTTATTGTCATAAACGAGATTTTTCTTCGAACCATATAAAGGTGCCATGAATCCTTCGTCGAATATCACTTTATCTTCTAACTTTTTATATGTATTTTTAGCTTCAGAAGTATTTTCTTTAGATGCTTTATTGATTAATGCATCGATTTTAGGGTCTTTAATCAAACTATTTGAACCTGTAGAGCTAAATATTGCATTCATTGCATAGTTAGGATCGCCAAATACTGTTGTCCAGTCATCGATTTGAATATCATAATTACCAGCTTGACGTTGTGTACGGTAACTACCGTAATCAGGTTGAACATTCATCTTTACGTTAAAACCAGCACGTTCTAATTGTTGTTTAACAATGTTCATATCATTTTGATAGCTCGCTTGACCTAAAAAGCGAATCGTCGGTTTAGTACCTTTAACGTTGACTTGTTTGTTTTTATCTTTCGTATCATCCTTACCAGGTACACCACAACCACTTAGTATCAGAGTTAAACTTACTGTTAATGTTAATAAAATTCTTTTCATATAAAATCATCCTATCTTATTGAATCTTCGGATCAAGTGCATCACGGACAGCATCCCCAATAAAATTAAATGCGAGGACAAGTAACATGATGCATAACCCAGGAAATATGGCTAAATTGCTGTGCGTTTCTAAAAAGTTACTTCCAGTTCTGAGTATGTTTCCCCATTCAGGAACATTTGGTGCTACACCTAATCCCAAGAAACTCAAGCCACTTGTAGTTAGTACAACGACACCTATATTTAATGAAAATCTGACAATCATAGGTGCGAGAGTATTAGGTAAGATGTAACTCCATAAAATACGACGATGACTTTCTCCGGTAATTTGAGCTGCTTGTATATATTCCTGTCGTTTGATTTCGAGTACATTTGCTCTCATAGTTCGAGCAAAGGAAGGTATATTACCAATACTTAAAGCAATGATTAATGTTAATGTACTAGCGCCAAACGATGCGATAATCGCAACTGCTAATAATAATGTTGGTATCGCAAAAATAATATCAAGTATGCGCATCACCGTATTGTCCACTTTAGTAAAGTAGCCTGCAATCATACCAAAAAGGACACCGAACAGAACTGAAATTACTACTGATGTGATTGAAATAAAATAAGTTAATTTGGTACCAACCACGAGTCTTGTAAATAAATCACGACCAAAATCATCAGTTCCAAAAGGGTGAGCTAAGCTTGGACCTTTTAATAATTCATTGAATTGGTTTTGGGTTGCTAAAGAAGTATTAAATGTGTAAATACCAGTAATTGACAATGTTAGAAGATAAGTTAATAAAGCAAAACTCACTAAAGCGACTTTATGTTGTTTAATCTTGCTTATAAACGCTTCCCAACTATTGTATATATTGTATTTTGATGTATGTTCGTAACGGAATAGACTCACGAACATTAACAATGTGAATAGATTACCGGTAATTGTCGTTAATATGAGAACGACATAGGTAAGCCAACGATATACTTTATGAGATTGTATTTTACTTTCTGAAAATCCAATAGTAGCCACTACGAGTGTCAAAATAATTAATATCAACTGTGCAATGTAAAATGTATTTGAAACATTACCTTTGAATAAATTGAGCAAAGTAGTGACAAAAGTTAATACAAATACAGATACTGCAGAAATGGTAAACAGTTGTAGTGAACTGAGTTTTGTTATTGAAATTTGTGGCATATAATTACACCCTTTCCTTAATTTCTTCACGAAGTTGAGGGTCAATCATGACATAGAAAATATCTATAACTAAGTTGATGAGTGAAATGACAATTGAAATGTAAATAACACCACCCATAACTGCTGGTATATCAGGTACAAATTGCTTTTGAACAATGTATCGGCCTATTCCATTAATATTGAATACTTGTTCAGTTACTGCTGATCCGCCTAACAATTCTACAAATAATATTCCAATAAGTGTCACAATAGGGATGAGTGCATTTTTTAAAATATGCTTTATGACAACTTGAGATTTAGAAATACCTTTAGCATATGCAGTCATCACATAATCATTGCGCATCACTTCTAATACAGATGAACGTGTCATTCTCGTAATAGATGCAGCAATTGCAGTACCAATGACTAGTACAGGTAATATTAGTGATAAAGGATCATTAGGAATATACGATGGTGGTAAAATATCTAACTTAAGTGAAAAGGCTAAAATAAACAGTAACCCTTGCCAAAAGTTAGGAATAGATAATCCAATTAAAGCGATAATCATCAATGTAATATCAATCCAACTATTGCGTTTAAATGCACTAATAATCCCAATAGGTATAGCAATGACTAGCGCTACAATTAATGCCAACACAGATATTGTTAATGTAATAGGTATTCTAGATCCTACAGCATCAGAAACAACTTCATTACCTTTAAAGGTAGTACCTAAATCAAATGTAAATACACCTTCCATCGTTTCCCATAACTGAATAAGATATGGATCGTTTAAATGGTGTAGTTGATTAAATTTTGCAAATTGTTCTTTTGTCGCATTAGGTCCTAAAATACTATATGCCGCATCTAAAGGTGATAAATATAGTATTGTAAAAACAACAATGACTACACCAATAATGACAACTAGCGTCATAATTATGCGTTCGAAAATATAACGTACGATTGGATTGAGATAAAAAGACAACACAACAAACAATGGTAAAGCTAAAATTATTTTTATAATGGGAAATTTTCCGAATAAGATGTTTGTATATAAAGTGGGAAAATCAGTTGTAGTATATTGATTATCACGGCGATGATGACTGTGATAAATATTTCTAGCTTCTTTCTGGAGTTGCGATCGAGATTTACGCCGATTTAGAAATTGATATTTTTTCTTTAGTGCTTGTTCTAATTTATATTCGTCTTGGATTTGCACTAATGTTGTTTTTTGATGGTGTTTTAACAAATAAACTAAACTAGCATACAAAAATATCGGAAGACTAAGAATTGAAAAAATCATTTTATAAAGTCCTTTATTATAAAGAACTAAAAAGACTTTTCGATAATTTGACATGGGCATCACTCCTTGAAAAATAATCTTGATTAAATTACTATGATATATAATAAAAGTATTATAGAATAAAAATTGTAATTTGTGAATAGGGAGGAATGATTATGTCATCTTTTTTAGAAGTTAAACACCTTGGAGTATCATTCGAATATGAACAACATTCCGTTAAAGCAGTTCAAGACGTAAGTTTTAAATTAGATAAAAAGAAAGTGTTAGCTATTGTGGGTGAATCAGGCTCTGGAAAGAGTATTACAGCTAAATCGATTATGGGATTATTACCTGATTATCCTCAGCACACTTTAACCGGGGAAATTAAATTTAATGGGAAAAATTTATTAAATCTTTCTAATAAAGCATTTCAAGGTATACGAGGAAAAGATATTGCCATGATATTTCAAGATCCTTTATCCTCACTCAATCCCAGAATGACAATAGGTAGTCAAATTATGGAAGTGATTTTAAAGCATCGTAATATTGATAGAAAACGCGCGAAAGCAATGACAATTGATATTTTAGAAAGTGTAGGCATTAGAAATGCTCAAGATAAATTACATGCTTATCCATATGAATTTTCTGGTGGGATGCGCCAACGTGTCATGATTGCAATGGCATTAGTATTAGAGCCACAAATCTTAATTGCAGATGAACCAACAACAGCACTTGATGTTAGCACACAAAATCAACTTTTAGAATTAATGAAGCGATTATATAAACATATCGAAACGTCTATTTTATTTATTACGCATGATTTAGGTATTGTATATCAATTTTGCGATGAAATGATTGTTATGAAAGAGGGCAGAGTTGTTGAGAGTGGTGATGTCAAAACTATTTTCAAAAATCCAAAATCTGACTATACGCGACGTCTTATTAATGCCATTCCGGATTTGCACGCACCTAAACAACCTAGAACTATAAGTGATCAAACATTATTGAAAATCGAAAATGTAAGTGTCGATTATCTTAAGAGTAATGGCAATGAATTTAGAGCAGTAAAAAATATTGATCTTGAAATTAAAGAAGGGGAATCATTAGGAATTGTAGGTGAGTCTGGCTCAGGGAAGTCTAGTTTAGCTAAAGCATTAGTTGGTTTAAACAATGTTTCTGAAGGAATGATTTGGTATCAAGACTTGCCGTTAAATTTATTTTCTGCTAAAGAAATGAAGTCTTTGCGTAAGGATATACAAATGATTTTTCAAGATCCTTATTCCTCTATTAATCCTAAATTTAAAGTTATAGATATTATCGGTCGTCCTTTAAAATTATATCGATTTGTCACAACACATGAAGCATTAGTTAAAGAAGTGAAACGTTTATTAACACGTGTAGGGTTAGATGAAAGTTTCTTATATCGATATCCACATGAATTATCGGGTGGTCAACGTCAGCGTGTTAGTATTGCACGTGCCATTGCCATTAAACCTAAATTATTAATCTGCGATGAAGCGGTGTCTGCATTAGATGTTTCAATACAAAAGGATATCATTCAATTACTGAAACAACTTCAAGATGATTTAGGAATGACATATATATTTATTACACATGATATGGGTGTAATTAAAGACATGTGTGATCGTGTTGCAGTTATGCAATATGGAACAATTGTAGAAGTAAATGATGTTGAAAGTATTATTGAAAGACCACAAGAGACATATACTAGAAATTTAATATCACACGTTCCAGTGATACCTCATCGATAAGTTAACATAAAAATTAAAGGCACGACTCGGTTCAGCTAATTCTGACCGGGTCGTGCTTTACTTATAACAATCATTTAATTGAACAGGAGGTCATATTGAATCATTGTTACGTATAAATGGGATAAAGTATAAATTCATGGGAATAAAATTACAACTCTGAAATTTGTTTGCTTATAATCCAATTTTTATGATGCTTAAGTAAAATATTGTGTTCTTTTAATTCTTGAATAATATGTCCAGTTGTTTCACGTGAAATGCTAGCAAGATCACTAATCATTTGAATTGTTAAAAATGATTTGATTTCGTAAAATTCATCGTTATCATAACCAATCATGTGACATAAGTAGATTAATAGCTTAGTCACGCGTGCTTTTGCACTTTTAGAACTTAAAGCCATATGATATTCAATTTGTTGTCTTTGGTTGTCACATAACAATTGATAGATTCTAATAAACACTTTATCGTTATTTCTACAAAGGTATTCGATTAATTCAATAGGAATGGCAATCATAATACAGTCTGTGATAGCAGTACACATTTCATTAGTTGTTTTGTCTTGAAATAAATTGTGCATTGGGAACAATTGATCATCTTTATTTAAGAGTCTGTATACATCACCATTCATATTAAAATGTTCTCTTAGTATATAACCGTCGATGAGATAATATACATGAGTTAATTCGTCAGAAGAATAGTAAATAACTTGTCCTTTATTGTATTGCCTAACAATGCATTCATTTTTATACGGTTGTAGAGCTACGGCAGGGATGTTTATAAATGCGGCTAAACGCTCAAGACACTGCTCACTACGATTTGTGATTAATGAATTGTCGATTGTTGTGTTTCTAGATTGGTTGATTGTCATAAACGCACCACCTTAGTGATTAATGCTTGATTTGTGTGCCAACTTGTCCTTTGAAAGCGTCATAAGCATGTTCTAAATTAGTAATAATCGCACGTCGGCCTTCACCGCTTTCAACAAAATCAATTGCTGCTTCAATTTTAGGGAGCATAGAGCCTTCAGCAAATTTACCTGCTTTAGCATAGTCTTTTAAAGTTTCTACATTAACTTGTGTTAATGCCTCTTGGTTAGGTTGATTATAGTTGATATAAACATTTTCTACGTTCGTTAATATCATTAGCGTATTAGCATCGATGAGTTGTGCTAAGCGTTCGCTGGCAAAATCTTTATCTATTACAGCTTCCACACCTTCATATGTGTCATTTCGCTTAATAACTGGAATGCCGCCGCCACCACATGCAATGATGATGTTTTGATTTTCTACTAATGTACTAATGAGTTGATGCTCTAAAATAGACACTGGCAAAGGTGAAGGTACCACTTTACGGTAGCCACGTCCAGCATCTTCTTTATATGTTGATTCTGGATTGTCTTTTTGTAGTTGGTCAGCTTCTTCTTTAGTGTAAAATGGTCCTATTGGTTTAGTAGGATTAGACATACGAGGATCATGTTCATCAATTTCTACACGCGTAATGACAGTACCTGCGCGTCTAGGACTATTAATCTCTGAAAGCACTCTGTTTACTTCAGTTTCTATCCAAAAACCAATCATACCTTGTGTCATAGATCCACAAACATCAAGTGGCATGGCAGGTGTTTGCGGACTATCAGCTTTAGCCTGTTGAATTAACATACTACCAATTTGTGGTCCATTACCATGTGATATAACAATATCAGCGTCTGTATTGAATAAAGGTTTGAGCGCTTGCATTGTTGAACGTATTGCTTTTCTTTGTGCATCAGCGGAACCATCGTCAGTTTGAATGGCATTTCCACCTAAGGCAATGACAATTTTGTTGTCCATAAAGTTTCACTCCTTACTTAGAATACATCTACGGCACCAGTTATTAATCTGATAATACCGATGATTGCTAGAATTGTGATTAATACAAAGAATATATAATCTAATTTTGTTAAAGGTTTTTTATTATTTTTTTGAACGGTTTGGTAAACGAACAGTCCAGGAATATAGAGCAACATGGTTAATAATAAGTAGTCTATTCCCGCAGCATAAATCAACCAAATCGCATAAATAGAAGATATAATACCGATTACCCATTGTTTTGTTGTAGCACGATCCTTAGTTAAGTATGTGTATTTAACTTGATAGAAAGCACTAAACATATATGGTATAAGAATGGCACTAGATGCCAATGAAAAGGCAAATTGATATGCACTTTCTGTAAACAACATACTGATTAAGAAAATTTGTACTAGTATATTTGTGATTAATAAAGAGTTAACAGGTGCTTTATTTTTGTTTTCCTTAGCAAACCATTTAGGAAATAGTCCATCTTTGGCAACTACAAATGGTAACTCTCCAGCTAATAACGTCCATCCTAGCCATGCACCTAGAACTGAAATAATTAATCCTATATTGACTAGCACAGATCCCCAATGTCCGACAATATGTTCTAATACTGCTGCCATTGATGGGTTAGATAACTCAGAAATGTGGTTTTGTTGTATAACACCTTGTGCTAGTACTGTCATTAAGAAATAGATGACTAATACTGAAATTAAGCCAATAACGGTAGCAGTACCAACGTCTTTTTTACTTTTAGCACGACTTGAAAAGACAACCGCACCTTCTATACCTGTGAAGACCCATACAGTTACAAGCATGGTACTTTTCACTTGGCCTAAAGTATCACCCCAACTGAACATACCAGTATCTCCAGATGTCATACCGAATAAACCTGCTTTAAATGTGTCAAAGTTGAAGACTGCTATCATACATACAATGACAAGTAAGATAGGGATTAATTTAGCTACAGTAACAATACTATTGATAAAGGCAGCTGTTTCTACTCCTTTTAAAATAAGGTAATGAACACCCCATAATAAGACAGAAGCTACGATAATACTTGGGAGTGTATTTCCACCTTTGAAAATAGGGAAGAAGTTACCGACTGCTGACATTAATAATGTGGCATAAGCAACGTTACCTAGAAATGCTGCAAACCAATAGCCCCAAGCACTTGAAAATCCAATAAAATCACCGAACCCAGCTTGTGCATAACTATAAATACCGCCATCTAAATCTTGTCTTTCATTTGTTAGATTTTGAAAGACAAAGGCTAGTGAAATCATACCAATTGCAGTAATGATCCAGCCGATAATAATAGCTAAACCACCTGCTTGGTTACCCATGTTAGAGATAATGTTAAATGCACCGCCACCAATCATTGAACCAATGACGAGGCCAATCAAGGAGGTTTTACTTAGTTTATTTGTATCTGATTCGCTCATGTGTCATTTCTCCTTTGAATAATTAAGCAGGTTCAGTTAGTGATACGTATTTGGATGTATAGTGATATGAGGATATCTTAACTAAACCTGCATGTACTTTTTTGCTAACTATCCAAGCGTAGCAGCCATTACAGCTTTAATGGTATGCATACGGTTTTCAGCTTGATCAAATACTTTAGAATGTTTACTTCTAAAGATTTCATCAGTGACTTCCATTTCAGATAAACCATAGTCATCTTTCATTTGTTGACCGTAAGTTGTATTTGTATCATGGAAAGCTGGTAAACAATGTAAGAAGATAGTACTGTCTTTACCAGTTTTATCGAACATTGCTTTATTGACTTGATAATCTTTTAATAAGTTAATACGTGATTCAAATTCACTTTCTTCACCCATAGATACCCATACATCTGTATAGATAACGTCTGCATCTTTAACGCCTTCATCAATATTATCTGTAATTGTTACAGAACCTCCGTCTTGTTTAGCACGTCTCTCAGCAATATCAACGTAGTCTTGAGAAGGGAAGAGTTCTTTTGGTGAGCAAATAGTTACATCTACACCTAGCATTGGACCTGCTACTAATAAAGAGTTTGCTACATTATTACGTCCGTCACCGACATATGTTAATTTAATTCCATCTAAATGACCGAAGTTTTCTTTAACTGTCATATAGTCTGCTAACATTTGAGTTGGATGCCATGCGTCAGTTAAACCATTCCATACAGGGACGCCAGAATATTTTGCTAAATCTTCTACCATATCTTGTGAGAAACCACGGAATTCAATACCGTCGAACATTCTACCTAATACTTTTGCAGTATCTTCAACTGATTCTTTTTTACCTAATTGAATATCATTTTTTCCTAAAAATTCTGGATGTGCACCTAAGTCGATTGATGCTACAGTGAATGCTGCACGAGTACGTGTAGAATTTTTTTCAAATAGAAGTGCAATATTTTTGCCGTCTAAATATCGATGTTGAATACCTTGTTTCTTATAATCTTTTAAAGTAATTGCAAAGTCGATTAAATCGCTAAATTCTTTCTTAGTAAAATCGTCTTCTTTTAATAAATGTCTACCTTTTAAGTTAAGTGGTTGTTGAATTTCTGACATGATTCATTCCTCATTTCTTTAAAAGTTTAGTAAGTCGTTTATATTGGTTTGGTTAAATGTCTTCTCTATAAAGTGGTTGGCTCATACATCTTGGGCCTCCACGTCCTCGAACTAGTTCACTACCAGTAATTTCGATTACTTTAATACCTTTGTCTCGTAATAATTGATTAGATACATAGTTTCTGTCATATGTGACAACTACACCTGGGCGAATAGTTAACGTATTAGAACCATCGTTCCATTGCTCACGTGCGCCATCAATAACATCTCCATTACCAGTTGGAATAAATTCAATATTATCGATGTTTAATGCATTTTCTAATGTTTCTTTTAATTTGCTAGAATGTGAGATTTTAATATCTTTGTCTTGTTCATCCTTTTCAATTGTAAAGATGTTCATATTATCTTCTTCTTTGAAAATAGCGGCATGCATTGTAAATTTGTCATAATCAATCATTGTAAATACAGTGTCTAAGTGCATGAATGTACGACTATTTGGAATTTCAATGGCAAGTACTTTAGTAAATGTAGATTTGTCATCAAACAAAATTTGTCTAGATAATCGTTCAATAGCTTGTGCAGAAGTACGTTCTGAAATACCTATTGCAAGGACATCTTTAGACAAGATTAATTCATCGCCACCTTCAATGTTGAAAGGAGAGTTTCTATCTAACCAGACAGGTACATCATCATTTTTGAATCGAGGATGATATTTCAAGATGTATGTCATAAAGATAGATTCACGACGACGTGCTCGCCAGTACATACGGTTAATTGTCATTCCTCTACCAACAGAAGCTTGAGGGTCTCTTGTGAAGTAAAGGTTTGGCATTGGATCTAGATAGAAAGGATAACGATCATCCATGTATTCTACTAGGTGGTTTGTTTCAAGTTGAATTTCTTCTTTACGTACACCAGCCATTACCTTTTCTACGAGTTCTTTATCATTCAAGCTAGCGAATAATTCTTTGATTTCATTCTCATGGCCAAGTACCGTCTTTTGAGATTCTTTTAAAATATCGTCAATGAATTGTTCACGTACAGATTTATCTGCGATTGCTTCAGCAGCTAAATCTTCTAAATAGACAACTTCAACACCTTCGTCTTTTAATACTTGTGCAAAACGGTCGTGTTCTTCTTGAGCAACTTTCAAATAAGGAATATCGTCAAATAACAATCCACTTAGATGATCAGGTACTAAATTCTCAAGTTCTTTACCTGGTCGTTTAAGTAATACCGTTTTTAATTTGCCGATTTCACTGTTTACGTGGATAGGTCCTGTTTCCATTGTTATTTCCTCCTTTGATTTAATACACCTAGAGTATAAAGCGCTTTCAAGTAATAGTTTGAAAAAAAATTCACAAAGTTAATGTCTAAAACTTCATATAAAATATTTATTCAATGCAATATGATGATAAATTATGCATTATTTACGCATAAAACCTATATGTACATGTATATTCGATTAATATTATATAGAGTGATTAATATAATATTATTTTTTATTCGTTTGAATGTATTTATAGTCATGAGAGAGTAATTAATTATACATTTTAATAAACATTTTCAATATTGTTATAAAAAAGTTTATAATAAATGTTAATTATGAGAAAAACTTCACATATCATTGAAGGGAAATTTGTTATGGTAATTGGGACGTATTTTGTCTGTATTTTATAAAATATGCAGATAAAGGAGTATAAAATATGAAAAAAAGTAAACGATTAGATTTAATATCAACAATCGTTAAGGACAATGACATTCATTCGAAAGCTGAAATTGTAGATTATATCGATAAACATTTTGGTATTAAATATAGTGTGGCAACGATTGGAAGAGATTTAAATGAGTTGAAAATCTATAAAATGCCTTCTGCAAATAATGAACGTTATTATCGTAAATTTAATGATAATGCTCAAAATGAAGCAAAAACAAAACTTATTAACTTATATAAAGAAGAAATTGAGAAGGTAACGATTAAAGATAATTATCTTATTATTAAAACGTCTCCCGGATTTGCACAAAGTGTGAATTTTTATATTGATCAAATGAATTTAAATGAAGTGTTAGGAACAGTGGGAGGCAATGATACAATACTCATCTTAGTTGAATCAACAGAACTTGCAGCGTTTGTTCATTATCAATTGTTTGGAGAGACGTATAATAATGATGTAATTTAAAATGAATAAGTATACAAAAAGCCATTTCTATTTTTAGTTGAAATAGAAGTGGCCTTTAACATATTTATTAGAATTTATTCATGTAATGCAAGATGCATTGTGTTGGTAAAATCTTCTACTGTTGATTGGTTTGCATGTCTCGCTTGATATGCAAGATGCTGATCAAAGTGTTGTTTATTCGAAGTGATATCAGTTAATACTTGATTTAATGTTTCCACATCAGACAAAGTGAATATATTTTCTGGTGCAATAAATGTACGTTGATGTATCACTTCGTCCCAAGCAAAGATGACATGTTGATGATGGAAAGCACGAGTAACAGCATTTTCAATTTCATTTCCTTGATTAATATCAAGATAAATATCACATCGTTGATATAGTGCTTCAAAAATATCTTTTGTAGCTGCCGGATATAGATGTACGTGATGATATCGGTCGAATCCCATTAATTTGGAAGACATCTCAGTCACAGCAGCAATGTGAAATTGTATATTTGGATGTGTAATAATTAAAGTCTCAAGTTGTGGAATATCATCAGAATTTGTCAGAATTAACGCATGATTTGAATATTGATTAGTTTTATTAAAATCATACAAATAACCAGATTGAAATACGCTTAAAGCTTGTTCTTGATTAAGTTGCGAAACGATAGTGTCATATTCTTTATAGTCAGGAATCATGACAGAGAATACACGTTGCAATGTATTATCAAGTAAGGACAACATATTTCCTGGGACATGGCCTTGACTATTTTCTTGCCAGAACAAGATACCTCTACCAGCTGTATTCATATGATGTAATACTAAGAAAGGTGTAGATAGTGAATTAATAATAATATCTGATAAATCGACTTGAATTTGTTGTAGATAGTATGTGATAAATTCGACTTTTGAAGCGAAGAAATGAGATTGACCTTGCCAATCTAAAACATAATCTCCAGTAACAAAGTTCTCATAAATCACTTCTTTACCTTCTCTTGTTAAATATTTCTTCAATATTGCTTTTCCTGCTAAATCATAAATCGTTTCCGCAAATTTAAAGCCATTCTTTGTATAATGATCTTCTGAACGTAGACGCCCTTTATCATCTAGCCATCTTACCCGACTAACAATCCTTGTCTTAAAGTGTGGACGATAAACGATTTCACCTCTAATATGACCCATATCTTTAATTTGAGCTGATTGACCATCACCGTTAATTTCCCAAAATGGGGGAACACTCACTTCGTTAAAGAATTTAGGACGATCATTATCATGAAGTTGATTAGCCGCAAAGAATTGATATGGAGACGTGACTTCATCAGGTAAGAATCCATCATCTTCGATACAAATAGTAAAATGTTGATTACCCGATAATTCTAATGTTTGGTGTAATAATTGTGTTGGTTGATTATAGTATTCAAATAAATTAATCATATAGCACCTCGTCGACTAAATGTTGCCATCTTTTAATCATTTCATTGGTCTCAAATGGCGCAGCAATATCATATGATTTCTGATGAGGGTCTTTGGGACCATTTTTAAAGTATTGAACTATTTTAGCAGCCATACGATCAGTAATCTCCTCAATGGACTCGTCTTTAGACGGTTTGTCTAGTAAGTAACCATTTTGACCATCTGCAATGAAAGTTGGATTTCCATAATTAACATTAAATCCAATCATACCTAATCCAGAACCAACAGCTTCCATAAGTGTTAATCCAAATCCTTCACTTTGTGAGGCAGATACAAATAATTCATATTGTGAATAAATGTCATCAAGATTAACGTGACCTCGTAAGTGAATAAAATCTTCAGCATGATAATCATGTATGATTTGTTGAATTTTATCACTTTCAGGACCATGACCATATATATCAAATTCCAATTGTGGTAAAGATTGTTTCGCTTTAATAACTGCGAGTGCAATCCAATCCACATGCTTTTCAGATGCTAATCGGGAAGCGGTTAGTATTGAGTATGGTTTACGATGTCCGTTCGGTAAACTTAATTGATTGAGACTTCCGACAGGTATTGTTCTGATACGAGGGCGGTCTGCAGTATAGTGACGGAACTGTTCAGACAATATTTGATTTTGTAGGTCTGTAGCAACGACATAGAAATCAATGTACTTTGCATTGGTAAATTGATATTCATAATAGTTATTCCATAATATATTAGTATCATCTGTGATATTATCACTGAAATGTTCAGCATGAATGACGACACCTACACGACTTTGACCTTTATTTTGTAGGACAGCTTGTCCAATGTCAGTGGCTCGGTCTAATATTACTATATCTTGATTAGTTAAATTTAATTGTTGAATAAAATAAGCAACAAAAGATTCTTTACTATAAAAACGTGCATCTTTAAATATATAAGAACGCGCATCGCCATCTATGATTTCTTGATAAGCAATAGTGCCATTTTCATTATAGAATTGTCGCATATATAGTTTCGCATAGTTGTCATAAGGTGCGTAGTATTCAGAAAAGACACGCACATAGCTATAGAAATCTTTACGAATAAGCATACCATTAACTACAAATTCAGCACGATCAACATAAGATTCATTTGCATTTTTCATATAACAAGTCACAAAAGTTTGTGATTGATGATCTAAATAAAGACGTTGGATTTTACCTTGAGCATCTACTTCAATTCGTGTAATGGTATTTCCAATATCATGTTTGAGCTGTTCTAAAGTATACGTCGTAGGGGCGATTGGAATATCTGTAAAATATTGATACATCCAAATAACTTCGCTATCTTTAAATCCTAAATTTTGTGTTAACGTTTGTATGTTTTCTGATGAAATAAAGTCTAAAAATATGAATTTTGCATCATCTTTTAAGTGGCGAAGCATTTTGGCACGATAACTTTGGGCATATTCAACACCACTACTCGCCCAACCTATACCAAAGTTGATATTATATATTGTCATCAATAGACCTCCTTTCTATGGGAAATGAATTGTTAAGTCATTATTTTTTTGTTGATCGATTATACTTAAACATAAGTTTCTAATAATTCTATGTTTAATGATATCTTCCATTTGTTTGAATGAATCTAAGGCTACTTTGTGATATTCAAAAATGGAATTTCGCTGACCTTTTTGACGTTGATTTACGTTTGATTTTAATTGTTGTAAGTAGTCTACTTGCTCTATCCACGCAGAATCTATCGCTTTGAGTACTGATTTTCTAAGAAATTGTTGGAATAATTCCTCATCATTTATCTTATTTTTATTTAGCATTAGTTGGTGGTTAAATTGAGAAATTAATAACTCGATAATGGCTTCATAATCATGGTTATGAATTTCAAAATCATCTTTATTAAAGCTAAAACTTAAGTTTTTATAAATATATTTGGTGATGTCGTTTTCAGTTATATTTTTATTTTTATAATTTTTAAAGTGATGATTGAATACGTCTCGTGCAATACTGTCATAGTCTAATGTATCTAAATGTTCACTTTCTAATATGCGATTACGCTCGCTATAAATTAACTGACGTTGTGTACTAATACTTTTCTCAAATTCATTTGCAGCTTCACGTGCTTTCATTCCTTCTTCTTCAGAAATGCGTTGAGCCTTTTTAACGATGCGCTTGATTTTGTTATTAAAAGTAGGGCTATCGGATAGATAATCAGTATCTTGTTTCATTAATGTTGGATTGTCTTTTAATTTTGAATCACTCCAACGTTGTACTAGGTAATCATCTAAAGAAATAAAAATTTGTGATTTACCTGGGTCACCTTGTCGTCCAGCACGGCCTCTTAATTGTCTATCTACCCGACTATTTTCCATATGTTCATTAATTAATACGGTTAGGCCACCAAGAGCATGTACATCTTTTGAAAGTTTAATATCAGTACCTCTACCAGCCATGCTTGTTGCAACGGTTACCGCACTTAATTGACCTGCTTCAGCAATCATTTGTGCTTCACGAGCAACGTTTTGTGCAATTAATAGGTTATTTGGAATATGACGACTAAATAATTCAGTTGAAAAGTATTCTGCTGCCTCTGCAGTTCGTGTAATCAGAAGGACAGGTCGTTGTTCTTTATGATAATTAATCACTTCTTCTAATATGGCATCATTTTTAATGTCTTCATTAACAAATACTCTATCAGCCAAGTCTTCTCTTATAACTGGTCTGGAAGTTGGAATTTGGATAACAATTTTTGAATATAAATCGAAAAATTCTTTTTCAGCTAGTTTCCCAGTTGCTGTCATCCCTGAAAATCGTTGAAACTGCATAAACAGATTTTGGAAGGTGATAGTTGCCATGACACTCATATCATCTGAAATATCTAAGTTTTCTTTTGCTTCTAATGCTTGATTGAGTCCGGCTTGCATTTTTGTACCTGGTAGCATACGACCTGTTATACGGTCGATCAGCATAATTTCGCCATCCATAACAATATAATCTAGATTAATATCAAACAGGTATTTAGCACGTAAGGAAAGGTTAATATTCCTTACTAAATCTAAATATGGACCTCCATATATATTTGGTACATTAAAGTAAGTATTTGCTTTTTCAATGCCTTCTTCAGTTAGCCAAATTTCACGTTTGGTCTTTTTCATTTTAAAGTCTTTATCTTCTTCAAGTGTTGCGACGAATGCTTTAACTATTTCGAATAGGTTAGATTGAACTCTTGGTGCACCAGAGATGACTAGTGGTGTTTGAGCTGCATCTAATATGATTGAATCTACTTCATCAATGATGCCAAAGTATAATTCAGGTAAAAATTTACTTTCTTTAGTATCTGCTAAGTTATCGATTAAATAATCAAACCCTAAATTTCCGTTGGTAGTATAAATAATATCATGGTTATATAACGCTTGCTTCTCTTGGTTAGATATAGGACCTTGAGGATTCTCTATAAATCCCAATGATGCAGTGAGACCTAGCCATTCATACAACGGTTTCATTTCTAAATAGTCACGTTTTGCTAAGTAATCATTAGTTGTAATAAGAAAAACAGAATTGCCTGATAAGGCGTTTAAGTATAAAGGCATGGTAGCCGTTAATGTTTTACCTTCACCAGTTTGCATTTCAGAAATATTGCCCTGGTGCATCACAATGGCACCTAATACTTGGACGTCTTTATGATACATACCTAATACACGTTGTGAAGCTTCACGTATAACGGCATAGGCTTCTGGTAATAAATCATCGAGCGTATTCTGTTTACTATTTAAACGCTGTTTAAAATCTAGTGTTTTTTGTTGTAATTGGCTGTCAGTGAGTTGCTTCATTTCTTCACTATAGTTATTGATTTGATTCAACAATTTGTATAGTTTTTTTAGTCTAATATGGTTAATGGCGGTATTTACATTGAGATTCATAGTTATCCTCCTTTCATTTAGTGATATTGCGAAGATTAATTATAATCACTATTCATACGAGTATGTCGCATAATTTGATTGACCAATGTCACGTTTTGATGTGATTGTGAAGTCTGATTGTCATTGTTATTATCATTAATATTTTCTTGAGGTTCCTTTGGAGAATCACTCATCTCGGTTGCATGGTCTAATTCGGTTAATATAATATTTTTAAATTTAAGATGATGACATGCTGCGTTCATAAGTCGAATGTCATAACTATATGCTTCATTAGGATATTTAAATTCACTTTCATCTTCTTTGATAATGACTTGTTCAAGTTGAGTGCCATTCTTTAAATAAAAAGTCACAATAACATACACACTATGCTCAGGAACTGCTGAGATATTTAACGAAATATGATAATGATAGCCTCTTTTTAACATGGGAAGTTTAGGCGGATGTCCATCTTTATCAAATAACGTTGAAGGTTCCCATAAATTGATTTGCAATCCTGAGGGCATCAATTGGTTCTCATAATATGTGTAATTATCATGGAATTGTATTGTAGCGCCGTGTTGATAAGTATGACGTGTTACTTTTCGCCATCTTACTTCTAATTTTTGATTATTCTGCATGACTGTCTCTCCCAAAATGATCTTTAAGTAATATATGGTAAAAGTTCATAAACCAATTAACTACGGTAGGTGTGTCATCATTATGTCGTCCTGGCACAGCTTTATTCATTAAATGGACATTCTGTTGACTGAATATAGGTAACAAGTCTTCAAACGCAGATTGATCATAGTCATCGTTTTCCATATAGGTGATTGCAATAGTTGTATCACTAATATGACTATTGGAAAAAACGTTCCAAAATTTATTATCTAATTGTTTTATATGATTTATTTCATTTGAGTCAGACAATTGATAGTTAGATGATAGGGCGATATCTAAAGACGTTTCGAAATCATTAGGTCGCAATAACTTCATATTTTCTGCAATTGTACCAACATTGACTAATGGTTTTCCGACATTAATACCTTTAGGATTTAACTGTGCACCATAATATAAAGCGCCAAAAGAACCCATGGATAATCCTGATAAGATTAAATCACTTTTATTGAAACCGAGTTGATTTAATGTATCATTAATGACTTGTTTTATACCATTTTCATAAGTTTCAGATCCTAAATAGAATGCGCCACCTTGAATACGTGGATCACTGACTAATAAGAAGGGCGCACCTAGTTGTTGCATTAGGTAGAAAGCTTCAAACCCCTCTGCTTCACGATAACCACTAAAATAAACATTAAGTGGTGGCTTAAAATCACTAGGATTAAAGTAATAAAAGAATTCTTCTCGCTTTTCATCAACAAAACGTTCGCTACCTAGAAGGAGATGACCAAATTCAATATGTGACAGACGTTTATGAACTGCACCAATATGAATAGTGCCATTGCCTTTCGCTTTGACGGACGTTGAAATATATGCAGAGTACGGTCGACGTCTTAAGTAAAGTGGTTCCTTAAGTTCCTCTTCACTCAGCACAAATGTTTCAAGTATACCTTCTTCTGGATTAAATGATACTAGTCTGAAAGTATACTCTAATGTTACGTCGCCTTCAGTATGAAATTCTGGCCATACTTCTATGACTTTATCTTTATCATAGATAAGATTTTGTTGCCAATTAAGAATAGGTATGAAATGGTCACCAAAATCACCTTGGAATTGTATTTCTTTATTTCCAAAGTAAGTCACATTTATATGTTTAGGTGAAAACACATGGGTAAGAGCAGGACTAACCTTATCCCCATATTGCCCAGGAAATGAAATCGACAATAGTTTATCGTGTAATTCATCAGTTGTATTGTAATGAATAGGGCGGATAAGATATTTTTGTACTAAATCTAATTCTTCATATCCACTTGGCCAATAAATTTCATCTACAAGCGTATTATAAGGACGACTAACAATGTTAATTAAGTTAGCTAAATGATCAGTTAAATTGGTTTGGATAAAGACTAGATCGAATTGTCCATTCTCTTCAACAATTTCCTCAATACTTTCAATATAGTTACTTTCAAATTCGAACAACTTCGGATCAAAGTAATCCCAAGATACTTCTGGACTATGGTTAAATAAATGTTCTAAATCAGAACCACCAATTTGTAATGCTTTAAATTTTCGTGGCATTATTTCTCACCTTCTAAAAATCGATCAAGTTGTTGGATAATATGACCAGATCCTAAGTCATTAATCATATTAGTGTTATAAGTGTAAGCGTGATTCCAATGCTTTAATGTACTTAAAAAGTAATCTAATGCAAATGGAACATCATCATATTGATGAATGATATAGCCATTTTCAAGATGTATGACATAACTACCTTGATGAATATTGATTTGAGGAATTCTAACACTGATACTTGAAATTTGTAAGTATAAATTAGGTTCAGCACTCAAATCTATCACAATTCTTAGACGTGATAATAGTTTAATCAAATCCTCTTCAAATGGGACTGATTGAATTTGAATCAGTTCTTCAAATTCCTCAGGTTCTTTTGCTTGTACTAATTCTGATTTGGCAAGGTCATTGTCATCAGATTCATTATAGCTTTCGTTAACATCATTAATTAAATTCAATAACCATTGCTCAAGTTGCGTAGCATCCTTTTTAGTTAAAATGATTAATCTGTATGATGTATGGCGTTTAAGATACGTAATTATATGATGTAATACGTTTTGTAAATCATTATCATTCATGTCATCTATCCAAAGACCAATGTAAGTTTCATTTAGTTGACTACTAAGATTGGATAATGTTTGAGTATCGAAAGGGGTGAGTCTTAATATTTCAGGACTTAATGATTGATTCGTAATTAGATTTTTCAATGCTTTTTCATTTTCTTTAGTATCAACAATCCATTTATTACTGTGAGCCATAGTTTGAATAAAGGATTCATCAATTGTATGATTTCGTTTATTAAAAACGGAATAACATACACGAACGTCAGGTCTGATAGTGTTGAATATTTTATTATGCAAAGTATTTGATGCGACAATAAGTTGATCGTTCGAATTCATTTCATCATTACAGTATGCATTAAAACGTTCTTCGATTAACTCAACCATTGATGGATAGGAATTTGAATTGAACTTATATTGGTGGTTGGACATAACTTCAACATGGTTTGTTTCGAGATTCTCGCGTAAAATCACGTCACCAGAAGCGGTTAGATAATCTTGAAATGCCTCTTTACCTTCTGAGTAATAACGTATAGCACTTAAATAACCACGTTCATCGAATATATATCTGCGTACACGTATACTGTTTTCATAATCATCTACTACTATTAGATAGCCATCTTGATTGAAATAAATGCGAGATTCATAGTTATCTTTCATAGCTTGTATTAAATAAGGTGAATAAAAGAATTCTGTATTCTCAGGCCACTCTAAATCTTCAAATTGAAATGATCGAGATGGTAGTTGATCGAAATCTTGAATCTCATCAAATAGTGACCAAACATTCGCTTCATATAAATCATATTTATGCAAAAATAAACGCAAATTTGGGTTAAAACTTAAATGTAAAAGTTTGAAAGGTTCGTCGTTTTTTTCGTGCATAGACATTAAACTAATAGAATCATCAAATTCAATCATTGCACTTTTTAAGTAAAATGGCTGGTTAAGATTACGCCACCATTTATCTCCGTTGTACCAAGCTGGAACAAAATATTTCATACCTTACTCCTTACCAATATTTGTTTAAAAATGATTTGTATTTATCAAAATATAAATATGTTCGTATTGTTTCTACAATATTAATCGTAATGTAAATCAAAATAATAAATTGAGTGAATATCGAAATTTGTGCTGAAATACCAGATATAAAAATCGAACTAATTAAAGGTAAACTAATAATGAATCCAATGACAAATGCACCAATTGCACTAATTCGCTTAGCTCTATGATTTAAATAATGTTGGGTCATTTTACCAGGATAAATACCTTCAAAATAGTTACCACTTTTCTGGAAATCTTTAGCTATACGTTTCACATTTAACATCATTCTCGATAAACAATAATTTAAAACAATGAGCATCACAATGAAAATAATAACGCCTAATGGATTATCCAATTCCAAAAATGAAGGACGATATTTAGCATTACCTGTTATCCATCTACCAGCTAAATGGACTAATACGCCTACTAAGAAAAATAATGAAAAGTTAAACATGATTGAGATACTTCCAGCGGGATTTAACTTCCAAGAAACGTAAGTATCCTTTTGAGACGTACTAATATTCATAATATCTTTATAAATCATGTGATATTCAATTAACTCTATAAATAATAAAAGTACAAGTACGACAAAAAGCACAATGCCACCTATGATTATAGTTATTCCATCAATATGCTCGAATTGTTTATTTTGAAAAATAGATTTAATAATACTTGCTAGTACAATAGGCGTCGGCCCAGCAATTCCATAAACTGTATTTTGATCAGCTAACCATACAAGTAACATTGTTCCTGTTAATAGGATAAGTAACAATAAAGCAAAGTTTGCATGATATATCATACCTTTATTAATATACTCGCTTAAAATGAAATAGCCTTGGATAATGGCTAATAAAATAGTGAAAAAGCGTTCTTTGTAACTACGTTCTAGTCGAGTTTGTTTTTGACCTTTTTCAATATCTCTATAAGTGAGTAAAGTCATGATAATCATTGTAGTTAACCATGGACTTAAACCTAATGAGAATAGATTTAGAGTTGTAATATCGCCACCAACATTTGAAATGGCTAGATTCAGAAAACCTTGTGAATGTGGTGATGATTTCATGTCAGCAATTTTAATATTACTGCCCAATATGTATATGAAAATAATCATTAGGGTGAAAAGAATCCGTTTATATAAAATTTTATATTCAATATTTTTAATGTTTTTGAAGTTCATCTTATTTCCCATAATAATCCTCTTCTTAAAATGATTATAAAGAGGCAAAAGCGCTCATTATTTAGTAGTCATTAAAGTACTTTGAAATAATAATGCTTTCGCCTCTATTTTATTTTACTTAGTTATTTTTATCTTCTTTACGATCTTTTTTATCTTTTCTAGATTCTCTAAATATAGCAAGACCAAAAATCAATGACAATAGTCCAGATAATAATCCTTTAGATTGGTTATCATTTTCACCAGTATCAGGTAATGCTTCTGAATCATCTTTAGTATTGTGATGTTGTGTTTCAGATGATTGGTGTGTTGGATCAATGATATTTGCCTCACTAGATGATGTACTCATGCTTGATGAGTTAGATTGAGATGTACTGTCTGATGTTGATGTACTCATACTTTGACTTTGAGATGTAGATGCACTTTCACTTGGTCTAATAGACGAAGATGTTGATGTGCTACTACTAGTTGAGTTACTACCACTCATTGAATGACTGAATGAGTCACTATGACTTGGTGTTTCAGACGTACTATGGCTATTGCTTGCTGATCTACTATCGCTAGTTGAATCACTATGACTTGTTGGTTCAGACGTAGACGTACTAGCACTTGTTGAATCACTGAATGAAGTACTATTTGTATGGCTTTGTGACTGACTTATAGATGTTGATGTTGAAGTACTATCAGACGTTGAAGTGCTTGCACTATCGCTTATAGACGTGCTCGTACTAGTCGAACCGCTTAATGACGTGCTTGTACTATCCGAAGTAGAAGTACTTGTACTAGATGACTCACTTAACGAAGTGCTTGTACTATCAGAAAGTGACGTACTCGTGCTAGCTGAACCACTCAATGACGTACTAGAACTGTCAGAAAATGACGTGCTCGTACTAGATGATTCACTTAACGAAGTGCTCGTACTATCAGAAAGTGACGTACTCGTGCTAGTCGAACCACTCAATGACGTACTAGAACTGTCAGAAAGTGACGTGCTCGTACTAGATGATTCACTTAACGAAGTGCTCGTACTATCAGAAAGTGACGTACTCGTGCTAGTCGAAC